>NZ_VFMO01000001.1:2248346-2569538 GCF_006715095.1 Yimella lutea
CGACGAGGTGATCACGCACCGTTGTCCAAGAATCATTGTGCGGCAGCGATATTCGCATCGCGTCGATGCCGTGTTCCTGTGGAAACGGTGATCGTGGACGGTGGCGGCGACTACGACTCATGAATGACCCACTGCCGGATCATGTACGGCTCAGCTGCACCAGCACCTCGTGGTGACTGCTCTGCGGAAACATGTGGAACACCCGTGCTCGGTCGACGCCGAACGACGGGAGCAGAACGAGATCCGTCGCCAGGCTGCGTGGATTGCAACTGGAGTAGACGAGGTGACGGGTGCCCGAGCGCTCGAGCCATTTGCAGACGTCCGGGCCGATGCCCCGTCGGGGTGGGTTCACGACGACGACGTCCGGCGCGGGCGCCGCAGCGACAGCTTCGAACGCGTCCCCCGCCACGAAGGTGAATCTGGATGTCGCACCTGCGGACTCGAGTTCGGCGGCCGTGCGCCGAGCACTGATGATTGCGTCCGGGGACAGTTCCGCTCCGAACACCTCCCGCACGCCTTGACCGGCAGCGGTCAACCCGAACCCGCCCACACCGCAGAACAGATCCAGCAGGACCGCGGGAGTGAGATCGCCGATCCAGTCCGCTGCCTGTGCGTACAGCTGAGTGGCGACGAATGTGTTCGTCTGGAAGAAGCTCGCCGGCCGCAGGTGCAGTCTGACCTCACCCATCCGCATCGGGAGGGTGTCGTGCTCGGTGAGGACGATCTCCTGCGCACCCTCCATCACCGCACGATGATCGGGCAGCAGGTTCACCGACACGACCCTCGTGCCAGGAACGTGCTTGTGCAGCAACGGAATTGCTCGTTCCACCTTGCCCAGTTGCCCGGTGGAGCGCAGCACGAACCGGATCATGAACTCGCCGTCGGGGGAGTGGGTGACGATGAGATTCTTCAGCTCGCCGTTGCGGCTCGGGACGTCGTACGGCGTGAGCTCCGCTTCGGCGACGACCTCCCTCAGCAACGGCAGCGCGTCGGCCAAGGCGGGTTGGTACAGGCCGCACCCGGTGAGATCGACGCCGTTGCCGTGGTCGTCGAGGATGCCGAGGGTCGGTGCGCCGCGGCGTCCACCGACCACCAGCTTCGCCTTGTTGCGAAAACCCGACTCGGGTCCGGTCGCGGGTGGCAGCCATTGCTCGGCTCGGACGTGCTCGGCAAGAGTCCTCGCGACGAGGTCGTCGCCGTCGTGGACCTGCTGCGGGTACGGCACGTTCATGAACGTGCACGACCGGCACTCGTGCCGATCGAAGTACCCACAACGCATGGGGTCGAGGATAGGCGGACGCAAGGCGCGGCCCGGGATCGCTCCCGGACCGCGCCCATCGTGCGTCGCTCAGACGTGCTGCGCCTGCTTGCGCGGCTCGTCGTGGTGACCACCGTCGTACGCGTGACCGTGGTGGTCGTCGTCGAGCATGGTGGTCTCGTCGAACGGGTCCTCACCGGTCAGTGCCCGCTTCGTCTGCGCCTTGTCCAGACCACCGGTCCACTGACCGACTCGATCAAGGTCTGAACTCAATCCACCGACATCTCGCCGAGCTTGCTCCACCCCTCGACCTTCGTGTTCACGATGTCCGGGGTGCGCTGCAGGTACTTCGGCAACTCGGCGGTGGCCTTCTTGAAGTGGTCGCTCTGCACGTGCTTCGCGCCGGCGTCGTCGTCCTCGAACGCTTCGATGAGGATGTATTCGTTCGGGTCGTCGAGGCACCGCGACCAGCGGAAGAACAGGCAGCCGTCCTCGGCGTTGCATGCCTCGGTGAACTCCTTGGCCAGCTGCGGCCAGTCGTCGGCGTGCTCGGGCTTCACAGGGAACTTGGCGGTGATGAAGATCAAGGCGTCTCCTTGGGTCGTTTCAGGTACGAGTCCAGCCTCTCAAACGGCAGGACGGGATGGCAGGTGTGTGCAACGCTGATTTATAAAGGACTCAAGCAGATCGTCGATAGCGTGGCAACGTGTTCCAAGGGACTTGTTTCTCCTCACGTTCTCGCGGGCGGCGCGGGAGCGGGGCTTACGCCGGAAAGAAAGTTCTCGCCATGGTTTGTCTCGGGTGTCGTTCTACTGATCGTCGGACTGTCGGTGTTTACCCGAGCCGTCATGGTGTTCTTCAGCAATGAATGAGGCTGGGAGGGCGTAATGGGACAGAAGAAGCCGCTGCTGCTGCGCGCCAAGGACGCGGCGGGGTTCGCGCTGGTCTGGTCGCTCGCGAAAGTGGCCCACCGCGTGCGGTACACCCGGTCCGACGACATCCCGGGCGAAGGCCCGGTGATCATCGTCGCGAACCACATGACGATGAGTGAGCCACTCGCCGTTGCTCGAATGGTGATCGGGCACAGTCGTTTTCCGCACTTCCTCGCGATGCGTGAGGTGTTTTCCTGGCCGGTGGTCGGGTGGCTCGCCCGGGCGACCGGTCAGATTCCCGTCGCACGCGGATCCGCGAACGCCGCTGCAGCTCTGGACGAGGCCGGGCGCCGTCTCGACCTCGGGCAGGTCGTGGTGCTCTACCCCGAGGGACGGCTCACCACCGAACCCGATCGGATGCCGGGACCGGCCCGAACAGGCGCTGCACGGCTCGCATTGAAGCATCCCGAAGCGCCGGTCTTCCCGGTCGGGCTCTGGGGCCCGAAGCAGGGGACCGAGCACCTCTGGCACCGCCACTCGGCCCATTTCAGTGTCGGGCCGCGGATCGACCTGAGCGTGTTCGCCGGACGGACCGACGACCAGGCGGCGCGTGAAGCGACCGACCTGATCATGGCCGCCATCCGCACCGAGGTGCTCAACGCGAAGGCCCAGCACGCCGTCCGGCACGACGAGAGGTAGCGGTTCAGCCCCGTCGCATCCAGCTGCGGCGATCCTCCGATCGGGGGTCGTGAACGACAGCGGAGTCGTCCGCAAGACGCCTGACGCTGCGAGTGTCCGGTTTTTAGGCCGGCCATTGCGGTGCGTCCCCCTTCGAGAAACCGACCTCTCGGGCCTGTACCTGATGCCCCGGGCTTGCGTGCAGTTCAGCCATCTTCCCTGACCACGTCCTGCGGATTCTTGTCCGGACGCCAGCCGCGCCAGGCGGGGTGGCGCAGCCGGTCGGTGGCTGTCCACTCACCGAAAGTCACCTCACCGACCTCGCTGGGTCGCACCCACTTGGCATCCTTGGCGTCGGCGCGAGGCACGTCGTCGAGCGCGGGAGTCTTGCGTTCCAGTCGCTCCAGGCGCTTCTTGATCTCGGCCAGCTGCTTGGCGTTGAACCCGGTGCCGACACGTCCGACGTAGGTGAGTCCGTCGTCCCCGTTGACGGCCAAGAGCAACGAGCCGATCGTGTTCGCACGACTGCCCGCACCGGGTTTCCAACCGACGACGATCACCTCCTGCATTCGCTGGTTCTTGATCTTCAACCACGTCCCCGCGCGCTTGCCCTGCTGATAAACGCCGTCGATGGTCTTGGCGATCACCCCTTCGAGTTTCAGGTCCTTGCTGACCTTCAACGCTGCCTCTGCGTCCGAACCCAAAGTCACTGGCACGTGGATGTATTCGCCGTCCAGCGTGAGTGCTTCCAGTGCCTTTCGACGCTCCGAGTACGGCGTCCGGAGCAGGGATTCGCCGTCGAGGTACAGCAGATCGAACACCATGTAGTGCGCCTTCGATCCACCCGCACCGTGATTCTGCAGGCTGCCGAAATTTGACCTGCCGTCCTCGTCGAGCGCGACGATCTCGCCGTCGAGCACCGCGGTGTGGCCATCGAGGAGCGAACCCAGTTCGGCGAGTTCGGGATAGGTGCGGGTGAAATCCTTGCCGTTGCGGCTGCGCAGCGACGCCTGACCGCCGGTGACCTCGGCGATCGCGCGGTAGCCGTCCCATTTCGTCTCGAACACCCAGTCACGTGTGCCGAGGTCGTCGTCCGAACCGACACTCGCGAGCATCGCCTCGAAGCGCGGCAACTTCTGGTCGGTCGTGGAATCGGAGGTGCCGGTCGTGGCCTGGCTGTCGGCTGGTTCGAGCTCCATGCGGTGCATCAGCCAGTTCTTGTCGTCGCCGCCCATCTTGGTATGGACGATCGCGAACTTCACGGGCTCTCCGCCCAAGCCTCCGTCGGGACGCCCGTGCAGGACAGCGATCACTTCCTTGTCATCGCGCCACTTCTCGCACTCGTAGGTGCCGGCGTCCCAGATCTTCACCTCACCGCCGCCGTACTGACCCTGCGGGATCGTGCCCTCGAAGCTGCCGTACTCCAGCGGATGGTCCTCGGTCATGACCGCGAGGTGGTTGTCCTTCGGGTCGTCCGGTGGCCCCTTGGGCACCGCCCACGACACCAGCACGCCGTCCCGTTCGAGCCGGAAGTCGTAGTGCAGGCGGCTGGCGTGATGCTCCTGGATGACGAACGACTTTCCTTCGCCGGCAACGGGGGACGCCTCGGGCACCGGTTCCGGTGTCTTGGCCTGATCCCGCATGCTCCGGTACTTCGTCAGCCGATCCTTTGCGGTGCGCGAGACGCGTTCGTCCTTGTCCAGCAGCACTTGCATCGGATCGCCGATGGAGGCAAGACGCTGCAGTACCTGCGGCGGCGTGAGTTGCTCCAGGGAGGCGGTGAGTTCGTTCCACTCGCGAGGGACAGCGACATACGGGTGATCCCGTCCGCGCAAGGAGTACGGCGCGACAGCCGTCTTGTTGCCGTTGTTCTCGCTCCAGTCGATGAGCACCCGGCCGCCGCGAACGTCCTTGCGCATGTTGCTGACCACCAGATCCGGGTGTTCTTTCTCCAGAGCCTCGGCGAGCGCCTTGGCCACCTCGGTGACCTGTGCTGCCGTGTGCTTGCCGTCCAATCCGGCGTACAGGTGAATACCCTTGCTGCCGCTGGTGACCGGCACCGACGTCAGCTTCATTCCGTCCAGCAGTTCCTTGCAGAGGTGGGCGACCTCGATGCATTCTGCGATGCCGGCACCCTCGCCCGGGTCGAGGTCGAGAATCATCCGGTCAGGGTTCTGATGCCCGCCGCGCGGACCGACCTTCCACTGCGGGACGTGGATCTCCAGACTCGCCAGCTGGGCCAGCCAGATCAGGGTGGCTTCGTCGTCGACAAGTGGGTAGGTCGACGCGCGATGGCGATGCTCCAAAGACACCGTGGCGACCCAGTCCGGCGTCGACGCGGGGTCGAGGTTCTTGTGGAAGAACGCGTCCCTCGGCTCGTCAGCTGTACCCACACCGTTGACCCAGCGCTTGCGTGTCGCCGGTCGGCGCGACGCATGCGCGACGAACCACGGGGCCACCTGGCGGTAGTAGTCGATGACGTCGCCCTTGGTCGTGCCGGTCTCGGGGTACATCACCTTGTCGAGGTTGGTCACCTTGATCTCGTGACCGCCGACCTCGATCGCGGTCTGTTCGCTCTTGGCCATGTCGTCAGTCTGGCCACTTGCGAAGCTCGGCGGTCACGAAACCGTCACCCGACGTCCGTGCGGTGCCAGTCTGTTCACACCGAACCACGACCGACGGAGGCATCTGCAATGAAGCGCATCGGCTATTTCCTTTCGTGCGAGGAGTATTCGCCCGAGCAGTTGGTCGAGCAGGCACGTCTGGCGCAGGAGGCCGGGTTCGACGCGCTGTGGATCAGCGATCACTTCCACCCGTGGACCGATGCGCAGGGTGAGTCGCCGTTCGTGTGGTCGATGATCGGTGCCATCAGCCAGGTCTGTGATCTACCGATCACGACGGCGGTCACCTGCCCGACGGTTCGGATCCATCCCGCGATCATCGCCCAGGCAGCAGCCACCAGTGCCCTGCTCACCGGCGGGCGCTTCACCCTCGGTGTGGGCAGTGGCGAGGCGCTCAACGAGCACATCCTGGGCGACGTCTGGCCGCACGCCGACGTCCGGCTGGACATGCTGGAGGAGGCCGTGGGCCTCATCCGCGAGTTGTGGACCGGCGAGGTGGTGTCACACGAGGGGCCGTACTACACGGTCGACACCGCCCGCATCTATTCCGTGCCAAACAGCCCGCCGCCGATCTACGTGAGTGCGTTCGGTCCGAAGGCGCTCGAGCTCGCGAGCCGCATCGGCGACGGATTCATCACCACGCAGCCCGATGCGGAAAGCGTGAAGAAGTTCCGGAAGGCAAAGGGCGCGAAGGCGCCGACGCAGGCGGGCTTCAAGGTGGCGTGGGGCAAGAACCGGGATGCCGCGATCGATGCCGCCTTCGGGATCTGGCCCAACGCGGCAGTGCCGGGGGAGTTGTCCCAGGTGCTGCCGAGTCCGAAGCACTTCGAGCAGGCTGCGGAGTTGGTGACCCGGGAGAAGTTCGCCGAGAACGGCGCGTTCGGTCCCGATGCCCGCGAGCACGTCCAGGCGTTCGAGCCGTTCGTCGACGCCGGCTTCGACGACATCTACGTCGCGAACATGGGGCCGGACTACCGAGAGATGATCAAGGCGTACGGCACCGATGTATTGCCCGAACTGCGCCGAAAGCGTTCGCCGAAGAAGGCATCTGCGGCCAAGGACGAGAAGAAGTAGGCGGGGAGCCCATGGCCGAAGCCCCTTGAGTCGGTTGGGTGGGCGGTCCAGCCTCTCACGGGTGCCCGCGGCGAGCGGTGAACGCGGCGACGATCGCGACCAGGTCGCCTGGCATCTGTTGCGGGAGGCCGTGCGCGCCGTCAGGCACGGTGACGACGTTGCCGTTCGCTGCCGCGGCCAGTTCGTCGCACCATCTGCGACTGGAGACCCGGTCGGCGGAACCACGCACGACGAGCACTCGTGTGTGGACGTCGTTCATGACGTCGGACGCCGGGCGTCCGGCTTCGGTGTTGAATCCGGCGAGCACCCGAGGGTTCGAGCGGAGGTAGTCGAACGCGGCCTGAGCGAAGACCCGCGGTGCCTCGGCCGGAACGCCCTTCACCAACGCGCCGACATGGTTGCGCATCCTGGGCCACCGATCATCCGGCGAGGGGGAGACCAGGATGATCGAAGTGACGAGGTCGGCGCGCTGCGCCGCGAGGCGGGCCGCGGTGATGGCCCCGAGGGAATGGCCCACGACGTCGACCGGGCCGCGCTCGAGGTGGTCGAGCCATGCCGCCACATGCTGCGCCTGCGCGTCGGCGTCCATCCGGTGCGGCAATCGCGCGCTTCGTCCGCAACCGGGCGGATCGATCACCAGAATCGGTCGATCGAGCGGGTGCCGGTCGAGGAACCAACGGAAGGCATGCCACGACATCGACAGGCCGGGGATCAATACCAGCGGACGCGTGTGGGGTCGACCGGGTCGCTCCACCCAGGCGGTCATGACGCCATTCACCGGTTCGCGCCGACGAGTCAGCCCGTCGTCACGGATTCGCCTGGTGGGTAATGGGATCGGCACCATCCTGAGTCTGTCACGGAAGGCCACCTGATCGGGGGTGGTGCGGTGACCATCCACATGCAAACGTGGCCGCACCCGGGCGGACTCCCGTTCGCCCTTACCGAGGAGGTTCTCATGACCGACCAGACCGGCAAGCCGAACGACTCCGAGCAGGACGCTGCGACCGATGCAGCGCAGAACGTCGTCGACGACGTGACGTCATACGAATACAGCGGCGATAAGGACCGCATCGAACACAAGCTGGACGAGGGCCTGGACCAGGCCGGTGTCGAACTCGACTCGGCCGAGAAGAAGCGCGTGGTGCAGGACATCGACGCGCTCAAGGACGATGAGGGTGCCGGCACCCCGGACGTCGAGCGGGCACGTCCCAAGGAGTGATTGCGCGGCCCCACGGCGCGGGTTCTGTCATCCTCGTACCGTGAGTGTCCCTTGGACCAATCGCGTCGAAGGCGTGCGATGACGGCATCCGCACCGCTTGCCCGGCGCTTGGGCACGGCAGATGCGGTGGTCGTCGGACTGTCGGCCATGCTCGGCGCCGGTGTGTTCTCCGCGTACGCGCCCGCGGCCGCGTCCGCAGGTTCGCTGCTGCTGGTCGCTCTCGCGATCGCGGCCTTCGTCGCCTTCTGCAACGCCGTCGCGTCGGCGCAGCTCGCCGCGGCGTATCCCTCGTCGGGCGGCACCTACCTGTTCGGACGCGAGGTGTTGGGGCCTTGGTGGGGGTTCGTCGCAGGGTGGGGTTTCGTCATCGGGAAGACGGCGTCCTGTGCCGCGATGGCGATGACGTTCGCGTACTACCTCTTCCCCGACACCTCAGTGCTGCAACGACTTTCAGCCGCTGTAGCCGTAGTGGCCCTCACTGCTCTGAACCTGCGGGGCATCACCCGGACTGTGGTCGCCGCGAAGGTGCTGGTGACCATCACCGTCCTGGTGCTTGTGTTCTTCGTGGTGCTGGTGGGTACCCGTGAGAGCGTCGTGCCGAACGCCGCCCTTGCGTCCGCCGAGCCCTACGGAGTGCTCCAGGCAGCGGGTCTGCTGTTCTTCGCGTTCGCCGGGTATGCGCGGATCGCGACCCTCGCCGAGGAGGTACGCCGCCCGGAGATGATCGGTCGCGCCATCCTCATCGCCTTCTCAGTGGCGGTCACGTTGTACGCGGTGATCGGCGTGGTGTCGGTGAAGGTGCTCGGGTCATCCCTTGCTGCGGCGGATGCTCCGCTGATGAGCGCGGTGGACGCCGTCGGCGCCTCGTGGGCCGGCCCGATCGTGCGGTGCGGTGCCGTTGCCGCCAGCCTGGGAGCGCTTCTCGCGCTGATCGCAGGGGTTTCCCGGACGATGCTTGCGATGGCGCGCGAGCGTGATCTTCCGAGTCCTTTCGCCACGGTCGACGAGCGGCACCAGGTCCCTGCCGCCGCGCAGATCGCGGTGGGGGTCGTCGTGGTGCTGCTGGTGCTGCTCGCCGACCTGCGGGGAGCTATCGGCTTCTCGTCGTTCGGGGTGCTCACCTACTACTTCGTGACCAACGCATCCGCTTTTCGTCAGCCTTGCGGGCAACGGCGTTGGCCGCGTGCATTCAACATCCTCGGCATGGCGGGCTGCGCCGTGCTGGTGGCCACGCTGCCCTGGCAAGCGGTCGCACTCGGCGCCCTGGTGCTGGCCGGCGGCGTGCTCGGACGTGCTGCCCTGCGTCGCCCATGACGGCAGCCCTGACGACACCGAGGGCCCACCACCTCGCGGTGACGGGCCCTCGGTCTCGGCTGAGTTCGATCAGGTCAGCGACGTGTCGTCACGCTGCTGGTGCTGTTGAACGTTGTCCTTCGACTCCTGGGCGCTGTCCTTGACGTCCGTAGCGGCCTGCTGGCCTTCGGACTTCACTGTCTGGGCAGCGTCCTGGGCGGTCTGCTTGACGCTTTCGACTGCGTCCTGCGCCGGCTCCTTGAGGTTCTGAGCCGACTCCTTCGCGAGTGACTGCGCTTCGGACACGACGGGCTGCGCCTTGTCCTTGGCCTGCTGTGCCAGGTCGCGTTCCTTCTGCGACGCCGGCATCAGCGAGCCGACGAGCCAGCCTGCGCCCAGCGCGATGAGCCCAGCGGCCAGGGGGTTGCCCTGGGCCTTGCGCTTTGCCTGCTGGGGCAGCTCACCGGCGCGGTCGCCGACATGCGAGACACGATCGCCCACGCCCGGACCGTTGCCGGTGTGCTCGTCGCGGAAGTCCTCTGCAGTGCCCATGACCTTGTCCTTCAATCCGGCGGCGGTGCCCGTCACCTTGTCGACCTGGCGGCGGGCGATATTGCCCGGCGTCACGGCCTCACCGAGGGCGTTGACGTTCTGACTGAGGTTGGAGCGCGTCTGCTGGATTTCCTGACGCAGCTGCTCCGGGTCGTTGTTGCTCATCGGTTGTTTCCCTCATTTCCCTGGAGCGCATCCGGGACCCGCTTGGCGGTGTCGACGGTGCGCGGCATTCCTTTGACGTTCTTGAGCTGTCCCTTGCCCATCGAGGCGAGGATGGCGGCGATGACACCCCAGATGAGGGCGACGATCACCGCGGACCAACCGAGGTTGTCCATGAGATCTCCGAGCGCCCACCACAGGGCGATCGACAGGAAGAACAACGCGTAGTGCACGGCGGCGCCGGCACCCGCGAGCATTCCCGCGCCCTTGCCGGCCTGAGACGCGGACTGCTGGACCTCGGCCTTGGCGAGCGCGACCTCCTGCCGCATGAGCGTGGACATATCCTCGGTGATCTCGCCGATGATGGCGCCGATCGAGGAGACCTCGCCTTTCTCATGCGTGCCGTGTGCACTACGCAGCGGCTCGGCCGGCGGGATTGCGTCAGTCACGTTCTCGTACTGACGGTTGGAGTCGGCAGGACCGTTTCCGTATCCGCTCCCGTACCCGCCGGCACCCTGGCCGGCGGCGTGCGATCCGGTGCCGTTGTCAGGACCGACTGACATCAGCGCAGGTCTTCCGGACGACGCGGCGTGCCATTGCCGAACTGCTGGCCGGGCTCGACCCGAACACCGTCAACGTACTGCTCCGGCTGGTAGCCGGGGACACCTTCGACGTACTCGGCGTACTGCGGGGCGTCGTGCACATTGTCGGCGTACTGCTCGCCGATGCCGTACTGGCCTGCGGGCGGTGCGTAGCCGGTGGGCTGGTGCGACTGCGGGCGACCGGCGACATACCGGTTCTGACCCGGACCGCCCTGGCCGTAGGAGTCACCGGAGTCGTCGCGCGCCTCATCGGCAATGCCGCGGGTCATCCGACCGGCCACCAAGCCCACGAGTGCGGCTGCGGCCAGGAAGGTGCCCGGACGCTGACGAGCGAAGCGCTTGACCTCCTCGACGACGTCGCCCGGCTCACGGTTCTCCATCCAGGTGGCCGCGTCCCGGGCCCGGGTCGACGCCTGACGGGCCAGGTCGGACGCGACGCCGGACTGCTCGCTGCCCTTGGACATTCCGTCGAGTTCGTCTGCGAGAGAGGTAAGTCCGCTCGCCAGGCGCTGCTGCTGCCCGGAGCTCTGACCGCCGAACTCGCTCTTCAATTGATCGATCAGCGTCTTCAACTGGTCGGTGGCCTCGTGCAGGACCTCACCTGCCTGCTGCTGGGCGGTGCCTGCAACATCGGACGCGGACGACTTGGCGTCCTGCGCGACGGACTTGGCTTCACCGGAGGCGACGTCCTTGGTGGGGTTGGGCTGGTCGAGATCGGCTCGGCCCTCCGTGTACTTGATGTCGTGCTGGGGGTTTCCCGGCAGTTCGTGGTCTGACATACCTCGTCCTGACTGTGAGGAGTGTGGGTCCTGAACGCACGGCAGCGTTCGCCGTGACGTGTCAGCGAAGTGCGGAAGTGTCGACCGCACGCATGACCCGGAACGTCTTCGACGGTATGGCGCTCAGCGCGGTTGAAACGGGCTGGCGCTTGTCGGAAGGCGACGATCGGCGAATTTCACCCCAACGGAGGGTGGATGCAAGTGGCCGTAACACCAGTGGCGCGGGACAGACTGGCGGACCGATCGGGCGAGTGCGCCCGACCCGTTGATGCGAAGGTGCACAAGATGTCCACGACCCACGAATCGGATCGATTGTCAGATCTGGCCGACATGGTCGCCCAACCCGAATATCCCTGTCTGGGAGCGAGGTCGGTCTTCCGTCGCGACAACGTCACCAGCATCGACCTCGGCGAACTGGGAGACCCCACCAGTGCGCGGGACCTCGGAAAGGCGCTTGCCGTCTACGGGCGCTCGGCGGATCCGACCGGTCCGTTCCAGTCCTTCATCGCCACGTTCGACGGACCGGTCATCGACGACGAACGTGCCTTCGAGGATCTGCTCTGGCGCACGCTGCAGCAGTTGCACGACGGGGACGACCTGCCTTGGGCGCGCGGCGTCGGAGCCGACCCGGATGCGGCTCACTTCGCGTTCTCCTACGCCGGCGTGGCGTACTTCGTCGTGGGACTGCACCCGAACTCCTCGAGAGTGGCGCGTCGCGCGCCGAGGCCCTGTCTGGTGTTCAACCTGCACGAGCAGTTCGAGCTGCTTCGCGAGCAGGGTGGCTTCGAACGGATGCGTGACCTGATCAGGGCACGCGATCGAGCCCTGCAAGGATCGGTGAATCCGATGGCGGTCGACCATGGCGACTCCTCCGAAGCACGGCAGTACTCGGGTCGCGCCGTCGAACCCGACTGGCACGCACCCTTCGTCCCCCAGGAGACCCGATGACGACGCAGCACGTTCGCCCGCGCACCCCGAGCCCTGACGCGCACGTCTCGTATGCCGGAGGGGCGGACGCCCCGGCGCCCGGCTTCGAGCGCATCGCGCCACAGACAGGTGTCGGACTCGTCCTGCGAGCGGGGGAGATGCTCACGATCGTTGACCCGTGCGGGGAACAGGTGAGTGACTTCTTCGCCTTCGGTGCAGACGACCACGACGAGTGGTTCTCCACCGGCCGTACCACCGACTACAAGAACTCGATCTACGTCGGTCCGGGAGATCGGTTGTACAGCAACCGTTCTAGGGTCATGGCGACGATCGTCGAGGACACTGTCGGTGTGCACGACATGACGCTCACGCCGTGCAGCCAGGACACGTTCGACCTGCTCTATCCGGAGTTCGAGGGTGCCGAACACCCGAGCTGCTTCGCAAACCTCGTCAGCGCGTTCGACGCGTTCGACATCTCGTCCGACCGCATCTCCACGACGCTGAACGTGTTCATGGACGTATGGACCGACCTCGACGGCGAACTGCACATCGACCCGCCGCCGACGATGGCGGGCGACCGACTGACGCTGCGCGCCGAGATGGATCTCGTGGTGGGCCTGACCGCATGCTCGGCGGAGAAGTCGAACAACGGCAACTGCACCCCGATCGACTACCGCATCGACCGGCCCTCCTGACCTGTCAGGACCCGCGGGGCCAGTCATCACGGACGCAGGCCCCAGGCATACAGCCACTCTCTCGTGCTTAGGGTTGAGACATGAGTGACCTCGCCCATGATCTCGTGCTGATCGCCAACGCCGGCGACGGCACCATCTCGACCCTGCGGCTGGAGCGCCGCGAAGAACCTCGGCTCGATGTGATCGCGACCTCGGTGGCCGGGCAGGGGTGCAGCACCTTCGCGATCGACGCCGCGCGCGATCTGGTCTTCGCCGCGTACAAGGGTGAGCCGGCGGGGATCGTCACGTTGAAGCTCGACCGCACGACCGGTGAGTTGCACCCGGTCTCCCGCCGCGACGTCGACGCGTCGATGACCTACCTCGCCTTGGACCCATCGCGTTCATTCCTGCTCGGTGCGTCCTACGGCGGTGGCTTCGGTGAGGTGTGGCCGGTCGGGAACGAGGGTGATCTGGGAGAAGCCACCGCACATGTCGAGTTTGCGAACCTGCATTGCGTGGTCCCCGATCGCGGACACGCCTACTTCGTCTCGCTGGGCGATGATCTGATCGCGCAGTACGACCTGGGTGAGGACGGAACGCTCACCCCGCTCGACCCGGCGACCATCGCCCAACCGGACGGCAGCGGACCACGCCACCTGATCATCCAAGACGAGAACGCCTACCTGATCACCGAGTTCTCCGGTGAGGTCATCCGCCATGACGTCGGCGCCGACGGCTCGCTCGCCCCGGCGGAGTCGGTGAGCATCGTCGATCCGTCAGCAGGCTTGAAACACAGTCGATTCGGCGCCGATCCCACACAGGAGGGTCTGGTGTGGGGAGCGGACGTGCACCGTGCCGGTCGCTGGATCATCGGCTCCGAGCGCAGCGCGTCCACCCTCGCGACGGTCGCACTGGATGCTGCTGGACATCTCGGCGAGGTCGCGGACTTCGCACCGACCGAGACTCGTCCGCGTGGGTTCGCCGCCACGGACGACGGGCAGTTAGTGATCGCGGTGGGGGAGAAGTCCACCGCCGCCGCGCTGTCCCGCGTGGAGGACGACGGCCGGCTGACCGTTCTTGCGAGGGTAGGTATCGGACGCGGCGCGAACTGGGTGCGCATCGTCGCCGGCCACTGAATCAGTCGTCCGCTGCGGGGCGGGCGCGGTCGTTCTTGATCTCGCCACGTCGACGCTTCGCAGCCAGGCGCCGCCGCTGCGATCCACGGGTCGGACGTGTGGCTCGACGCTGCGGGGGAGCAGGTGCGAGTGCCTCGCGCAGAATCTCGGCCAGTCGCTCTCTGGCCGCCGTCCGGTTGCGCCGCTGGGAACGGTGTTCTGATGCGTCGATGGTGATCGTCGTGCCGACGAGTCGCTCCGACAGACGACTCAGCACGCGCTCGCGCTGCCGGTCGTTGAAGGCGGAACTGGCTGCGAGGTCCAAGCTCAGCTGCACCCGAGAATCGGTCGTGTTGACGCCCTGACCTCCCGGGCCTGAGCTGCGGGAGAAGCGTTCGAGCAGTTCGCCCGACGGCACGATCAACCCGCCCGGGATACCCGGTCCGGGGGACACATGCAGTTCCGACACCCATGCATTCTCGCGTGTCGTCTCAGCACTGTGAACGCTCGTGCGCGGTCACCTCGACCATCTCTATCCTTCGACCCATGTCGTGGTCGGTCTGGCTGACCCTGGTGGCGGCCGGGGCTCTCATCTCGTTCACTCCCGGTGCGGGAGCGATCAACACCATGTCGAACTCGCTGACATCCGGGTGGAGTCGTTCCATCTGGGGAATCCTCGGACAACAGATCGCCCTGGTGATCCACATCGCGATCGTTGCCGCCGGTGTCGGGGTCATCGTCGCCGAGTCGCCGTTGATGTTCAACGTTATTCGGTACGCGGGAGCTGCTTATCTGTTGTATCTCGGTGTGCGGCAATGGCGTTCACGTACGGCGGACACCGAAGAGACCGATCGGGCGCGGGCGATCGAGCCGCGCTGGTCGATGATGCGCCGTGGCTTGTTGGTCAATCTGACCAACCCCAAGGCGATCGTCTTCTTCCTGGCCTTCATGCCGCAGTTCATCCGGCCGGAGAACGCGCTCCTGCCCCAGTACACGGTGCTCGGCGTGACCGTCGTCGTCATCGACGTGCTGGTGATGTGGTTCTTCTTCGCCGTTGCCGCGCGGGGCCTGCAACGACTCACCCGCAGCGCTCGGGGTCAGCGACGGTTGAACCGGCTGTTCGGCGGTCTCTTCGTCGGGGTCGGCGCGATGCTGGCGACGATCCGCTGACTGATCGGGGCGCGGTCAGTGCCGGTCATGGTGGATCGGCCCGCCCCGCTCGGACAACCGTCCGCCGTCGCCACCCCATCGCAGCGAGATGATCTCGGCCGCGATCGACACGGCAGTCTCTTCCGGAGTGCGCGCACCGAGGTCAAGGCCGATCGGGCTCGACATGCGTGCCAGTTCCTGATCGGACAGTCCTTCCTCGCGTAACCGTTCGAGCCGGTCGTCGTGAGTTCTGCGCGAACCCATGGCACCGATGTAGGCGACCGACGGCAATCGGAGCGCGACCGACAGCACAGGCACATCGAACTTCGGGTCGTGTGTGAGCACGGCGATCACCGTCTGCTCATCGACGGCTCCGGACTCTGCCTGGTCTGTGAGGTAGCGATGCGGCCAGTCGACGACCACTTCGTCCGCGTCGGGGAACCTGGTGGACGTGGCGAAGACCGGGCGTGCGTCGCAGACCGTCACCCGGTAGCCCAGGAAGCTGCCCATCCGCGCGACCGCTGCGGCGAAGTCGATGGCGCCGAAGACCAGCATGCGCGGCTTCGGGGCGAAGGACTGCACGAAGACGCGCATTCCTTCGCCCCGACGTTGGCCGTCCGGACCGTAGACGAGGGTGTCGGAACGTCCCCCGGCCAGCATGCCGAGGGCATCGTCCACGACCGCTGAGTCGGCCCGGTCCGAGCCGAGGGTGCCTGTGTGAAAGGCAGATCCGTCGTCGGTCGGGCGCAGGATGAGGCGTCGCCCGACGCGATCGGGATCGTCGTGTTCGACGATCGTCGCGATGGCGACCGGGCGCTGTGCTTCGACGTGGTCCGCGACCTCTGCCAGTTCGGGGAAGGAGGCGGGGGAGAGCCGTTCGACGAAAACGTCGAGGATTCCCCCGCAGGTCAGTCCCGCAGCGAACGCGTCGTCGTCACTGACCCCGTACCGCTGCAGCACCGGCGTTCCCGACCCGAGTACTTCGCGGCTGAGTTCGTAGAGCGCGCCCTCCACGCAACCACCCGACACAGAGCCGGTGACCTGGCCGTCAGACGCGACGAGCATCGTGGCACCGGCCGGTCTGGGAGCGGACTGCCACGTTGCGACCACCGTTGCGACAGCAACCGATTCACCTGCGGTCCAGCGCCGCAACAATTCGGGCAGGATGTCACGCACGGTCGAACTCCTGGGGTGTGTCGACGGGTGTGTCGACGTCCCGGCCGGTCGCCAGGTGGCCGCACTCGACCAGGTTGTGCGGGGTGGACACGAAGACCGCGCGTGCACCCTGATCACCGGTGGCCACGTCGGCGGCTGCCGCCCAGTGGGTCCGTCCGATGATGACGGGATGGCCCGGAACGCCGTCATAGGTGGCCCGGACAAGCACATCGCGTGGGTCTGTCGCGGCCGCGGTCAGCACCCGAGCGACGACGCGGGCGTCGACGTCCGGCAGATCGACGAGCGTGATCAGGGCAGCGTCGACATCTCGGGTCGAGCACGCGTCCAGGCCTGTACGCAGCGACGCGCCCATGCCTTCCTGCCAGTGCTGAGCCACCACTACATCCACCTCGGGTATCAGCGCGGCTGCCTCGTCCGCTCCGGCACCAAGGACCGCGACCACGTCGTCGCAGCCACCTGCTCGAACCGCATCCACCGTGCGCTGCAGCCACGACCCGTCGGCGTCGTGGACCAGAGCCTTCGGCATTCCCATCCGTTCGCCACGACCGGCGGCCAGCACGATCGCAGCTATCACCACGGTGGCCTGTGGCGCGACCTCAACTGGTCGCCTCGATGAGCGAAGCCGGAGTGAAAGGCGTGTCCCGCAGGCGGATTCCGGTTGCGTTGAAGATCGCGTTGCCGATCGCGGCGGGTGTGCCGACCATCGCCATCTCACCGATGCCCTTCGAACCCTTGGCACCGAACCATTTGTCGTACTCGGGCAGGAACTCGACCTCAAGCTCGCCGATGTCTGCATGTGCCGCGATGTGGTAGCTCGCCAGGTCGTGATTCATCACCTTGCCGAAACGCGGATCGTGGTACGACTCCTCGAACAATGCCGCGGAGAGCGCCATCGTCATGCCACCCACCATCTGGCTGCGTGCGGTCAGCGGATTGATGATCGTGCCGGCTCCGTACACACCCAGCAGCCGGCGCACCCGTACCTCCGAGGTGACGGAACTGACGGCCACCTCGGCGAACTGGGCGCCGAACGCGTGCCGGGAGTACTTGCTCGCGCCCCGGGGTGGCCGTCCCTGGGCGCGGGCGGAGGCACCGTCCGGCGGGTTGTCGCCGTGTTTGCGACGCAGCTTCTCGCAGGCGGCGACGATGGCGTTGCCCCACTCGTAGGTGCCTTGGCTGCCGCCGGCCATGATCGCCATCGGGGTGCCGGTGCGACCGATGTCGGTCTCCACCTGTTCGACGGGTACGTCGAGGGCATCTGCCGCAATCTGGCGCAGCACCGTGTGTGCGCCGGTGCCGATGTCCGACGCCTGCATCTGCACCACGTACTTGCCGCCGGTGTAGGTGATCCGGGCGAAGAGGCTCGCCACGTGCTGGTTCGGGAAGCAGGTCGACGCCACCCCGAGACCGATCAGCCACTCACCCTCGCGCAGAGTGCCCGGTTCCTGGCGGCGTTCCCAGTCGAAAAGTTCCGACCCGCGCTTGAGTGCGGGGACCAATGCTCTTGTGCTCCAGGGCTTCTCGGTCTCCGGGTCCACGTCCGGTTCGTTCCGTAGCCGTAGTTCGATCGGGTCGATGCCCAACTGGTGGGCCAGTTCGTCCATCGCGCTCTCGAGAGCGAACATGCCGTTGAAGTCGCCCGGCGCGCGCATCCACGTCTCCGGCGGCAGGTCGAGCATCACCGCGCGGTGCTCGGTCCGACGATTGGGTGTCGCGTACATCATCCGGGTGGCGAAGCACGACTGGTCCACGTTGCGCTTCAGGCGGGACGCCGCCTGGGTGCTGATGTGTTCGATCGCGGTGAGCCGTCCGTTGCGGTCGGCGCCGAGGCGGATGCGCTGGCTGGCTTCGGGGCGGTGGCCGACGCTCTGGAACATCTGCTGGCGGGTGAGCGCAAGCTTCACCGGGCGCGGGCTGATCACTTTCGCGGCCATCGCGGCGAGGGCGATGTGCGGGTGCGGGAACGCCTTGCCGCCGAACCCGCCGCCGACGTACGGCGAGATGACCTCGAGCTGATTCGGCAGCAGGCCCAGCAACGGCGGCAGCAGGGTGCGGTGGATGATCGGGCCCTGGTTGGTGTCGAACAGAGTCAGGCGAGTGGCTCGCGGGTCGAAGCCATCGACGTCGTGCCAGACGGCGATCACCGCGTGCGGCTCCATCTGGGCATGGAAGTGCGTGGGGTTCGCATACTCCTGATCGATCCGGTGGACGGCTTCGCGCCACCCTTCGTCCAGGTCACCCTTGCTCTCCGTGCCGCGCTTCATCAGGACGATGCGCGGGCTCTCAGCCTCCGGGTCGTGCGGGTCGAACTCGACCTTCGCCCGCTCCTCCTCGCAGATGACCTCCACCAACTCGGCCGCCGCGCGGGCTGCCTCGGGAGTCTCGGCGATGACGCCACCGACGATCTGTCCCCGATGGGCGATCTGGGGTCCCTGCAGGATCCACAGCGCCGGGTCGGACTTCACCGCGAGCCGAGGAGAGTCCTCGTGGGTGAGGATGTGCAGTACCCCGGGGACGGCTCGCGCCGCTTCTGTTTCGATGCGGACGATCTTGCCCTTCGTGATCGGTGCGGGCACCGGCCACAGGTAACAAGGATTCTCGACGTCATGCTCGTACGCATACGGCGCGGTGCCGGTGACCTTCAACGGTCCGTCGACCCGTCGTACCGGGGTGCCGACGCTCTTCTCGCCTCCGGCGGGTGCTTCGTTCGTCCGCTCCGGAGTCTCGGTCTCGTCCGGACGGGTCTGCGGGCGGACCGGTGCGTCGGTGCTCATCGAGATGCTCATCGGTTTGCTCCTTCGACCAGTTCCTGCAACACCGCGACGACAGTGCGCTGGAGCATCGGAATCTTGTAGGCGTTCTCCGAACCGACTTGTGCAGCAGCGAGTTCGGCGTCGATGGCCGCCTCGAACGCCTCAGCGGTCGCCGGCCCATCACGCAGCTGATCCTCTGCGGTGCGCGCTCGGTGGGGCTTGTGGGCGACGCCTCCGAGTGCGAGACGCACATCGTTCACCTGACCGCCGGAGACGTCGATCGCGGCGGCGACGGAGACCAGCGCGAAGGCGTACGACGCCCGGTCGCGCACCTTGCGGTAATGAGAGCGAACTGCCCAAGGCAGCGGCGGGATCTCGATGCCGGTGATGAGTTCTGCCGGAACGAGGTTGGTGTCGTGAGAGGGGTCGTCGCCGGGTAGCCGGTGGAAATCGGCGAACGGGATCTTGCGGTCGCCGTCCGAGCCTGTCACGTGCACGACTGCATCGAGGGCGGCGAGGGGGAGACACAGGTCGGAAGGGTGCACCGCGACGCACTGGTCGGACTGACCGATGATCGCGTTGTACTTGCCGAATCCGTCGATCGCCGAGCAGCCCGCACCGGGTTCGCGCTTGTTGCACGGGGTGGTGGTGTCCTGGAAGTACACGCAACGTGTGCGCTGCAGCAGATTGCCGGCGGTCGAAGCCATCGCACGGATCTGGCCGGAAGCACCCGCGAGAAGAGCCTCGCTCACGAATGGATAACGCTGCCGCACAAGTGGATCCGCTGCAAGGTCGGCATTGGGAACGTTCGCGCCGATGCGCAGGCCGCCGTCTGCGGTTTCCTCGACACCGCCGAGGTCGAGGCGGCTGATGTCGACGATGCGATCCGGACGCTTGATGCCGAGCCGTAGGTGGTCGACGAGGTTCGTGCCGCCTGCGAGGTACGCCGTGTCACCGACGCCGCTCATCGAGAGTGCATCGGAAACCGTTGCGGCCCGGACGTACTCGAACTCCTTCATGCCTGACCCCGTTCCTTCGCGACGTCCGTGATGGCCTCACGGATGTGGCAGTAAGCACCGCAGCGGCACAGGTTGCCGCTCATCCGCTCGGCGATCTCTTCGGGAGTCAGCCGTACCTGGCCGAGGTCGCTTACATCCTTCGTGACATGGGACGGCATCCCCGCCTCGGCTTCGGCGAACATGCCTGCAGCAGAACAGATCTGACCCGGCGTGCAATACCCGCACTGCAGGGCGTCCCGATCGACGAAGGCCGCCTGCAGGTCGCCGAGGTTGTCGGCGGTGCCGAGGCCGGCGGCCGTGGTGACGTCCGCACCGTCGTAGGACGCGGCAAGGGTCAGGCAGCTGACGATGCGGCGTCCATCGACCAGGACAGTGCAGGCGCCGCACTGGCCGTGGTCGCACCCCTTCTTCACCGAAGTGATGGCGAGCCGGTCGCGCAGTGCGTCCAGCACACTCACGCGCGGGTCGAGCTCGAGTTCGTGGTCCTGACCGTCGACGGTGAGTCGGACGGAGACGTGCTGTGCAGACGGCATCGGCGCACCTTCCAGGCAGGGGAGATTGTCACGGTAATCCTGTGCGGATACCGCAGGGGCGTACCGAAAGGGTGGGATCGGCACGGCGTCATATGCAGTCGAGCGTCGATCACCCGTCCGCGTCCCTTGGCGACTCTTGTTCGTCCGTGGCGGGCACGGCCCCGTCGAGCACCTGATCCAGTGATTCGGCTGCTTCGATGGCGATCTGACCGCGCTCGTAGTCGTCGTCATTGTTGTAGGTGAGCACTCCGACGACGGTGTCCTCGGCGTCGGCGTACCAGACGGTGTAGGCGCCCGCGGATTCGACGACCTCGACACGCTCGTGCCCGTCGCCCCACGCTGCGTACTTCAGGGTGTGGTCACCGATCGTGCTCCAGAATCCAGGCACATCGCGCCATTGCTGCTGATCGTCGTCGTCCGATGCCGCATTGCGTCCGGCGAGCTCACCCATCGCCAGGGCGTCACCCCAGTGTTCGACCGGGACCGGGCGGGCCGCGATCGCATGGTGGGCGCGTGCGACGTCGCCGGCCGCCCAGACGTCCGGCGCCACCTGCAGGTGGTCATCGGCAACGATGCGGCCTTCGTGCAGTTGCAGGCCCGAGTCGGCGAACTGTTCCCCGCCCGGTGCTACGCCGACGGCCGCGAGCACCAGGTCGGGAGAGAGGGTGTGTCCGTCGTCCAGGTGGACGGTCGACGGCGCGGCCACCTTGGTCACCTGAACGCCCGTACGCAGTTCGACACCGAGCCCGGTGAGCCATTCGTGGATACGGCTGGCCGCGAACTCGCCGAGCCGGTCGATCTGTGGTGCCTGCTCCGGCGTCACGAGCGTGGTGTCGACCCCGCGAATTGCGAGCGAGGCTGCTGCCTCGCAACCGATGAAACCGGAACCGATGACGACGGCCGACCTCGCCCGTTGTGCCGACGCGACCAGGCGCTCGGCGTCGTCGAACGACCGCAGGACCAGAACCTCGGCGTCAGAGTCGGTGTCGGGGAGCGGGATCGGTTGAGCTCCGACGGCGACGATGAGTCGTTCGAACGCGATCGCTTCATCGCCGGCACGGATGCTGTGGGCCGTGAGGTCGATGGAGCTCACGGTCGTCCCGAGTTTGATCTCCACCTGGTCGGGAAGGTCACTTCCCTCGATCGGGGTGGCCTCGACATCGCTTCGGCCGGCGAGCACATCCTTCGTCAAGGGCGGGCGCTGGTACGGAGGCAGTCGATCGGCTGAGACCAGCAGGACGCGGCCTGTTCCTCCCGACTCGACGTAGGACGTAGCGGCGCTCGTCCCGGCGGGCCCGCTACCGATGATCACCAAGTCGTAGCTCTTCATCCACCGACGGTATCCAGACCTCACTGCTCGCCGACTCATTCCGGTGCGGCAGATTCGCCGCCGTGGCCGCGGTGCGGGACGTGGACTCCGTGCGGCACCTCGGCGAGTTGAGTCAGGAGGCCACTGCCAGTCGCAGCGCAAAGTGCGCAGTGCCCTGGCAATCGCGAGATCGCGCGATGCCTTGGTGGGGGAGATGCGGCGCGCCAGCGCGATCTGGTCGGCGATGCCGCGTCCACGTTGCCTGGACCTCACGCCTTGCTGGCACTGCTCTTCTCGCTGCGACCGGTCGAAGTCGGCCATGACGCGGGCCCGGGCTGCGGCCAGTGCGGAATCGAGTGACTCGATCTTCTCGAGTTGCGTAATCTTGTCGAAATCGTCTGGGGCAGAACGTAGTTCACGGATCTGATCGATGATCAGATCGATGTCGACCGCCGGCTTCTGCTGCATATAGGCAGCCAACCACCCAGCACCGACGACGTCCGCGACCTGATGCTCGCAGTAGCGCTGGAGCACGACGGCTTCGTTGTGTTCGGTGTCCTTCGCTCCGTCGAGCAGCGGGACCGTCGAGTGCTGGCTCAGAGGTTGCGTCCGGGGCGTCGTCGAGTTCAGCGCGATACCTGTGGGCGAACTCGGTGACTTCGCAGGGTGACGGTCGAACCACTTGCGCAACTGGGTGCACGGAGAGACCTCCTTGCACCAGTCATCGAGCGGCCCGCTTACTCACCCCGCGTGGCCACAGGCGGTCGACCAGGACGCGAGTCAGGACGGGTCGACGGTCTTGACCATCACACAATTCTTCAGACCCTTGGGTCTGTCGTAGTCGAACCCGAGCCGCTCATACAGGCGCCGGGTGCCGTTGTAGAGGAATGACGACGACATCTTCTTGGTCTGATCCGTGAGGTCGTGCGGATAGCTCTCCACGCGTCCGCCCCCGGCCTGGGCTATGAGGTCGAGTGCGCCGCTGATCGCCAGTTCGGTGACACCGCGGCGCCGGTGTCGCTTGTCGACGAAGACGCAGGTGATGCGGTAATCGGGATCGGCTGCTTTCGTAGCGTGGTACTGCTTGCCGTGGTGCAGGGTCGGCAGTTCTTCCGGGGTGCCGTACTCGGCCCACGCAACCGCCTCGTCGCCGTCCATCACCAGTGCGGCGTGCGCGACTCCGTCGTCGACCAATCGCTTCTTGATAGCCTGGTTGCCTTCCGCGGTTTCGCCGCGTCCTTCGCAGTTCGGATGCCCGTCGTGGAACCACGTGCACCAGCAACCCCCGAAGATACCGTTGTGCCGCTGCACGAGTGCTTCGAACGCAGGCCACGTCTGCGGCGTAAGGGAGGCGATCGTGTACGTGGGTTCGGTGCTCACCATTCCCTCAGTCCGTGCTCGTGGGCTTGGCCGCGACGCACAGGACACCGCGGTTTCCGTCCTGATCGGCGATCACCGTGAGTGCGGGGTGGTCGCTGTCGTCGACGACCGTCCCGCCGGCGGCGACGACGGCGGCGATCCGTTCTTCGGCTACTTCGGCGGCGATGTAGACCTCGATGTGGAAGCGTTGACCCGAGGCGTTGTCGTCGGCGAGGTCGTCGAACCACAGGTTCGGGACACGTCCAAGGGCGTCCCGAACCTCGTCGCTGGGGGAGCCGAGGCCTTGGGCATTCGGGTCGCCGGTCAGCAACGCCGCCCAAACGGGTGCGATCTTGGCAGAATCCGTTGTGTCCAACCCGAGTTCGAGCACACTGACCGATGCGGGATCGGGGGAGAGGTGCTGGTCGGAGGCGAGTTCGGTGATGCGGCGGGCGAGGTCGACGTCCTGTTGTGTCACCCACTCGACGACGTGTTCGGTGCCGTCGTCGTCGCGGTAGATCGCGTCGCTGGAAGTCAGTCTGAGGTCGACGTAACCCCTGCAGATCGAGACCTGCGGATGATGACCGAACTCATCACCTACGTCGCCCAGCGCAGCTACGAACCGGGCAGCGGCACCGAAGTCGTCGACGGCGTAGCGGGCGTGCAACCCCTGCGCGAGCTTTCGCCAATCGGTCAGGTCGGCCTCGGCGATCTGGTCCCCAGTCAGCATGTCCATGTCTGGACGCTACTCAACATCGATGGGCCGGTACAGGGTTCGGGAACCGGGGTGAGAGCAAGGGGAGGTCCCAACTCAGTGCTGGGCGGCGGGGGAGCGACCCAAGACGGTGGAGGTGTCGGGCACAGCGCCCGACTTCGTCGACGTGGAGGCCAGAGCGATCACGTCGCCGGTCGTGCTGCCGTCGGCGGCCGGCTGCGTTCGCTTCCAGCGTGAGTCGATCGGTGCTCCACCAGATGATGGCGGGACTCACGGAGGTCGAACCCCAGGACGTGGCGCGCGGTGGAGGACGCGCTCGGACAGTTCGACCTGAGTTGGGTCACTTTGATGGATTCGAGGGGTTTGAATCGCTGTGACCTGCGGGGATGCCGACGATTAGTGTGTCGCTAAGGCACTAATTCGATGGTGAGGGTCGCGCGGTGGTGTGGATTCGGCGGGTGCGGACGGCCTCGGGAGCGACCGCGGTGCAGATCGCTGAGTCGGTCAACGGTCGGCGTCGGATCGTGCGTCATGTCGGGTCCGCCAGGAACGAGGCCGACCTCGGGTTGCTGATGGAGCAGGCGCGGGCTCTGCTCGCCGATGACCGGCAGGGGGTGCTGGACCTCGGGATCACGCCGGTGGCCGCGAAGGCGGTGATGGTGCCCGCGGCGCGGCCGTCGGGGCTGTTCATGGACCCCGAGCCATCGTCGGCAGTGTCGGCAGTGCCAGCGGTGTCAGCGGCTCGGCCGATGGTGTCGAGGTCACGGGTGCTCAAGACGTCCTCGGGGCTGCTGTACGGGGCCCTGGCCGGGGTGTACACGGACCTGGGTTTCGATGTCGTGGCCGATGACATCTTCCGGGACTTGGTGATCGCTCGGGTCGTGGAGCCGACGAGCCTGCTCGATGTGGACCGGGTCCTGGCCGAGTTGGGGCGGCGAGCGGTGAGTCTGTCGACGCGGAAGCGGACGTTGCGGCGGGCGCATCAGGGCTCGTACCGCGACCAGGTCGCGGTGGCCTGTTTCGAGCACGCCTGCACCAGCGGTGATGTGTCGTTGGTGTTGTACGACGTCACCACGCTCTACTTCGAGGCGGAGAAGGAGGACGGCCTGCGTAAGGTCGGGTATTCCAAGGAGCGGCGGGTCGACCCGCAGATCGTGGTCGGGTTGCTGGTCGACCGGGAAGGGTTCCCGCTGGAGATCGGCTGCTTCGAAGGCAACAAGGCCGAGACGGCCACGATCATCCCGATCGTCAAGCAGTTCCAGGAACGCCACAACATCGCGGACATGGTCGTGGTCGCCGACGCGGGGATGCTGTCCACGTCCAACCTCACAGCCCTCGACGAGGCGAACTTGCGGTTCATCGTGGGCTCCCGGGTGACCAAGGCACCCAAGGATCTGGAGTCTCATTTCCGGTGGCACGGTGACGCGTTCACCGACGGGCAGCTCATCGATACCCTCACCCCACGGACCGGGCACACGGTCGAGAACGACCCGAACCTCAAGGCGGAACCGGTGTGGGATCGGGAGCAGCATCCCGGGTCGTGGCGGGCAGTGTGGGCGTACTCCGCGAAACGCGCCGCCCGGGACAGCACCACCTTGACCCTGCAGGAGAACCGCGCCAAGGCCGTCGTCGCCGGTGAAAAGGCCGCGCGGACACCACGATTCGTCAAAACCACCAACGGTTCACGCACGCTGGATGAGGCGTCACTGGCGAGGGCACGCCGGCTGGTCGGGCTCAAGGGGTACGTCACCAACATCCCGGCCGAACTGATGCCCGCGAGCGAAGTGATCGCCAGCTACCACGACCTGTGGCACGTCGAGCAATCATTCCGGATGTCCAAGACCGACCTGCGCGCCCGGCCCATGTTCGCCCGCACCCGCGACGCGATCGAGGCCCACCTCACCATCGTGTTCACCGCCCTCGCCGTCAGCCGCGAAGTACAAGCCCGGACCGGGCTGTCCCTGCGCCGTGTCCTGCGCGCCCTCAAACCACTGCGCTCAGCCACCATCGAAATCAACGGCGTCGTCACGACCATCCCACCCGCACTGAACAGCGACGAAGCCGAGATCATCGAGGCGCTGGAACGCCCGCCCTCAAGGCACTAAGCGTTTGACCCAACTCAGGTTCGAAGGTCCGGACGGTTTCATCGGCCCGTGCGAGATGTTGGTGGGTGCAGGAACGGTTCATTCAGCCCAAGGACTGCGTGCTCGGTGGGAGGGTGGCGTCACTCATCCGAGGTCCATCAATTTTTCTACCTCATGTAGGTGTCTGGAAACCTTAACACATGCTTCTTCTAAGCCCTTTTGCGACGCACTTTTCTCTACCTCCGACAGCAACGCTAGAGTGAGGGGCAAATTTCGGCGTAATAGATCCGAGTTCCTGGGGACTAGCCCTGCCAAGAAGGACAGAATCTCCTCGACATTCATGGCCTCGACTTCGTGATGATCTGAAGGGTAGGTGCCCCTGGGGTCATAGCCAAATGGCTCCAGCGAGAGGTATGCCAGATCCAGCTCCCGGCCGGCCTCGCGCCTCTTCGAATATCGGCGCAGGAAATTAATCACCAGAAGGTCGACCACCTTCCGTGGTGTCGTTTACCGCCTGGGGATCCCCGAAAATGATTACCGGGAGACGACTTGAGGCGGCGTTGTGCGCGCTCCGCTGAGCGTAGATAGTTGGATCGGGATCCGTATTTCCAGCCATGCTTGTCGTAGTGATACGCGAAGCTTGATCCTGGATTCCCAAGCGTACCGCTGTTGAAGGCGCGGTCTATCCTCTGGTGATGACGCCCATAGTGAGTATGCGGAGTAGGGGAGCGGGTCGGTTCCAGTGCGCGAAATGGCATGCTGGATAGGTCTTGTTCTCCCTTGGTGCTCATGGTGTGACGTCCTGGTTCTTGAGGTAGGCGATCGCCCGGTCCACGTCGGCGCGGGCGGACTTCAGGCTCTGTCCACGGATCCGTCTAGCAATGCGTTGTGACTGAGGTGGTCCGTGGCCTTGGCACAGGATCTTGGACGGCTTTACGAAGTTTACTGGACAGGCTGCGTATCAAGATCATGCGTATTTGCCTTGATTGCGGACGTTCGACTCGCAGGCAGTTGAGCGGGTCTCCATCCACCGCACGCTTGCTACCACACAGCCCTCGTCTCAGCGAGATGTTGTGGATTCGTGGTGCCTGTCAGGACAACGCCGTCGGGCCCAACTACCGAACGGCTGAAGGCGAGGCTTCCACCCATGTCCTTCAGGTGGCGTCCGCTGGCAAATGGTCCTCACTTCTCCAGGGCGTGCTCGACGATGGGCCACCAGTGCCGTTGGTGCAATGCATCGCGTGCGGCCTCAACGGTGTACCAAGTGCCCTCGACCACTGGAGTGGCGCTGTTGGTCACTCTGAACACGGGCACGTTGGCGTGCGGGACCGGATGGGGATACGTCTCGTCTGCCGTCGGAACGACGTTCCGAACGAATCCAACGCATTGCACAGGCGCTTGGGCATCCCCGACGATCTGGGCTGCCAGTTCCTGCACGCCGTCCTCGCCGCTTCGTCGTTGATCTGAGTGACCGAGGAACAGCGTCGGCAGGTCGTCTCCCTTTGGCGCGGCGATCGTGAAGAACTGCTCGCCTTCGGGAGATCGTCGCGTTAGTAGCAGCCGGACGATGACGGCCGGGACGAACCCAGAGCAGTCATCGCCTGCCCACACCTGAGCGGTACTGCCGACGGGCAGCCACGCCGCTCCGCGAGCCTCGGCTATCAACTGCTCCGATGAGTCATTCATGAGTAGATCGTCACACGCTGCCGGGATGAAGACCTGCGAGCGTCGGCACGGATGTTCGTGAGAACCTTGCGCTTACTCGCCGACGCCCAGAGTCTGGCCTCGGCTACGAGTAGGTGGGAAAACTACCGCCCCGGCACGAACGACAAGCACGTACGTTCGGCTGCCCTGCTGGCGTGGAGGAAGGCGACTTGGTGGCTGTAGCCCAGTGCGTCGGCGACGAGTGATGGTGGGCATTCGAGAACGAGTTCGCCGATCGCGCGATTGCGGGCTCCGCGGAGATTGATTCCGAGGTTTCGGAGTCGGACCATCACGGTGTTGGGGTGCAGGTGCTTTCCGGCGGTATATCCGGGGAAGAGCCAGGGGCTGTCCGGACCGGTGGAGGTTCGCAGGCCGCCTCTCCATAGCTGTTTGTGCAGGTCAGCGGCGTGTCGCGACGTAGCGACGGGCGACCAGGGATCGACTCAACGGCTCGCTGCCAACATCGAACCGCCGCCTCTCCATAGCTGTTTCTGCAGGTCAGCGACCTGCCTGAGCTCGCACGGGGTAGAGGTGGATGGTCGACGGATGATTCATCCGACTTTACATAATGTAGATTATCGGACATTAATCAACGGGAGTTCAAGTACATGTAGACCTGACACAAGCCTGTGATGCCGAGACATCAACCCCCTCGGTATCACAGGCTGAAGATGTCTAGATCGCCGGCTTGTGAACCGCCTTGGGGTTCTTCGCCGATGCCTTCATGGCATTCACCTTGGTGTCGGCGACATCGGAGACGGGGACGTCCCCGTACTTGGACACGACGACCACGGTGTCCGTGCGGGGGTCGTACCGGCCCGCGAAGATGTAGGTCTTCCCCTTCACCAGGATGGGGTCGCCGTCCATCAGGATCACTGTGCCATCCGCGTCCTTGCCACCCGTCTGCGAAACGGTCTGGACCTGAAGCTGTGGCCCCTTAATGGTTTCCTTCACTCGGACCTTCCACTGGCCGGCCGGAAGGTCCTTGACCCTGGACTTGCTACCGGTTTTGGCCTCGACCGTGCCGACGAAGATGCGGTCGCTCCATCCTGCGACTGCCCTCTGATCCGTGACGTCGAAACTGTGACTCAAGTGAGCTGTCTTTGTAGGTCCGGATGCCTGATCTTCGCCAGAGCCCTGGGAACAGGCGGAGGCGGTGAGCGACGTGGCCGCAGCAAGGGCGATCACGAGGGTGGTGCGTTGAATGTTCATCTCATCATCCCCAGAGCGAGTAGTAGGTGGCCTTGTCATGGGTATACGGCACAGACGCCTTGCGGGAGTCGGTGTATCCCCATATCACGTCGTAGATGTAGGTCGAGTAGTGATCGGCCAGTCCTAGGGCGTGACCAAGCTCGTGCGTAGCGACACTCTTACTCTGCCAGTCCGTATACCCATCCATGTGGGAACGCCTGCAGGTCAAACCGCACGTGGCCACCGACGTACACCGACACGCGGGCTAGCATCCCGCTACGGTCAACTCAACGGTGACCGAGTGAGTCAAGCGGACTGAAGCACGAAACGCCGTCGCTGACGCAAGGGTTCACGTCATCGGCTGAATGATCCAGTGCTATCGCCAATCAGGGGGTGAGTGACCCCATCCATTTCCCGGCCCGTCAGGGAGTCCGCCCGGTGTGGCAGGTGCGGCGTACAGCAGGTCAGTAAATGAGTCTCCGACGGGCGTGAGGCTGAGTCCCAGCACCCATCCGGACACGGTGGTGCGGTGGAACATGATCTGTTGCCCGTCAGAGCTGACCGTTTCAACAGTGCCGTGATCGGCGGGCAAGCCACGCTTCGCGAAGTCGGATGGCCCATAGACACTCCCGGCGATCCCGGACGGGAAGCGGCCCGTGGCGCGGTACCGCATCTGAGCCGAGGTAGACAGCACGCGAAACATGTCCTGGGTGCCGGTAAACTCGCGGTCATCCACGCGGCGACCGTTCTCATCCACCTCGTGGCTGGGACGACGTGGCAGAGGATGATGGTCCGGCCGGTGCCGTCACGTCGTCCGACTCGTGTCGTGACGGCTGCGCCGATGCCTGCTACTCCCCCGGCGGCGGCGACCAGTCCGAACTGGAATGCGCTGACCTGTTGCACCGTCCGGGCGAGCACCGATTGGGTGAGGGAGTGAGCCTGCATTCAGACGAAGTCCCGGTCGATGTCGATGACGCACGACGATTGATCGACGCCCAAGCTCCGCAGTGGCGAGCCCTGCCCCTCTCCCCGCCGGCCACGGCACCGACAACCAGATGTTCCGTCTCGGTGGTCGACGAGGTGCTACTGCACGGCGACCTTCGCAGCGCGAATCTGCGAACCACGGAAAGCTGGCCGGAGTCATCGATTTCGGTGCGCTGAGCATCGGCAATCCCACTGCTGAACATGCAGCGGTGTGGCAACTGCCGGAACAGGCCCGTCATGCGTACCGAGTACGCTTGGCGATCGACGACGACACCTGGCACCGAGCCCTCGGTTGGGCGATGCTCATCTCCCTGCTGGCGATGCCGTACTACTGGACGAGTTGGCCGCAGTTCGCGCGATCGGGCATCGGGACGATCAACACCGTTCTGAGCGAGCCGGGCTGATCGACACGGCTGTCAGGCCGTCCGGACCGCCGCGCGAGCTGCCTTCGAGCACGTGTCGACGGCGTCGATCCACGCGCAGGAGAACCGTGCGGGGTCAGCGACCCACGTGCGCAACGACGTCTCGACGTTCACCAAACCCCTGACCTCGTCCGCCACTGCGGAGACGATGAGCAAACCGATACGCGCCACCCGATCCGGCTCCGCGGCAGTCGCCTCGTCGAAGTCTCGCTCGAGTCGAGCGGTGGACCGAGCATCGATGACCGCAGTTCGCTGCGTGGTCATCTGCTGTGCGACCTGCGAAAGGACGTTCGCCCGGTCGTCATTGCCGGGTACCGCTCGCACCTCATCCGCGAGCAATCCGAGATGGTGCTCGAGCAGCACGGTCGGCATGCCGCGGGAAGCGAGCACCCTCGACAACCAAGCGATCTGCTCGGTCGCGTGCTCGACACCTTGCCCGGAGGTGTGCACGAGCCAGCCTGAATCGGTGGTCGAGAACGAACGCCCACGCTCAGCGAAACGGGCCGCGTAATACGGGTGCTCGGCATACGTCGCGTCGATGGCGCGCTCGCACGCCGCCAGCAGATCCGGATCGGCGGTGATCCGGTACATGCCCGCCTCGGGGTTGAGGACCTCGGCCGGCTGCGTCCTGTGCTCGTTCTGCATCGGACGAGCCTAGAGGGATGGTCGGGACCTCAGGAGCAGGTACTTGGCCATCAGACTTTCCCTTCGTGACGTCTCGGCCCGTTCTGGGCCGCTGACATCAAGGAGACGGAGCCACCGTGTCGTTCTCGACATGGCCTCGCGGGAAAGTCTGCCGAGCGTGTCGGATCAGCCCAGGCCGGAGCCCTTACGCAATGCGTAGGCACCGACGGCGGCGGCCGTGGTGAGGGTCATGCATCCGATCGGGATCGGCAGGCAGCAGCCACCGACGGAGACGTTGGTGCCGCGTTTGGTGCGGCGGGAGTAGCGCGGGAACGGGAACGCGGAAAAGCGACCACGGGAACGGCCGGGTCCTGCGGTGGGATCAGTCATCCCTCGAACGTAGCGGCGATGCGGACCGGGCCGGGGCACCGAAGGGGTGGTCTCGCGTCCGGGAAAAACTGCCGTTGCGTACGACCTATCGACGTGACGGTTCGGCTCTAGCGTCGACCCATGGGAATTCTCGATCGGCTCCTCGGCCGCACCAGTCAGCAACCCCACCAGCAGTCGGGTGGGTTCGGCGCTCAGGACGCCGGTCCGCCGCCCGGCCAGCAAGGCGTGCCCCAGGGTGGACAGCCGCCGGGCGGGCAGCAGCAGATGTCGGATGATCAGGCGATCGAGCGGTACGAGTATCTGTTGCGCACCGCTCCCCCGGACCAGATCGAAGCCGCGCACGAGCAGGCGTTCGCGCAGCTGACTCCGGATCAGCGACGTCAGGTGTTGCAGCAGCTGGCCGAGGCCGCCCCCGGTCAGCCTCCCCAGGACGACTCCCCCAAGACGCTTGCCCGCAGCGCGACCCGCATGGAGATGCAGCGGCCCGGCGCGATGCGCAGCATGTTCGGCGGCGGTATGGGGCGCGGAATGGGCGGAATGGGCATGGGCGCGATGATCGGCGGCTCACTCATGGGCAGCATCGCCGGCGCGTTCATCGGCACCGCGATTGCGCAGGAGATGTTCGACGGGAACGGCTTCGGCGACGGTTTCGCAAACAACGGCGGCGCGGACGAGGCGGCCGGAGATCCGGGCGCGGACGCCGGCGACCCCGGCGCAGCGGACCACGGTTTCGCGGAGGACCCCGGAATGGATCATGGCATGGACGACGGTTTCGGGGGCGCCGACTTCGGTGGCGACATGGGCGGCGGCGACTTCGGTGGTGGCGACATCGGCGGTTTCTGACCGCCCTTGACTACAGGTGTAGGGGGGCTACTTCGATCCGACGTACGCGGCGAGGTGCTTGCCTGTCAGGGTCGACTTCTTCTTCACCAACTCGGCGGGCGTCCCTTCGAACACGATCTTGCCGCCGTCCTGACCGGCTCCCGGACCCAGATCGATGATCCAGTCGGCATGCGCCATCACCGCCTGATGGTGCTCGATCACGATGACCGACTTGCCGGAATCGACCAGGCGGTCGAGCAGGCCCAGGAGATTCTCGACGTCGGCCAGGTGCAGGCCGGTGGTCGGTTCGTCCAGGACGTAGATCCCGCCCTTCTCGCCCAGGTGCGTGGCGAGCTTGATCCGCTGGCGTTCACCACCCGATAGTGTCGTGAGCGGCTGGCCGAGCGTGAGGTAGCCCAGTCCGACATCGGCCAGTCGCTGCAGGATCTTATGTGCCGCAGGCGTTTTGGCCTCACCGTCGGCGAAGTACTCCTCGGCTTCTTCGACCGACATCGCGAGTACCTCGCTGATGTCCTTGCCGTCGACCTTGTACTCCAGCACCGCCGCCTGGAAGCGCTTGCCTTCGCACTCCTCGCACACGGTGGTCACGGTGTCCATGAAGCCCAGCTCTGTGTAGATGACGCCGGCGCCGTTGCAGACCGGGCAGGCGCCCTCCGAATTCGCACTGAACAAAGCGGGTTTCATCCCGTTCACCTTCGCGAAGGTCTTGCGGATCGGATCGAGCAGTCCCGTGTAGGTGGCGGGGTTGCTGCGGCGTGAACCCTTGATCGCACCCTGGTCGATCGATACGACGTCGTCGCGTCCTTCCAACGACCCGTGAATGAGCGAGCTCTTGCCCGAACCTGCGACTCCGGTGACCGCAACGAGCACGCCGAGCGGTACGTCGACGTCCACGTCCTGCAGGTTGTTGGTGGAGGCTCCACGGATCTCGAGTGCACCGTCGGGGTCGCGCACCGACTCCTTGAGCGAAGCCCGGTCGTCCAGGTGCTTGCCTGTGAGTGTGTCGGCCTTGCGCAGTTCGTCCAACGTGCCCTGAAAGACGATCTCCCCGCCGTCCGTCCCCGCTTTTGGACCGAGGTCGACGACCTCGTCGGCAATCGCGATCATCTCCGGCTTGTGCTCGACCACCAGCACGGTGTTTCCCTTGTCGCGCAACTGGATCAGCAGATCGTTCATCCGGTCGATGTCGTGCGGGTGCAGCCCGATCGAGGGCTCGTCGAAGACGTACGTGACGTCGGTGAGCGACGAACCGAGATGCCGGATCATCTTCGTGCGCTGCGACTCACCGCCGGACAGGGTGCCCGACGGTCTCTCCAGCGCGAGATAACCGAGCCCGATCCCGACGAAGGAATCGAGCAGGTGCTGCAGCCCGGCGATAAGGGGCTTGACCGACGGCTCGTCCAGGGCACGGACCCACTCGGCGAGGTCGCTGATCTGCATCGAGCACGCGTCGGCGATGTTGATGCCCTTGATCGTGGACGAGCGGGCTTCCGGGGTGAGGCGCGTGCCGTCGCACTCGGGGCAGGTCTGGAAGGTGATGGCTCGTTCGACGAACGCGCGGATGTGTGGTTGCAGCGCCTCGACGTCCTTGGACAGCATCGACTTCTGGATCTTGGGGATCACGCCTTCGTAGGTGAGGTTGATCCCGTCGACCTTGATCTTCGTCGGCTCCTTGTGGAGCAGGTCGTGCAATTGGCGTTTGGTGAACTTCTTGATCGGCTTGTCCATCGGGAAGAAGCCGGACCCGCCGAAGATGCGGCCGTACCAGCCGTCCATCGAATAGCCCGGGATTTTCAGTGCGCCGTCCTGCAGCGACAGTTCCTCGTCGTACAGCGCGGTGAGATCGACGTCGGACACCGAGCCACGTCCCTCACAGCGCGGGCACATGCCGCCGAGCCGGTTGAACGTCGCTTTCTCGGCGATCGTCTTCGCGCCGCGCTCGACGGTGATCGCCCCGCTCGCCTTCACGGTCGGCACATTGAACGAGTACGCGTTGGGTCCGCCGACGTGCGGGTCGCCGAGACGGCTGAACAGCATCCGCAGCATCGCGTTTGCGTCCGTGACGGTGCCGACGGTCGAGCGCGGGTTCGCGCCCATCCGCTCCTGCCCGACGACGATCGCGGTCGTCAGCCCCTCGAGCCGGTCGACCTCGGGGCGCGACAGCGTCGGCATGAACCCCTGGACGAAGGTCGAGTAGGTCTCGTTGATCATCCGCTGCGACTCGGCGGCGATCGTGGCGAACACCAGTGAGCTCTTGCCGGAACCGGAGACACCGGTGAAGACCGTCAGGCGCCGCTTGGCGATGTCGACGTCGAAACCCTTGAGGTTGTTCTCGCGAGCGCCTTGCACGCGGATCATCTCGTGGGAATCGGCGGCGGGTGTCGTGGACCTTGGCGGGGTCATCGCATCTCCATCTGTCGCCGGCCGCGCGATTCCGCGACCGTCCACGATCCAAGCAGAGGTCCACCCGGCGGTCATCCCCGTCCGGCCACATCGGTGGGCAGCTTTCATAGGGTCGAAGACATGACGCCGACGACTGATCAACTGTTCATGCTGCTGACGAAGGACGACGGCAAGCTCGAGGGGAAGGGTACGCAACGCGGCTACGGCCTGGTGGGCGCCATGTTGTCCGATCTCATCCGCGCCGGGAAGATCGACGTCACCAAGGAGAAGCAGCCGCGCCTCACGATGGTGGACGGCTCCCCCACCGGCGACCCCGTGCTCGACCACGGACTGGCCAGAATCGCTGAGAAGTACAACGGCAAGAAGCTCTCGTCCCTGATCAATGACCGCAAGCTGAACCCGGAAAGCCTTGTCGTGCAACGACTTGCCGCGAACGGGGTGGTCGAGGTCGTCGAGAAGAAGGCACTGGGCTTCGTCCCGGAGCGCTACCCGGTGCTCAACCCGCAACCCGAGCAGGAGACTCGAACACGTCTGGCTGCTGTGCTGTCGGGCAGCGCTGCGGCGACCTCGCAGGACGCAACGTTGCTGTCGATCCTGCAGGGCCTGGACGTCGCCCACAAGGTGCTCGAGCAGGAGTCCGGCGGTCTGGGCAAGCGCGACCTGAAAGCCCGTATCGAGCAGGTAGCAGCCGGGGACCCCGGCGGTGACGCTGTCTCGCGCGCGATCCAGGCCCTCAACACCGCGATGATGACCGCGGTGATCATCCCCGTGGTGGTGAGCGGAAGCAGCTGATCGGTCGCCGACGGCTCAGCCGAGCTCACCGAGGATCTTCGCGAAGCCCATTCCGCCGGCCCTGCCGGCATTGTCAGGTCACCGCGACGCGACCGCCCTGCCACCGGAGCGCGCTGACACAATGACGGCATGAGCGAGATGGACACCGACACCAGCGGCGCCTGGCTCTCCCGTGAAGAACTCCGGGACGCGCGCGAACGCCTGCCGATCCTCTACCTCGACTTGGTGCCGGTGCGGGTGGACGAACGGTCTGTCGTCACGCAGGTGGGTCTGCTGCTGCGTGGTACGTCCGAAGGTCGGATCAAGCGGGAACTGGTGTCCGGTCGGGTGCTCTACCACGAGCGGATCCGGGACGCGATCCTGCGCCACATCGACAAGGACCTCGGCCCGATGGCACTCCCACAGGTGCCGATCTCGCCGCAGCCGTTCGCGATCGCCGAGTACTTCCCCACGCCCGGTGTGACTCCGTTCCACGACCCGAGGCAGCACGCGGTGTCGATGGCGCACGTCGTCGTCGTGATGGGCGACTGCGCACCGAGTGCGGACGCCCTGGACCTCGCGTGGCTGAACCCGGACGAGGCGATGGAGTTGTCCCGCAGCGAGGAGATGAGTGGCGGCCACGGAGTGCTGCTGCGACAGGCGCTCGCCCATCTGGGCTTCCCGGTCTGAGCCGACCACGATCGTGGCGGACCTGCGCATCGAACCCTGTCGCAGCGAATGTGATTGGGACACAACGCAACAGCAGCTCAACGGTGAGCCGCTGTTCGCGTGCCGCTCGTGTGGGAGCGAATGGGTGCCCAGCGAGGCGTGGACCCCGGTCAATGCCGACGCAGTGGTGCCCGACGTGATCGCGCAGTGCCGTCAGCAGCGGTGAAATGCCACATCGACGCTTGGCTCAGCGAGTTCGTCGATGTCGTTCATGGTGTCCTCCCGAGAGTTTGTTCCTACACCTCGGGAATGTCACCACGACGCAGATTTGTGACCGGTCGACCCGGTCACGGACCGGGAAAGGACGCGCCGACAGCCGTCGACGCGTCCTTCTCGACCGGATCAGACCGGCAGCTTGTTCTGCGCGTTGGCCGCCGCCAAGCGTGCCTCGAGCGCGGTCGTGTGTGCAGCGCGGCCGATGGCGTTCTTCGCCATGCCGGCGCGGTAGGGCAGACCCGGCTTGCCCGCAGTGTCGACCGCAGCGGTGATCAGACCACCGAGCAGACCGAGGTTGGTCACGAAGGAGACGAGGTGACGGCGCTTCTCCTCCTCGGTGTCGGCCTCCCAGAAGGCGTGCCCGGCGAGCGTGGTCGGGATCAGCAGACCCGACAGCAGCGTCGAGGCGACGCGGGGCGCCTTGCCCGTCGCGAGCAGGATTCCGCCGGCGACCATCGCGGCACCGTTCGCCTTCACCAGGGTGTTGGGGTCGTTGGTCGGCAGTTTCAGCGGCGCAGCCAAACGGTCGGTGACCGGCGCGGCCTTAGGGGCGAGCTGGCCGCTGGAGCGCAACTGGTTGAAGCCACCGAAGATGAACGGGGCGGCAAGAAGCGGGCGGGCCAGCATGCGTACGAGCGCCATCAGGGCACCTTTCGTCGAAGTCAGTTTTCTTGCGTCAACGCTAGTCAGCAACGCTGCCTCGCGGGGATTTCGAGGGCGTCCGAAGCTGTCCGTTCGTCCGTCCGTATCCTGGACCGAACGTTCGAGTCATGGACGCTCGGTGCTCCACGCAGTGCGCGATGCGATGATTGGGATGATCATCGGTGCACAACGGCGCCGGTGAACGAAAGGAGTCGATCATGCCCGAACTGCGTTCCCGCGTCACCACCCACGGCCGCAACGCCGCAGGTGCTCGCGCACTCTGGCGCGCCACCGGCATGGGCGACACCGACTTCGGCAAACCGATCGTCGCGATCGCCAATTCCTACACCCAGTTCGTGCCCGGCCACGTCCACCTGAAGAACATGGGCGACATCGTCGCCGAACAGGTGAAGGCGGCCGGCGGAGTCGCCCGCGAGTTCCACACCATCGCCGTCGACGACGGCATCGCGATGGGCCACGGCGGGATGCTGTACTCCCTGCCGTCCCGTGAGGTGATCGCCGACGCGGTCGAGTACATGGTGAACGGCCACGCCGCCGACGCACTGGTCTGTATCTCCAACTGCGACAAGATCACTCCGGGCATGCTGAACGCCGCGATGCGCCTGAACATCCCGACCGTGTTCGTGTCGGGCGGTCCGATGGAGGCCGGCAAGGCGGTCGTTGTCGATGGCGTCGCCCATGCGCCGACCGACCTCATCACCGCGATCTCCGCGTCCGCGTCCCAGGACGTCGACGACGAGGGCTTGGCGAAGGTTGAGTTGGCGGCCTGCCCGACCTGTGGATCGTGCTCGGGGATGTTCACGGCCAACTCGATGAACTGCCTCACCGAGGCGCTGGGACTTTCGCTGCCGGGCAACGGTTCGACCCTGGCCACCCACCAGGCGCGCCGGGCGCTGTTCGAGGAAGCCGGACGCGTGGTGGTCGACCTCGCCAAGCGTTGGTACGAGCAGGACGACGACTCGGTGCTGCCGCGCTCGATCGCGACCAAGGAAGCGTTCGAGAACGCGATGGCACTGGACGTGGCCATGGGTGGTTCGACGAACACCGTGCTGCACATTCTCGCTGCCGCCCAGGAGGGCGAGGTGCCGTTCGGCCTCGAGGACATTGACGCCGTCAGCCGGCGGGTGCCCTGCTTGAGCAAGGTCGCGCCGAACTCCGACTACCACATGGAAGACGTACACCGCGCCGGCGGAATCTCGGCGATCATGGGTGAACTGTTCCGGGGTGGGATGCTCAACGAGAACGTGCACAGCGTCCACTCCCCCTCCTTGGAAGCATGGATCTCCGAGTGGGACATCCGCGCCGAGAGCCCGTCGCAGACAGCGGTCGACCTGTTCCACGCCGCACCGGGCGGGGTGCGCACCACCGAGGCGTTCTCCACCGACAACAAGTGGAGCAGCCTGGACACCGACGCCGAGAACGGGTGCATCCGCTCGGTCGAGCACGCGTACACCAAGGACGGCGGCCTCGCCGTGCTGCACGGCAACCTCGCCGAGGACGGCGCAGTCATCAAGACCGCCGGTATCGACGAGGACCTGTGGACCTTCCGTGGCCCGGCGCTCGTCGTCGAGAGCCAGGAGGACGCGGTCGATGCGATCCTGTCCAAGCGCATCACGGAGGGTGACGTGATCGTCGTCCGCTACGAGGGACCGGCCGGTGGCCCGGGCATGCAAGAGATGCTGCACCCGACCGCCTTCCTCAAGGGCACCGGCATGGGCAAGAAGTGCGCGCTCATCACCGACGGCCGGTTCTCCGGCGGCTCCTCGGGCATCTCGGTCGGACACGTCTCGCCCGAAGCAGCCCAGGGCGGTCTGATCGGCCTGGTCGAGGACGGCGACGAGATTCTCATCGACGTCCGGACACGCACCCTGTCGCTGGAGGTCGACGAAGCGACGCTGGCCGATCGCCGCGCCAAGATGGAAGCCTCCGAGCACCCATGGCAGCCGGTGAACCGTGACCGCGTCGTCACGAAGGCCCTCAAGGCGTATGCCGCGTTGGCGACGTCGGCGTCGTACGGTGCGGTGCGCGACCTGGGTCAGATTCGACGAGTCTGATCGATCAGGACGGCTCCACGTAGGTGGAGATCGCCTCGTCCCGCAAGGTGCCGGAGTTGTTCGAGATGTACAGCATCGACGGCGTGACTTTGTAGACATAGCCGCCGGAGTTGGCTCGCCAGCCGTCGCTCTCACGGACCGGGTTCGCGACTCGAATGTTGTTCGGCTTCTCAGTCTGGTCAGGTCGCAGCCCGAGGTAGTAACGGCTGCCCGACGGGGCCTCGCAGATAGTCACCAACGAGGTGTCCGAGGAGGCCACGAGCACCGCCCGATCGCCGCCCGAACAGCGCACCTCCGAATGGCCGGTCCAGCCCTGCGAGTCGTACCCCGCACCTGGCGCAATGGTCGGGCTGGTCGGTGTGGACGTCGACGTGTCGGTACTTGTCGACGTCGTGGGTTCCCTGCTCGACGCTTGCGTGCTCGCGGACGTGGTGGTGGTCGAGGAGCCGGTGTGCGTGACCGTCACGGTCGTGACCTTGCCGTCCGGTCGGGTGCTCACCGAGGTACTGGTCGATGTCGGGCTCGACGGGCGCGACGTACTGCTCGGACCTGTTGAGCTGGTGGTTCCCGAACTCGGCGACGAGCGATCGGGGGTGTCTGCTCCGACGGCACCCGTGCCGTCGTCCTGGCCCCAGACCTGCCAGGCCGCGAACGCAGCGACGAGTGCGAGCGCGGCGAGCACAGCCCACAGCGCGGCCTCGGGGCCCAGCTTGCGGCCCGGTCGCTCAGCGGGGGGTGGGTTGGGGGTGCGGAAGTGGGTGCCGGTCGGACGCCGCGGTGTGAAGGCGGGGTCCGAGTGGGGACGGGATGTTCCTGACGGGGCTCCTCCGGTCAGGGCAGCGGGCGAGCGTTTGGGCAGCATCGCTGTCGCCGTTCCGGCAGCAGCCACCCCTGCACCGGCCGACCTCACCGTTTGTCCGGACGCCTCCAAGGCTGCCGTGGCGGCACGCCCGAACTCGCGCGCGCTGCCGAACCGCTGGGCCGGATCCTTGGCCATCGCCCGCGCAATGACCTTCTCCAGGGCGGGTGGGACGTCATCCCTGACGCAGGTCAGCCCGCGTGGTGCGTCGTTCAGGTGCGCCTGGATCATCGACGGCACGGACGACCGCGGGAATGGCGGCTCCCCGGCGAGGCACTCGTAGAGCACGCAGCCGAGTGAGTAGATGTCGGTCGCCGGGCCGACAGGCTCGTCCTGGAAACGCTCCGGAGCCATGTAGGCGAAGGATCCGATCGCGGTGCCCGTGGAGGTCAATCGAACCTCGTCACTGCGACTGGCGATTCCGAAGTCGGCCAGATAGGCGAAGCCCGAGGGCAACAACAGGATGTTCTCCGGCTTGACGTCGCGGTGCACCAAGCCGTCGTTATGGGCCGCCTCCAGCGCGTCCGCGACCTGTCGGGCCACTTCGACGGCGAAGGTCACGTCCATGTGGTCTGGCCGGCGCAGCACCGCGCGCAGGTCCTTGCCACGCACCAGGCGCATGTCCATGAACAGAATGTCGTCGATCTCACCGAAGTCGTGGATCGGGATCACGTGCGGTTCCTGCAGGCGCGCAGCGACCCTGGCCTCGCGCTGGAAGCGTTCCCGGTAACTCGCGTCCTTCGCGAGCTCACGCGGCAGCAGTTTCAAGGCGACCTCGCGGTCCTTGATCGTGTCATAGGCGCGGTAGACCTCGCCCATACCGCCACGTCCGATGAGATCGTCGATGCGATATGGGCCGAAGGTCGCTCCGACGCGATCGTCGGCCATCCTCGTGCCCTCCCCCTGTCTGCGGTCCCCCTTGGATCCGCGCACCGTCCAACCGTAGCCGCCGCATCCGTTCGACCTCGATCATGGTTCATCACGATTGTGTCCCTGCAGGCTTGGTGCGTCCGACTGCCAGGCGTGCGTGAATGTGTCACAGTTCACTCGTGGATCTGACCAAGCAGGCGCCTGCCGGGACGCAATCGACGCCCGAACAACGCACGCTGCAGCGCAGCTGGTACTGGTACGACTGGGCCTGTTCGGCATTCGTGACGGCGACGATGACGGTGCTGTTCGGCCCGTACGTGACCAGTCTGGCCAACAAGGCGGCGTGTCCGACCCGGCCCACGGACGAGGAATGCTTCACGAACCTGTCCGTGCTCGGCTTCTCGATCCCGCCGGGCTCGCTGGTGCCCTACACGCTCACCGCGTCCACCATCATCTCCGCGTTCGTGCTGCTGTTCGTCGGCGCACTCGCCGACCGCTCTCCGCGTCCGACCCGGTTGCTGGGCTTCTTCACGCTGGTCGGTGGGGTCGCCGCCACGGCGATGTTCTTCCTCGAGGGCGACAACTGGCAGCTGGCGATCGTGCTGGTGATCGTCGCGAACACCAGCCTCGGCGCCGCGTTGATCATCTACTCGGCGCTGATGATCCGCATCACTCCCCCGGACGACCGCGACCGGGTCTCGACCGTCGGGTGGGCGATGGGTTACCTCGGCGGCGGCCTCATGCTGGCCGGAGCGCTCGCCTTCCTGCTCATGCACGAGAAACTTGGCGTCTCACTGTCGATGACGGTCCGCATCATCTTCGCTGCCGGCGGCATCTGGTGGCTGCTCTTCGGCATCATCCCGGTCATCGCCCTGCGCAATGTCCCGAGTGCGGCCGATGCATCCGGCAAGCAGCCGATGTTCAGCGGTAGCTTCAAGCAACTGAAGGAAACCTTCAAGGAGTTGCGCGGATACCCCGAGACGATGAAGTTCCTGGTCGCATACCTGTTCTTCAACGACGGTATTCAGACCGTCATCGCCGCGGCAGCGCTGTACGGAGCGTTGGAGCTGAAGTTCGACGAGAACCAGCTGTTCATCACGATTCTGCTGGTGCAGTTCGTCGCGTTCCTCGGCGCGATGCTCTTCGGACGGATGGCCCGCACCCAGGGTTCGCAGAAACTCATCCTGCTCAGCCTGTTCCTGTGGACCGGCGTCGTCTGCGTGGCTTTCTTCATTCCGGAGAGGGCGTTCGGGCTCTGGCTCGTTCTCAGCGTCGGCATCGGCATCGTGATGGGTGGTAGCCAGTCCCTGTCCCGGTCCCTGTTCAGCCACCTGGTCCCCAAGGGTCGCGAGTCGGAGTTCTTCAGCCTCTATCAGGCGATGGAACGCGGCACTAGTTGGTTCGGTACCTTCGTATTCGGTCTGGTCTACCAGCTGTTTCACAGCTACCGTCTGTCGATCGTCGCGTTGGTGATCTTCTTCGTCGTCGGCGGTCTGCTGCTGCGGGCGGTGGACGTCCGCAAGGGGATCAGCGACGTCGGCAACCATGTGCCCCAGGTCATCTAGGGAGAAATTTCGCGGCATTCGGAACAATCCGCGGCCCGCGCCCGTTGGCACCAACAGATACCGCGACGGTCAGATCACCAACACATGACGATCTTGAGTTGATTCGTTGCGGCCACGTGCAGATTCGGTGCAAAGGGGAAAACCATGGCAGAGCGATCATTGCGAGGCACGAACCTTTCGTCGGTCTCCCACGAGAGCGACGAGGGCGTCACCCTCAGCGACCGGCAGCTGACCCGTTACCAGTGCCCGGAAGGACACGTCAGCGAGCTTCCGTTCTCGGTCGAGGCCGACATCCCGTCGTTGTGGGAGTGTCGCTGCGGCGCAGAGGCTGTTCTCGTCGACGGCCCCGAACCGGAACGCAAGCCGGTCAAGCACCAGCGCACCCATTGGGACATGTTGCTGGAGCGTCGCTCGATCCCCGAACTCGAGGAACTGCTCGAAGAGCGCCTCACCCTGCTGCGGGAGTCGCGCGGGGTCAAGCCCCGGCGTAAGCGCACGGCCTGAGCCCATCGAACGATTCGGCCCCGGAACTCACCAGAGTCCCGGGGCCGAATCGTGTTCAGGCGCGGGCGAGCGCGAGTGCGGCCGAACCTTGGATCTCCATCGAGACGGTCAATCGTTCGAGCGAGATGTTGGCCGCAATCGTGTCGTCAGCCGAGTGGTACTCCGGCTCGAGCAGCGCCGGCGTCTCGACGCCCCGCCAGGAGAAATTGCCGCTGTCGACTCCCACCTCGGAGAACGACTGGTGATCGCTCGAGCCACGCGGCGTCACGTCGCTCATTCGTGCGCGATAGCCCAGACGCTCCCCCGGGCGTCGGGTGCAGCGTGGTGGTGAGTTGCAGCTCGATCGGCGCAGAGCGCTGAAGATCCAGCAAGGCGTGCTTCTGCACCTGGCCCACTCCGACCACAGGGATCGAGACATCGGCGGTCAGAACCGGAGCGAACGCGGACGCCTGGCGCGGGTAGACCACGTCCACGCGGGTGGCGATGACGGCGACGGCCCCGCGTGCTGCAGCAGCGACGGCCAGCGGCGTGATGTCCTGGGTCACGCTGACCACCCGCATCAGGATCTGACCGGACAGATCCGCCGGCAGATCGGCCACCGACTCGGACGGGGCGATCACGACTGTTCCGCGCACAGTGACGTCCTGGCGGGCACGAGCGGCCGAACCCACTCCCCACGCGAGGGAGGACGGCAGTCGGGGGCTGCTCAGCTCACCTGCCCACTCAGTCGTCGACGATCTCACCCTCGATGACATCGTCCTGCGCCGGACGGCGCCGCGGGCCGGTCATCGGGCCGGCACCGGGTGTCCCGGTCGGACCCGTGGACACCGTCGTCGCCCCGACCATCGTTCCGTCGAGCAGCCGACGTGCCACCGCTGCCTGGAGCAGTGGCCTGGCGAGAGGCCGGGTGAACGGCAGGATGAGGAACAGACCGATGATGTCGGTCAGGAACCCGGGCGCCAACAGAAGTGTGCCGCCGATGAGGATCAGCGCGGCGTCAGTGAGTTCGCGGGCCGGCATGCGGCCGGTCTGCAGTGCAGTGCGCAGCGCCCGCCAGGCGGTACGCCATTGGCTCTTGACCAGCCAGGCACCGATGAGCGACCACAGCACCAGCAGACCGAACGTCTGCCAACCGCCGATGGTGCGTCCCACCTGGATGATCACGATCACCTCGATGACCGGGATCACCAGCAGCATCAGGAACAGAATCCAGCCGATCTTGCCGCGTCCGCGTCGCTGGGCCATGGCGTTCACTTCCTGCCGGCGAGCCGTTTGAGTTGATCGAGTCGGTGCGCGGCGCCCCACTTGCTGACGTTGAGCATCGCTTCGCGCACGATCGACTCGGTCATCTTGGACGCCCCAATCTCGCGTTCCACGAATGTGATCGGCACCTCTGCGACGACCAGGCCGGCACGCACCGCGCGCCAGGTCAGGTCGACCTGGAAGCAGTAACCCTGTGAGGAGACGTCGGCCAGGCCGAGCGCACGCAGTGCGCAGGCGCGGTAGACGCGGTAGCCGGCGGTTGCGTCCTTGACCGGCATGCCCAAGGCGAGCCGGATGTACAGATTGCCGCCGCGGCTGATGATCTCGCGGGACTTCGGCCAATTGACGATGGATCCGCCCGGGACCCACCGCGAACCGATGACCAGGTCGGCCTCACCGGCTACCTCGAGCATTCGAGGCAGCATCTCGGGCGGGTGCGAGCCGTCGGCGTCGATCTCGACAAGCGCGTCGTATCCGCGCTCCAGGCCCCAGGCGAAACCGGCGAGGTAGGCCTTGCCGAGACCTTCCTTGCCCGCGCGGTGCAGCACCGTGATGTGATCATCGCTGGCCGCCATGTCATCGGCGAGCTCGCCGGTGCCGTCGGGCGAGTTGTCATCGAGGACGAGCACGTCGGCGTCCGGCACCGCCTTGCGGATCCGCGCCATGATCAACGGCAGGTTGTCCCGCTCGTCGTACGTCGGCAGCAGGACGAGCACGCGCTTCAGCGGCTCGCGGCGGATGTCAGTCACGTGCTTCCTCTTCTGTCTGGGACGGCGTCGTCGTCGACTCGTCCGCCTTGTCGGACGGATCGACGCCCCCGCCCGGTGCGGATGTTCCCGTCCGGCGGACGGTCGCTCGCTCGCCCCGGGTACGGCGCCACGCGATCAGGACCAGCAACCCCGCGATCGCGCCGATCACGTACTCGGGAATTGCACCCCAACGGTCGGCCATCGTCTTGGCAGACCGCAGCGGCAGTTCCCCGGCGAGAACCTTACGGGTGAACAACTCCGAACGGTCGTGCACCACACCGTCCGGCGTGATCAATCCGCTCACGCCCACGGTCGAGATGTGAACCACCGAGCGGCCGTGTTCGACCGCCCGCACCTGTGAGATGGCGAGTTGCTGCTCGGACTCCGCGGTGTAGCCGAAGGTGGCGTTGTTGGTCTGGACGATGAGCAACTGCGCGCCCCGATCCACCGGTGCGCGGGTGACGGCGTCGTAGGCGACCTCGAAACAGATCACCGGACCCACCTTCACGGTGCCGGACCTGGTCGGGATGTCGAACACCCCGACCTGCTTGCCGTGGGCGAACTCGGTGGTCAGCAGGTCGACCTTGTCGGAGAACTGACGAAAGAAACTCCGGTACGGCATGTACTCCGCGAACGGAACCGGGTGTTGCTTGACGTACTGATCGACCAGACCTCGACCGGGCAGGTACAGCATGGAGGTGTTGGAGACCTTCGGGGCGGGCTCCTGCAGCACCGCGCCGACGATGACCGGCACGCCGACGGCACCGACAGCTTGTGCGATCCCGGTTGCCGCGTCGGCGTTGCGGGTCGGGTCGATGTCCGACGAATTCTCCGGCCACACGACGAGTTCGGGTGACGCAATCTTGCCGTCGGCAACCATCCGGGCCGCCTGCTTCGTGGTGGCGACGTGGTTGTCGAGCACGGCGCGGCGCTGCGCGTTGAAGTCGAGTCCGGTTGTCGGCACGTTGCCCTGGACGCCGACGACCTGGAGCGGCTTGCCCTCCGTCGGCACCGGGACAACAAACGCCGATGCGCCGACCAACGCGGTCGCAGCGGTGGGTACGAGGAGCCGCAACAGGCTCAATTGCCCTGTGGCTAATCGGAATACGACGAGCGCCAGCAGAGCACCGAGCAACGCGACGACGAATGTCAGACCTGGTGCTCCGGCTATGGACGCGAACCGCACCAAGGGTGAGTCGGCCGTGGTCCAGGCCAGCCGTGCCCAGGGGAATCCGCCGAACGGCACGTTCGAGCGGAACAACTCCTGCAACACCCACAGGGCCGCAACGGCGCCCGGCCGAACCGCACCCCTGCGCTGGACCACGGCGATCGCCATGCCCATGAACGCGAGGTAGAGGGACTCGGTCACCGACAGCGCGATCCACGGCGTGTCGCCTACGTAGATGCCGCTCCAGTGCAGGGTCGGCAGGAAACAGGCGAGTCCGCCGAGCAGACCCAGCAAGAATCCGCGTCGCGCCGTCGTCCCGATGGTGGACAAGGACATGAGCATCACGCCGACCGGTGCCATCGGCCACCACGCCGTACCGGGGAAGGCGAGCCAGAGCGAGAGCCCACCGAGCACTGCGAGCGCCGACCGCGCCGGGAGTCGACCGGCCGTACGAACGAGTGCCGGTCGAACCGGTGCGGAGGTCGTAGTCACCGAGCAAGCCTAATCTGCGCGGTTGAGCACTGCCGCGGGGCGTGATCCGATTGCGCATCAAATCCGGAAGCCCGAACCACGAGGTGATGCAGATGGGCCCCGGTAACTCATCGTTGGGACCGATCGCAACGCGTGCGAAAGTTATCTACTGGATGACGGGGCCCATCTGGCGTGAGAGCTACGCTACCTGCCGACCATGCACTGTCAAACGCGGCTCTGAACTGCGAAAACGTCTGTTTGTGCTGGTCAGCGGGTCGGTTCTGGACCGGTGTCGGCAAAAGATTCTCGGAATGATCTTCGGGACGGCGGCGTGTCGCGGGACGACACGCCGAGCAGGTGACGGATGGCACGCCATTGACGAGGCGCAGCGACGATCGCCCGGTCGTTCAGTCACCGAAGGGACTGCGGTCCTCCCACGCCGTGCTCAGCACAACTGTCGTCCGTGTGGTGACGGCGGCGGCAGAACGGATCGTGGCGAGGAGATCCTCGAGCTCGCGCGGGCTGGCTACCCGCACCTTCAGCACGTAGTTCTCCTCCCCCGCGACCGAGTAACAGGCCACGATCTGATGCAGGCCACGCAGCCGGTCGGGGATGTCGTCGGGCGCGGACGCGTCGAACGGCGCGATCGAGATCAGCGCGGTGAGTGGCAGTCCGGCAGCTTCGTGGTCGACGACGGCGCGGAACCCCTTGATCACCCCCCGCTCCTGCAGGCGGCGCACCCGCTGGTGTACCGCGCTGACCGAGAGCCCCGTGTCGCGGGCCAGATCGGTGAAGCTCAGCCGACCGTCGGACGCCAGAAGTGTGACGATGCGGCGGTCCAGGTCTTCCATGCCTCTACGGTATTGCAGCATGGAGCCCACCCGACGCCTGTTGCTGCTCGACTCCGCCTCGCTGTACTTCCGCGCGTTCTTCGGAGTGCCCGACCGCCGCTCACCCGCCGGTGTCCCGATCAACGCGGTGACCGGATTTCTGGACATGATCGCCACCCTGGTCGATCGGGAGAAGCCGACGGACCTCGTTTGTTGCTGGGACAACGACTGGCGTCCGGCGTTCCGGGTCGATGCGATCCCGTCCTACAAGAGTCACCGCCTCACCGAGGGCAGCGATGTCCAGGAGGAGTCACCGGACAATCTGACGCCGCAGGTACCCGTCATCCGCGACGTCCTGGCAGCAATCGGATTGTGCCGCCTCGGGATCGACGGGTACGAGGCCGACGATGTGATCGGGACCTTGGTGCAGACCCATCTCGGCCGGATGCCTGTCGACGTCGTCACCGGCGACCGCGACCTGTTCCAGTTGGTCGACGACGCCCAGGACGTCCGCGTCCTGTACACCGCCAAAGGTGGTGTGCGGCAACCGGATCTGATCAATCAGTCGTTCCTGCAACAGGCGTACGGCGTGGGCACCGGAGCGGGTTATGCCGACATGGCGGTGCTGCGCGGAGACACCAGTGACGGTCTGCCCGGAGTGCCAGGCGTCGGCGAGAAGACCGCAGCTCAGCTCATCGCACGCTACGGCGATCTTGCCGGGCTCCGCGCGGCGATCGACAGCGGTGACCCCGAGATCAAGGGTGCCCGTCGAGCCAAGCTCGAGGCATCGGCGGCCTACCTCGATGTCGCGCCCGGCGTGGTGAACGTCGTGCGAGACATCGTGCTGCCGGCCGACATCGACACGGGGCTGCCGAAGCAGGTCGCCGATCCCGAACGACTGGACGCGCTGATCGAGGAGTTCGCAATCGGCAGTTCGGTCGCGCGCGTCACGAAGGCCCTCGGCCTGGACGACTGAGGCTCAGTAGCGCTGGGGCGGGTCGTCCTGGCGCGGCAGCGGGCGTGTCTGGTCGGGGCCGGCGCCGTCGCGGGGGTCGACCCGGGGCTGATTGTCGTACGGCCGGTCACCCGAGCCGCGGGAGGAGTCGCGCTCGTGACCCTGCTGGTCGTACCCGCGCTCGTCGTAGCCCCGCTGGTCGCGGCCTCGGTCGTCGTAGCCACGGTCGTAGTCGCGGTCGGAGCCGGCGCGCTCGCCATACTCCCGGTCGTACGGCGCGGCCGAACGACCCCGATCGCGAGGGTCGTCCAAGCGGTCCTGACGGCGGTCGTTGCCACGTCCGGCGGCGGGCACCGAGTCCGGACGGTCCTGGCCGTCGCCGAAGTGGGCGAACAGCAGTTCGTTGATCTTGACCTGCACCGACTCGACGTGGGGAATGTCGTCCAGACGCAGCTGCGGCTGGTCGGAGGCGTCGGAGATCAAGAGCGTGCCGCAGCCGAGCATGCGGTCCGAGACGCCCTTCTCGTACTGCACGTCGTTGATGCGGTAGAGCGGGATGTCGCGACCGGACTTGGCCATGATTCCGGTGCGGGTGATCAGACGGCGGTTGGTGAGCACGAACACCGTGTTGCGCCACTTCCAGATCGGAATGAGGCCCCAGACGATCGCGACGATCGCACAGAGTACGAGCACGGCGACGAGAGTCCACGGGCGTCCGTCATCCGGCAGGAACAGGTAGGCCAGCACCCCGAGCACGATCATCGACAGAATGACCAGCAACGGGCCGATGATCCTCTTGGCGTGCGTACGGAACTCGAGTTCGACGTGTTCGCCCTGCGTCAGGTGCTTGTTGGAGAAGGCCATGTCGAGCATCCTGCCAGAGCCGGCCCCCGATCCGGTGGCACACGCGGCGCCGGTGCGGACGGATCGGTGTGCGGTCAGTCCAGGCGGTCGGCGGCGACCACACCGCGCAACAACAGGTTGACGGCACGCTTGGCGTTCGCAGCCACGGACGGGTAGTCCTCCAGGTCGGCCAGTTGATCGAGCAGGTCGATCAACTGCTTGCAGCGGCGCACGAAATCGCCTGCGGTCAGGTCGGATCCGCGCAGGACGGTCTCAAGGCGTTGCCCGGCGGCCCAGCGGTGGATCGACCACACGATGGACGCGTCCGGCTCGCCCGGAGGCTGCAACTGGTGCCTCTTGGACAGTTCGAGCAGGCCCTCCCAGACGTCATTCTGCCGCTCGACCGCATCGGCGACCTCACGGTTCGGCATCTTCGGGTCGGGATCCGGACCGTCCTTGCTGCGCGACTGGTGGATGATCGCGGACACCGCAGCGGCCAGCGACGCCGGGTCGAGCCCCTTCCACACGTCCTGACGCAGACATTCGGCGACCAGCAGGTCCTTCTCGGCGTATATCCGCTGCAGCGTTCGTCCGTCGGAGGTGACCGACTGACCGTCCGGTGACAGGAACCCGAGTTCGCTGAGCTGGTCGCAGACCCGCTCGAAGGTGCGGGCGACGCTGTGAGTGCGTCCGTCGACCATTTTTTGCAGTCCGTCGGTCTCGCGACGCAGCTTCCACCAGCGCTCGGCCCAGCGGGCGTGTTGCTCGCGGTACGGGCAGTCGTGGCAGGGGTGCTGCCGGATGCGTTCGCGCAACTCCCCCACCTTGCCGTCGAGCCGGCGCAGTTCCTCGGTGTCCGGCGCGTCCACGTCACCCGCACGGGCGTCGCGCATCTTGATCCGCAGCGTCGAGGCGAGATCGGAGCGTGCCTTACGGTCGCGGTGGTTGAAACGTTTCGGCACCGGCAGCGAACCGAGCGTGGGCACAGGGCCGCGGACGTCCGACTCGTCCAGGCGCTTGGTGCGTCCGTCCTCGGTCAGGACGAAGGGTTGCGCGAGACCACGTCGAGGCGCGTCCATCGACAGCACGAGAGCAAGGCTCTCGCGTCGTCCGAGCGGCACACGGACGACGTCGCCGACCGACAGTTTGGACAAGGAGACGGCTGCGGCTGCCGTGTTCGCGGCGGACGTGCGGCGGCTCAGCTGCTTCTCCACATCGGACAGTTCGCGACGCAGCGCGGCGTACTGCTCGAAGTCGCCCAAGTGGCAGCGCATCGCTTCTGCGTAACCCTCCAGACCCTCCTGGTTCTTCTTGATCGAGCGCGCATGGCCGACGACGGATCGGTCGGCCTGGAACTGCGCGAACGACGATTCCAGTGTCTGCCGGGCCGGGCCGCGACCGAGCCGGTCGACGAGGTTGACCGCCATGTTGGACGTCGGGACGAAGCTGGAGTTGAGCGGGTAGGTGCGCGTACTGGCGAGTCCCGCAACGGACTCCGGGTCGGTGTCTCGGCCGTACAGGACGACGGCGTGGCCTTCGAAGTCGATGCCCCGGCGTCCGGCGCGACCGGTGAGCTGGGTGTATTCGGCCGGGGTGACCGGTGCGTGTGCCTCGCCGTTGAACTTCACCAACTTCTCCAGCACGACCGTTCGAGCGGGCATGTTGATACCGAGCGCGAGCGTCTCGGTGGCGAAGACCGCCTGGATGCGTCCGGCGGCGAACAGTTCCTCGACGATCTCGCGGAAGGTCGGCAACATGCCCGCGTGGTGAGCGGCGAAACCGCGGGTGAGCCCCTCGACGAAGTCGTAATAACCGAGGATCGCGAGGTCCTCCTCCGGCAGGGTGGCGATTCGTTCCTCGACCATCCGTCGGATGCGCTCGCCCTCCTGCGGCGGGATGAGCCTGATGCCCCATGCCAGGAGTTGCGAGACAGCGGAGTCGCAGCCGATCCGGCTGAAGATGAACGTGATCGCCGGGAGCAGACCCTCCTTGTCGAGGGCTTCGATCACCTCGGCGCGACTGGGTCCACGCGATGGTCGCCCACCGCGAACCGGACCGGACGGTCCCTTGCCCGGACGCCCGCGCCGTCCACGTGGGGCACCCGCGTCCATCCGTACCCCGCGCGGGTTGTCACGTTGCTGGAGCGCGGAGATGCGTTGCCGCACTTCGGGATTGACGCGCTTCTCACCGCCCGACTCGGCGAAGAGGTCGACGATGCGGTTGCCGATCATCATGTGCTGCCACAGCGGTACCGGACGATGCTCCTCGACGATGACCTCGGTGTCGCCTCGGACGGTGCGCAGCCATTCACCGAACTCCTCGGCGTTGCTGACGGTCGCTGACAGCGACACCACCTGCACCTGCTGCGGGAGCTGGATGATGACTTCCTCCCAGACCGCGCCGCGGAACCGGTCGGCGAGGTAGTGCACCTCGTCCATCACCACGAAGCCGAGGCCGGACAGGGTGTCGGAACCCGCGTACAGCATGTTGCGCAGCACCTCGGTGGTCATCACCACGATCGGCGCTTCGCCGTTGATCGAGGAGTCACCGGTCAGCAGGCCGACCTTGTCGCTGCCGTGTCGTTCCACCAGATCGGCGTACTTCTGGTTCGACAGAGCCTTGATCGGGGTCGTGTAGAAGGTCTTCAGGCCGGTGTGCACGGCCAGATGCGCGGCGAACTCGCCCACGACGGTCTTGCCGGCGCCGGTGGGTGCAGCGACCAACACACCCTGTCCGCTCTGCACCGCTTCACAGCCGGCGCGTTGGAAATCGTCGAGCGGAAAGTCGTAACCCTCGGCGAACCGTTCGAGGTGCGTGCTGTCGAAGGTGCGGCGGGAAGGGCTCGGCGCGGACGGAACGGTCATGTCCGCAGACTAGTTCGGCGCTCCGCTCAGATGGTGGAGGCGTGGTCGTCCGACACGTCCAGCCACTCCGGACGCTTCTTCTGACGCCGTTTGTCGAGGATGGCGGCGATGCCGACGGCGAGGTAGAAGAGCCCGACCATCGGGAAGGCGAGTGCGAGCATCGACCAGGCGTCCGGACTGGGACTCATGATCGCGGCGAAGACGAAGATCACCATGACCGCGACTCGCCAGCCCTTGAGCATGACCTTCGCCGGCAGCACACCGACGGCGTTCAATGCGACGAGGAAGACCGGGAGCAGGAAGGCCAGACCGAACACCAGGATGAAACGGGTGACGAACGTGATGTACGCACTGCCGTCCTGGTAGTTGACGGCGTCGCCGGGTGTCACGCCGAGCAGGAACTTCACCGCGTTCGGCAGCACCCAGGTGGCGACCCAGCAACCCGCCGCGAACAGCGGCACGGCCGACCCGAGGAAGACCATCGACAGCCGCTTCTCCTTGCGGGTCAGGCCGGGAGCGAGGAAGGCCCAGATCTGCCACAGCCACACCGGGCTGGACAGGATCAGCCCCACCCACATGGCGATCTTCAGCTTGATCTCGAACGCGCTGGTGACGCCCTGCCCACCGAAGTTGAGGTTGATCAGGCTGGGATCGGGGCGCCCGGCGGCCACCTGGGTCAACGGCCGTTTCAGCCACTGGAAGATGCCTTCGTTCTTGAAGGTCACCCCACCCAGGCGTACATCGACCGGGTCGAACAGGATCCAACCCACCACCGCGCCGACCACGAGCGCAAGCACCGCCACCAGGGCACGCCGACGGAATTCGCGGAAGTGTTCGCCCAAGGACATCCGGGCCTCCGGATTGTCCTTACGACGCAGCAGTGCCATCGAGGTCGTCGAGTTCGGGAAGCGGATTCAGTGCGTCAGTTGGACGCGGTGCCGTTCTGGCTGTCTCGCTGCGGGAAGCCGTCCGGGTGACCGGCCTGCGGCTGAGTGCCCGCAGCGTGCGATCCACCGGAGTTGTGGGTCTGGTTCTTCAGCCGCTCCTCGGAGTCCTGGACCGATTCGTCGCGGACGGTCTCGCCGTTGACCGTCTGCTTCGAGGCCGACGACTCGGCCTTCATCTCATCGACCTCGCTCTTGAGGATGCGGGCCGAGCGACCCAGCGAGCGGGCAGCGTCCGGAAGCCTCTTCCAGCCGAACACGACGACGACGACCAGGACCAGGATGAGCAGGTGCCAGGGCTGGAACGCGCCTCGGAACATGTCGGTTTCCCTCCAGGGAGTGTGTAGGCACGCTTCGGACGTGCCCATCTCGGAACGGCGCCAACTCTACGCGACGGTGGCGCCGATCACCCTCTCACCCGCCGTACGCGGCAAGTGCTTCGCGAGCACCCCGGTCGACGGACTCTCGCAGCTGCGCCGGCTCCACTACGCGAGCCGCTCCGCCGAGCCGCCAGACCAGTTGGCGTACCCAGTGCATGTCGGTGGTGCGCAGCGTGGTGGTGAGGGTGCCGTCGTCCGCGCGGTCCACTGCGTCGACCGGGTAGTAGTCGACCACCCAGGACGCCTGCGGTTGCAGTTCGAGGGTCACCGGGACCGCGTCCGAACCAGGCGAGAAAACCGAATCACCGAGCTGACGCGGCTGTGCCTGCGCCGGCGGGGTGCCGTCCTGGTCGAGCACCTCCAGGGTTTCGATGCGGTCGAGCCGGAACATTCGCACATCCTCGGCCCGGTGACACCAGCCCTCGAGGTACCAGTGGTCGTCCATCAACACCACACGCATCGGGTCGACGTCCCGCTCGGTGCTCTCGTCGCGGGCAGCGACCAGGTAGCGCAACCGCAGCCGGCGCTTGTCCGCGATCGCCTGCCGGGCGTCGGCCAGCCACGCAGTCTGCGAGCTGTCGCCGGTGGTGATCCGCACCCGCTCGGACGCGGCCGACACGTCGCCGGCAGCGTCGATCAGTTTGGCAAGGGCGCGGTCGATCGCGTCCCGCGCCCCCAGTCCTGGCACCGCGGCCAGCGTGCGTAGGCCGACGATCAGCGCGAGCGCCTCGTCGACCCCGAGCCTCAGCGGTCGCGCGATCGTGTCGGCGTTTCCGACGAACACCTTTCCGCTGTCCCATTCGGCCTCGATGAGGTCGTCGGGCATATGACCCGGCGTGCCGCAGACGAAGAGCAGGTTCAGGTCGGCTTCGACCTGCTCGGGTGTCACGTCCAGTTCGCGGGCGGCCTGCTCGATGTCGATGCCCTGCCGGTGCATCAGCCACGGCACCATCGTCAGCAGTCGGGACAGGCGGGTCGTCGCGCTCTCGGCGGCCATCAGCGCTCCTGCTCGGTGGTTCGGTCGGGCTCGAGAATCGCTCGGAGTCGTCGGATGACGGCGTCTCGCAGATCGGCGGGTTGAATGACCCGGACGGCAGGGCCGTAGCCGACGATCTGTTCGGCGAAGATCTCGGTGTCGGTGTAGTCGATGTCGATCTGGGTCCATGTGTCGTCGACCTCGCCGGCGGTCCGCGCCCGGCGGCGCAACGCGTTGCCGCTGCCGGTGCGGACGTGCAGGATCGCCGGCTGCGGCTCCCGCTCGACCTCACTGCCCTGGATCATCGCGATCGGGTCGTGGTCGGCGGGCACCTCGTAGGCATCAGGCTTTCCCACGGTCTTCACCGCACCGTCGACCCGACCGAGCCGGAAGACCCGGGGCGCCTCGCGGTCGAGATCGAAGCCGGCGACATACCAGCGGCCGTGCCAGTTGGTGACCGTCCACGGTTGCAGCCTGCGTCGTCCGACGGTGCCGTCGGGTTTGCGATAGCCGAAGTCGACCTGGCGGCGGGCCAGCGCGGCGTCCTTCATCGCCGGGAAAGCAGGCTCCGCGGTGCGCACACGCGGCTCCAGGCCGACAAGCGTGCCCTCGTCACGCTGGACGTCGGCCGCCTCGAGCTTGCGCAGCGCACTCGCCGCGGGCCCGGCCAGACTGGCCTGCTGCCAGGTGCGGCTGGCCAGTCCGAGGACGGCGAGTTCGTCGGGTTCGAAGTGGATGTCGGGAAGGGCGTACTCGCGGCGGTCGATCCGGTAGCCGGTCTCGTCGTCGAACAGTGGGTCGACGACCTCGATCCGCAGCGGGATGCCGAGGTCACGCAGTTCGTCCTTGTCGCGCTCGAACATGCGGTCGAATGCCTCGTCGCTGCTCGCGGACCCGTACTGGGGCACCGCCTGGCGGATGCGCTGCTTGGACAACGGCTGCCGGGTGTACAGCAGGCAGATCACCAGGTTGAGCAACCGCTCGGTCTTGGCGGCAGGAGTCGGGGCGCTCATGCGTCCGACGCTATCGGATCGGATCGCACTAGTGTACGAGCGTGATCACGTGGCGAAGTGGTGTCGTCGTCGGGCTGGGCTCCCGTTGGTCGAGCGCGCAACAACTGACCGTGCAGCTGCCGGACGACGGGGCCGAGGTCGCTGCGCTCGCATACATCGACCTGGTCGGTGATCCCGCCGTGGGTGACCGGGTCCTGCTGAACACGAACGCCGTCGACCGCCGACTCGGGACGGGCGGCGTCGCCCTGGTGGTCGCACTCCCCGACCGTCTGCCGCCGGTGCCGGCAGCCGGCGACGGTCACATCATGAAGGCGCGTTACACGCCCCTGCAGACGATGGTTCTCGGCGTCGACGAGCAGGAGAGCCCGCACCACGAACTGCTGCGGGACGCAGACGACCTGGGCGGAGTACCGGTCATCACTGCCGACCTTCACTCCGCCGTTCCCGCGGTTGTCGCCGGCCTACGAGAGTCTCGACCTCAACTCGACGTTGCATATGTGATGACGGACGGAGGCGCTCTTCCGGCTGCATTCTCTGAGGCGATCAGCGGCCTGCGCGACGCCGGTTGGCTTTCCGGCGTGGTGACCGTCGGGCAGGCGTTCGGCGGCGATCTCGAGGCAGTCAATGTGTACACCGGGCTGCTCGCCGCCCGGCATGTGCTCGGCGCCGACGTGGTGGTCGTGGCTCAGGGACCGGGCAACCTCGGCACCGGCACCCGCTGGGGCTTTTCCGGTACATCTGCGGGTGAGGCACTGAACGCCGCGTACACGCTCGGCGGTCGTCCGATCGCGTCGTTGCGGGTCTCCGAGGGCGATGCTCGCGAGAGGCACCACGGCATCTCCCACCACAGCCGCACGGCATATACGCGCGTTGCGCTCGTGCCGGCGGATCTGCCCGTGCCGGTGATCGGCGACGATTTCGGGGCGAAGGTCTCGCGTCAGGCCGACGACCTCGTCCGGGAGTCCGACGGACGGCTACGCCGAATCGACGTCGCGGTGCAGGGATTGCGCGAGGCACTCGACTCGAGCCCGGTCGCGATGCGCACGATGGGACGCGGAATGGACGACGACGCGGCGTCCTTCCTCGCGGCTGCTGCCGCGGGACGGTACGCCGCTTCTCTGCCGACCTGATCACGACAAATCCGCGTGAGTTTCGGCCCTTCGCCGGGCTGGGCGAAGGGCCGAAACTCACGCGGATTCTTGGGGACTGGGCGGTTTCAACCGGTCGTCGCAACACTCTGATCTGAGGAGTGGTGATGGGTCGTCCCGCGGGGTGGTTGAAGGAGTTAACGGGCCGTTCGGCGATGATCTCGCCGGGCGCGCCGAAGACGCGTCGCGGCGTCGAGCGCGAGTTCTGGCGGAAGGTCGCCGCAGGGGCCTCGTCCGAGGACGCCGCGGTCATGGTCGGTGTGTCGCCCGCGGTGGGTGCGCGGTGGTTCCGGCAGGGTGGCGGCATGCCCACGATCACGCTGACCGACCCGGGTGGTCGGTACCTCTCCTTCGCTGAGCGGGAGGAGATCATGCTGCTGCGCGAGCAGAAGCACGGGGTGCGGGAGATCGCACGCCGCCTCGGTCGGGACCCAGGAACGATCTCTCGGGAGTTGCGACGCAATGCGGCCACGCGGGGCGGGAGATTGGAGTACAGGGCATCGGTCGCGCAGTGGAAGGCCGAGCTGATGGCACGCCGGCCGAAGCCCGCGAAGCTTGTCACGAATGACCGGTTGCGCGAGTACGTGCAGGACCGGCTCGACGGCAACGTGCGGTTGCCCGATGGGACGGTGGTCGCCGGTCCTGAGGTGGCTGCGTGGGAGGGGCGGAACAAGCCACATCGACAGGACCGGAGATGGTCGACGGCGTGGAGTCCTCAGCAGATCTCGAAACGCCTCGAGGTCGAGTTCCCCGATGATGAGAGCATGCGCATCAGCCACGAAGCGATCTACCAGTCGCTGTTCATCGAGGGACGCGGCGCGCTCAAGCGAGAACTCGTCGCCGCGCTGCGGACCGGGCGAGCGTTACGCAAGCCCCGGGCCCGATCGCAGAACAAGCCTCAGGCGCATGTCACCGCGGACGTGGTGATCTCCGAGCGTCCTGCCGAGGCCGCAGATCGTGCGGTTCCAGGGCACTGGGAGGGGGATCTGATCATCGGGACGAACCGGTCCGCGATCGGCACGCTCGTCGAACGCTCCAGTCGTTCCACGCTGCTGGTTCACCTGCCGCGCCTGGAGGGTTACGGTGAACAGCCGAGGACGAAGCACGGGCCCGCGCTCAGCGGTTACGGTGCCGTCGCGATGAACACCGCGCTGAGCGCGTCGCTGATCACGCTCCCGGAGCAGCTACGTAAGACGCTCACCTGGGACCGAGGAAAGGAACTCTCGGAGTACGCGCAGCTCGTGCTCGACACCGGCACTCGCGTGTTCTTCGCGGACCCGCACTCGCCCTGGCAGCGGCCCACGAACGAGAACACGAACGGGCTGCTGCGGCAGTACTTCCCGAAAGGCACCGACCTGTCGCGGTGGACCGCCGAGGACCTCGCCGCGGTCGCCTACACGCTCAACAACAGGCCCCGGAAAGCACTCGACTGGAAGACGCCCGCGGAAGTGTTCGCCGAGCAGCTGCAGTCGATTCAACGAGCCAGTGTTGCGACGACCGATTGAAACCGCCCTGTGCCCGCGGATCTCAGCGCAGACCGAAGGCGCTTCCCGCGCCGGGCTTGCTCGCCGCAACGAGATCGACCACGAAGATAAGGGTCTCGTTCGGTCCGATCGCGCCGCCGGCACCGCGAGCGCCGTAGCCGAGCTCCGGCGGGATGGTCAGCTTGCGGCGGCCGCCCGGCTTCATGCCGACGATGCCCTGGTCCCAACCCTGGATGACCTGACCGACGCCCACCTGGAAGTCCAGCGGTGCGCCGCGGTTCCAGGATGCGTCGAACTCCTCGCCGGTCGACCAAGCGACGCCGACGTAGTGCGCCTTCACCATGTCGCCGGCTTCGGCGGCACGGCCCTCACCTTCGGTGATGTCCTCGATGAGGAGTTCGGCGGGCGGGTTGTCACCCGGGAAGTCGATCTCGGGCTTGGTGGTGTTCGGGTCGAACGGCATGACTGTTCTCCTGATGTGGAACGCGGACGGATGGGTGGGGTCAGAGTGCGGCGAGGATGTCGACCACGAACACCAGTGTGTCGGTGCCCTTGATGCCGGCCGCCGGCTGACCCTGCGCGCCGTAGCCTTCGGCGGGCGGCAGAACCAGCAGCACACGGCTGCCGACCGGTTTGCCGACCAGGCCCTTGACGAACCCGGGGATCATCCCCTGCGGGTTGGTCGCCGACGCGGTCTGCAGCGGGAAGTCGGCAGGCGCGCCGCCGTTCTTGGCCGAACTGTCGAAGACCTTGCCCGTGCCCCAGACGACTCCGGTGTAGCGAACCTTGACGGTCTGACCTTCGACGACCTTGCGGCCCTTGCCGGTGATGAGGTCCTGTGAGACGAGCGACTTCGGTGCGGTGGCGACCTTGCCACCGGACTTCGGCATGGTGATCGTCGCGGGCTTCTTGCTCTGGTTGCCGTCGCTGACCGCAACCGCAGGCAGCTCCTTCTTCGGGGCGACGGTCGTGCCCTCGGGCTTGTCGAGCACGGCGGACGCACCGGTGATCGTCATCCGGAAGATCAGCGTGTCCTTGGCGGTGATCCCGAGTTGCTGGCTGCCCTGTGCACCGAAACCATCGGCCGGCGGGATCGCGACGTCCATCACGGTGCCCACCGGCTTGCCGGTCAGGGCCTTGACGAAGCCCGGGAACTGCGATTTGTCGTTGAGGACGACGGCGACGTCGTCCTTCCCGTAGGTGCTGAACAGTTCCTTGCCGTTGGTGCCGTTGACCGCCAGATAGTTCACGTAGGCGATGTCGGTGGCCTTCACCGCCGCACCGCTGCCCTTCTTCACCACACGTGCGGTCGTCTGGTTGGCCTGGAACGGCTTGGTGGCGAGCGTCAGCTTGGGCGCCTTCGGGTTCTTCTCGTCGACCTTGATCGCCGTCATCGGCGTCACTTTGTCGGGCGAGACCGTCAGCGGCTTGGCGGCGCTGCTGGTCGCTGCGCTGGACGACGTCGGCGAACTGCTCTTGTTAGAGCCCGAGTCGTCGCCGCACCCTGCGAGAACGAAGGTGGTGGAAAGGACGCCCACAGTAAGCAGGCGGGTGTTACGGCGCACGCGAAAATACCTCGTGTTGTCGGCTGTCGGACGGTCCACCATAACCGGCGGGACTGTGCGGGGGCTGTCAGCCCGGCTCAGCCCATCGCCTCGATCAGCGCGGTCACCCGCGGATCCTCGTTGGCGAACGGGTCCTTGACCAGCACCGTTCGTTGCGCCTGGTCGTTGAGTTTGAGGTGGATCCAGTCGACCGTGAAGTCGCGGCGATGCTGCTGGGCCGCCCGGACGAAGTCTCCGCGCAACTTGGCGCGGGTCGTCTGCGGCGGCGTGGTCACCGCCGCGGTGACCTCGTCGTCGGTGCAGATCGTGGCCGCCCGACCGGCCCGTTGCAGGATGTCGAAGACACCGCGTCCGGGTTTGATGTCGTGGTAGGTCAGGTCGAGCTGCAGCATGCGCGGGTGATCGAGGTCGTAGCCGTGCTTGGTGGCGACCTGGTCGAGCAGCTTCTTCTTGATCACCCAGTCGATCTCGGTGTCGACCAGCGAGTGGTTGTCGGTCTCGATCGCGGTCAGCGTCCGGCCCCACAGGTCGAGCACCTGCTTGGTGGTCTCGTCACTGATGCCCTGCCGTTCGACGAATGCTGTTGCCCGCTCGAAGTATTCGGTCTGCATGGCGAGCGCCGAGATCTCCTTGCCGTTGGCGAGACGCACCAGTGTGCGGCCGGAGATGTCGTGGCTCATCTCGCGAATGGCGCGGATCGGGTTGTCGAGGCTCATGTCCCGCATCGGGATGCCTTCCTCGATCATCTGCAGCACCAGGTGGGCCGATCCCAGCTTCAGTTGGGTGGTGGTCTGCGACATGTTGCTGTCGCCGACGATCACGTGCAGCCGCCGGTAGTGCTCGGCGTCGGCATGCGGTTCGTCGCGGGTGTTGATGATCGGGCGCGAACGGGTCGTCGCGCTGCTGACGCCTTCCCAGATGTGGTCGGCGCGCTGGCTGACCGCGTACACCGCCCGGTTGCCGAGCTGGACGATCTTGCCTGCGCCACAGGTGATCTGGCGGCTGATCAGAAACGGGATCAGGTGCTCGGAGACCCGCTGGAAGTCGCCGTGCCGCGAGACCAGGAAGTTCTCGTGGCACCCGTAGGAGTTGCCGGCCGAGTCGGTGTTGTTTTTGAAGATGTAGATGTCGCCGCGGATGTCGTCCTCGGCCATGCGCTCCTGGGCGTCGACCGCGAGATCGACCAGGATGCGCTCCCCCGCTTTGTCCTGGATCACCGCCTCGCGGATGTCGTCGCACTCCGCGGTGGCGTACTCGGGGTGGCTTCCGACGTCGAGGTAGAGACGGGCGCCATTGCCGAGGAAGACATTGCTCGAGCGTCCCCAGCTGACCACACGACGGAACAAGTAGCGCGCCACCTCATCGGGGGTCAGCCGGCGCGTCCCGCCGGAGGTGCACGTCACGCCGTACTCGGTCTCGATGCCAAAGATGCGCCGTTCCATGCTCCGACCCTAGACGGGTGTCGGACGCGCGCTGTGCGCCGAAAGCGAAACATCCTGGTCAGTGGGACGAAAGCCTGCTGACATGGGGTCATGCGACTCCTCATCCTCGGCGGTACGGCCTTCCTCGGACGAGCAACCGCGAGGGCTGCACTCGACGCCGGTCATGAGGTGGTCTGTCTCGCCCGTGGCGCGAGCGGGTCGGTGGTCCACGGGGCCGAACTCGTCCGGGGCGAGCGGAGCACACCGGACGGATACAACGGCCTCATCGGCGAGTTCGACGCGGTGATCGATGTGGCCCGCGACCCGCTGCATGTCCGCACAGCGTTGGACGCGCTCAGCGGCCGTGCCTATCGATGGCTGTTCGTCTCCACCATCAACGTCTACGAGCGGGTCGGTCCCGACGCCATCGGCGCTGACGAAAGTGCCGCCGTGCTCGAGGCGTGGCACGGTGACGACTGGACGCCCGAGCAGTACGGTGCGGGCAAGGTGACCTGCGAACGCCTTGTCGCACAGGCCTTCCCGAAAGCGCACCTCATCGCCCGGGCCGGTCTGCTGGCCGGACCGGAGGACACCACCGACCGCACCGGCTACTGGTCGCTGCGTTTTGCCCATCCGTCCCGCCCGGACGACAAGGTGCTCGTCCCCCACGTACCGGACGCGAAGGTGCAACTGATCGACGTTCGCGACCTGGCGAAGTGGCTGGTGTGCTGTGCGCAGGACGGCACGACCGGTGTCTTCAACGCGACCGGACCGTCCGTCCCGCTGCACGCCATGCTCGCGACCGCTCGTCGGGTCGCCGGACACACTGCGGATCTCGTTGCGGTGCCGCCGGATTGGCTGCAGGCGCACGCAGTTTCCCCGTGGATGGGTGAGCGCTCGTTACCGCTGTGGGTGCCCTGGCCCGAACTCGCCGGCATGATGAGCGTCGACGCCGGCGCGGCCCGGCAGGTGGGTCTGGAGGTGCGGCCGCTGGCCGACACCTTCACCGACACCCTCGCCTGGGAACTACGAGCGGGTCCGGGCCGGCCCAGGAATGCGGGTCTCTCCCCCACCGACGAAGCCGATCTGATCACCACCCGGCTGCGCGAACGCTGAACGCGCCAACGGCCCGGCAGCTACGCGCTGCCGGGCAATCCACTCAGACGCGGATCAGTCCTTGTCCGTCCCGCCGCCGTTCGTCCCGACGCTCACGCGCTCGCTCCGCTCCGTGCTGGATTCCGCGCCGCGAGTACGGAACCGTCGCACTCCCGGCCGAAACCGTCGTCGGGCGGCAGCGTCAGGCGAGCGAGTCGATCCAGGCCTGATGCAGGGACGCGTACCGGCCGCCTTCACGGGTGATGAGGTCGCGTGGCGGACCGTCCTCCAGTACCTGCCCGTGTTCGAGAACGACTACCCGGTCGGCCACCTCGACCGTGGAGAGTCGGTGGGCGATGATCAGCGCGGTCCGGCCGGCCAGGATCGTCTGCAATGCCTGCTGCACCAGCCGTTCGCTGGGGATGTCGAGCGAAGAGGTGGCCTCGTCCAGGATCAGCACGTCGGGGTCGGCGAGGAACGCTCGCGCGAACGCGATGAGCTGCCGCTGGCCGGCCGACAGTCGTCCGCCGCGCTTGGCGACATCGGTGGCGAAGCCATCGGGCAAGGCGTCCACGAAGGTGTCGGCGCCGACGGCTGCGGCCGCTTCGCGCACCTGTTCGTCGGTCGCGTCCGGACGTCCGAAGCGGATGTTGTCGGCCACGGTGCCCTCGAACATGAAGTTCTCCTGGGTCACCATTACGACATGACGGCGCAGGTCGGTCTGCAACAGATCGCGCAGGTCGTGGCCGTCGAGCAGGACGCGTCCGGAATCGGGGTCGTGGTACCGGGCGATGAGCTTGGCGATCGTGGTCTTTCCCGCACCGGTCGTACCGACCAACGCGACGGTCTGTCCGGCCGGGACGCGCAGGTCGAGCCCGGGAAGCACCGGTCGTCCCTCGACGTAGGAGAAGTGGACGTCGTCGAACTCCACCTCGCCACGGACGTCGGTGAGCTCGGTCGGCTGCTCCGGGTCTGCGATCGCCGGCTTCTCGTCGAGCACCACCGCGAGCTTCTCCAGCGCGGAGGTCGCGGACTGGAAGGTGTTGTAGAACTGCGTGATCTCCTGCATCGGCTCGAAGAACATCCGCAGGTAGAGCAGGAACGCGGTCAGCACGCCGATGGTGATCTCGCCGTGCATCGCCAGGTAGCCGCCGTACAGCAGCACCACGCCCGTCGTGAGGTTGCCGATCAGCTTCACGCCGGGCATGAAGATGGCGATCAGGCGCATGGTGCGGATGTTGATGTCGCGATAGCGGTCGGCGAGGTCACCGAAGATCTGCTGGTTGCGGGGTTCGCGACGGTAGGCCTGGACGGCCTTGATGCCGGTCATCGACTCCACGAACTGCACGATGACCAGCGCCGAGATCTCACGCACCAGTCGGTACGCCTTCGCCGACTCGCGGCGGAACCACAGTGACAGCGCGATCAGGAACGGGAAACTGATCAGGCACACCAGGCCCAGGCGCAGATCGAGGGTGACCAGCAGGATCGAGGTGCCAACCAGGGTGAGGACTGCGGTGATGAGGCCGTCGAAGCCGTTCTCCAGCATCTCCTGGATGGCTTCGACGTCACTGGTCGAGCGACTGACCACCCGGCCGGAGGTGTACCGGTCGTGGAAGGACACGTCGAGCTTGCCGAAGTGCTTGAAGACGCGGCGGCGTAGTTCGAGCAGCACGTTCTGGCCGATGCGCCCGGACTGCAGGATGAACAACATCCGGAAGCAGCCCTGGAGAACCAGTGCGATCAGCAGGGCGATGACGACCTGGGTGAGCACGCTGGAGTCGCCGGAGCGCTGCAGCGGCGGCACTGCGTCGTCGACACCGATCTGCACCAGACGCGGCACGGCGAGGCGTGCTGCATTCTCGATGACGACGGCGACGCCGAGCACCGCGACGAGGCGGCGGTACGGACGAAGCAGGTCCCACAGCAGCGCCTTCGCTTGACCGCGTTCGGCGTTCTTCTCGACGTCGTCCTGCTGTTGTTCTGCCATCCGACCACGCCAGGCGGCAGCTTCCTGTTCGATCGATTCGGGTGTGGTGCCGGCTGATTTCTGGTCGGTGTCGGTGCTCATCGGCGTCCCTCGCGATCGTCGTCGGATTCGACGTCACGGCTTCGGCCGACGAGGACCACCTCGTCGCGCGCCTCACGTCGTTCATCGGTCTGCCAGGGTTCGTCGTGCTCGAGATCGGGATCGAGTTCGTCGTCCGCCGCCAGTAGGTAGCGGTACTGCGGGACGGTCGCCAACAACTCGGTATGAGATCCGACATGGGTGATCGTGCCGTGATCGAGCAACGCCACCTTGTCGGCGAGCAGGACGGTCGAGGCACGGTGTGCGACAACGATTCCGGTCGCGTCGGCGAGCACGTGGCGCAAGGCTTCCTCGACCAACGCCTCGGTGTGCACGTCGAGCGCGGACAGCGTGTCGTCGAGCACGAGGATGCGCGGATCGGCCAGCACCGCACGGGCGAGCGAGAGCCGTTGCCGCTGCCCACCGGACAGGCTCATCCCCTGCTCGCCGATGCGGGTGTCGAGGCCGAACGGAAGGTCTCGCACGAACTCCGCCTGAGCGACCTGGATCGCTGCGTCGATCTGTTGTGGCGTCGCGTCCGGGTTGCCGAGCGTGAGGTTCTCGCGGACCGACATCGAGAACAGCGTGGGATCCTCGAATGCCGTCGCAACCACCTTGCGCAGCACCGGCAACGGAAGCTCGCGTACGTCGACGCCGTCGATCAACACGGCGCCTTCGGTGACGTCGCGCAGGCGCGGGATCAGTCCGGTGAACACCGACTTGCCCGAGCCGGTCGCGCCGACAAGGGCGACCGTCTCCCCCGGCTCGACCACCAGGTTCAGATGACGCAGCACCCATTCGTCACTGTCGGGGAACCGGAACCCTGCATCGCGCAGTTCGAGCCGGCCGCCGGTGATGCGGGTGTCGCTCGTGCCGCTCTCGACGGTGCGTGGCGTGTCGAAGATCTCGGCGACACGGTCTGCCGCGGTCACGGTCTCCTGCAGCATGGACAGCATGGACAGCAGGAAGCCGAGGGCGGCGATCGGCCAGACCAGGTTGAGCATGAAGGTGATGAAGGCGACGAGTGTGCCGAGCGTGATGTCGCCGTTGCCGACGGCATGGGCGCCCATCGCGAGCACGATCACCAGCGTGGCGGTCGGGATGACTTCGAGCAGCGTCCAGAACCGCGACATGATCTTGACCTTGCGCAACTGGATCTCACGAAGTTCGGTCGCCTGGGTGTCGAATCGGTCGAACACGTACTGCTCGCGTCCGAACGACTTGACGACGCGAAGGCCGAGCGCTGCCTCCTCGACCTGTGTGGCGACGTTGCCGGTCTGGTCCTGAGCGGCACGGGAGGCCTTGCTGAACTGGCGCTCGTAGTGCAGGTTCGCGCCGACCACCGGCCCGATCGAGATCAGCACCACCAGACCGAGCGGCCAGTACATCCCGAGCAGGATCGCCGTGACGACCACGACCTGAATCACGTTGAGAATCAACAGGACCGACCCGAAGCCGATGAAGCGACGCATCATGCCGAGGTCGTTCATCACCCGGGAGAGCAATTGGCCCGACTGCCAGCTGCCGTGGAAGCTCATCGGCAGCACCTGCAGGCGCGCGTGCAGTTGCTGGCGGATGTCGTTCTCGACACCGGTGCTCGCGGTCTGCACCAGCCACCGGCGGATCATCCACAGCGCCGCTTCGGCGACACCGAGAAGGAGAGCGCTGCCGCCGAGGATCCACAGACCGCGCTCGTCGTTGTGCGCGACCGGGCCGTCGATCACCGCCCGCGTCATCAGCGGGATCGCGATCGTGCTGCCGATGGAGGCCAGCGCGACGATGAACATGACGATCATCCGGGTGCGGTACGGGCGCAGGTACGGCAACAAGCGGACCAGCGCGTTGCCCCGCAGACCGGGGCGCCCGGGCGGGGAGATGCTGGGTTCGCTGAGGAGTTCGCCGGCGTCCGTCACCGATTCCGTCGAACGACCTGTGGTCCTGCGTGCTTCGACCGCCAAGAGCTGACGCGCCCCCTCCAAAATCATTAGGCGCCGAACTGTGCGCCGGTTCCGCAGTATGTCAGCCGGCATCGACAACCCACGGATCGTGCACAGGCTTCGGGCGTCACGAAGCGACGGAAAGGATCTTCACCATCTCGTCGCAGCCCTTGATCTTCGCGTGTTGCAGCGGCGTGACCCCGTCCTTGTCCGGACGAACGACACCGGCGCGCAGCATCAGTCGGCCTGGGCGCTCAGCAGTGTCTGCAGCAGAGGTACGGGCAGCCGCCGGAAGGTACGACGCTCGCGGCTGCGGTCGAGCACCGCCACCTCGAGCTGGTCGGCGGTGAGTTCTCGCGAATTACCTTCGGCATCGACACCGAGCAACCGCACCGCCAACTGCAGCGCGCCGCCGAGGTCGAGGTCGGGACGCCATTCCTGCTCCAGTCCTGCGGAGATCCGATCTGCGCCGCCGCCCATCGCGACGTACCCGTGCTCGTCCGCGACGGACCCGTCGTACATCAGGCGGTAGATCTGGTCGTCGTCTGCCGTCGCGCCGATCTGCGCGACTACGATCTCCACCTCGTACGGCTTCGACTCCTGGGTGAACACCGTGCCGAGCGTCTGCGCGTACGCGTTGGCCAGGCCTCGGGCGGTGACGTCGGAACGGTCGTAGGAGTACCCGCGCAGATCGGCATACCGGACCCCGGCCACCCGTAGGTTCTCGAACTCGTTGTACTTGCCGACCGCCGCGAAGGCGATCCGGTCGTAGATCTCGGAGATCTTGTGCAGTGCCCGGCTGGGGTTCTCGGCGACGAACGCGATGCCGCCTTCATAAGCGAGCACGACCACCGCGCGCCCACGAGCAATTCCCTTGCGCGCGTAGTCGGCCCGATCCTTCATCAGTTGTTCGGGCGAGACGTAGAACGGCATGCTCATCGGTGCGCCTCCCCTTCCCTGCGGGCACGGACGACGGTCTCCACGACCGCCTCGATCTCGACATCGGTGACGAACCGCGAGCCCTCGGCGTCGAGGATCGCGACGTTGGGCCAGATGCGCCGGCCGGGGTCGGGACCACCGGTTGCGGAGTCGTCGTCGGCGGCGTCGTACAGCGCCTCGACGATCACCCGCACGGCGTCGTCCTGACTCATCCCCGAGCGCCAGAGCTTCTTCAGAGCGCCGCGGGCGAACAACGACCCCGAGCCGACCGAGTGGTACTGGTGCTCCTCGTAGCAACCGCCGGTGACGTCGTAACTGAACATGCGGCCCTTGCCGGTGTCGAGATCGAACCCGGCGAACAGCGGTACGACCGCCAGCCCCTGGATCGCCATGCCGAGGTTGCCGCGAATCATCGAGGCGAGCCGATTCGCCTTGCCCTGCAACGAAAGTCGGTCTCCCTCGATCTTCTCGTAGTGTTCGAGTTCGACCTGGAACAGGCGCACCATCTCGATCGCGACACCGGCGGTGCCGGCGATGCCCACCGACGAGTAGTCGTCGGTGAGGAAGACCTTCTTCATGGTGTGGCTGGCGATGAGGTTGCCCATCGTGGCGCGCCGGTCACCGGCGACCAGCACGCCACCGTTGTAGCTGAGCGAGACGATCGTCGTGCCGTGCGGAGCGTCCACCTGCACACTCGAGGGCGCATGGGTCGAGTCGGGCATCAGCGTCGGGGCGTAGGCCTGCAGGAACTCGGTGAACGACGAGGATCCCGGGGCGAAGTACGCGGCCGGCAGTCGTCCGCTCGGGTCCGCGGTCACTGGCCGCCCTTCTGGACGAACCCGCGCACGAACTCTTCTGAGTTCGCCTCGAGCACGCCGTCGATCTCGTCGAGGACACTGTCGATGTCGCCGGTCTGAACCTGCGGTGCAGCGGGTGCGGGTGGCGGCGTCTCCTGCGCCGGGTCGCCGTCGCGGCGCTGGGGGTTGATGCGTTCCTGTGCCATGACACCGTCTTTCATCGCGCGTACTGAACTACGTCCACCCTAACCGCGTGGCGGCGAGGCGGCCCGGTAGTCCGCGGTTACTGTGTCGCACATGCGTACAAGGGGTATGAAGAGGGCGCGTGTGACGGTCGCCGCGGCATTCGCCGCGTCGGTGATGCTCGGCGGTTGCGCCCTGGGTGGTTCCGATTCCGGAACCTCAGGAGACGGCGGGAGCCGAAGTGATGGCTCCAGCGCACGTTCCGGTAGTTCAGGAAGCCCCGGGAGTGATGGCGAGACCGCGCAGACCGGGGCCGACCGCCTCACGATCGCCTTCAGCGGCGACGACATCCCCCAGGAAGATCCCATCAAGGCCGCCAAGGCGCAGAGCAAGGACGGCGGTTACAACTTCAAGGCTCTGATGGCCGATGCCAAGCCGTTCACCGAGTCCGCCGACCTCGCCATCTGCAACATGGAGGCCGCGCTGTCGCCTGACAACACCAACCTCACGAAGGGGTTGCGGCACAACGGTCCTCGCGAGTTCGCCGAAGCGATGGCGTGGATGGGCTACGACGGCTGCAGCACCGCGAACAACCACACCTTCGATGCCGGGGTGAAGGGTCTCGCCGATACACGAAAGGTGATGGCGGACCACGGTCTGAAGGCCGCCGGGCCCGGGCCGGACGCGAACACACCGGGTCAGCCGGCCATGTACGACGTCAAGGGCGTCAAGGTCGCCCACCTCGCCTACAGCTACACCCTCGACAACTTCGCCGGCGGCAGCGACCTGTGGGTTCCGGATGAGGCGATCTGGATGAAGGAGGCGATGTGGAAACGCAAGAAGGCGAGCGGGATCATCGCCGACGCCGTCGCCGCACGGAAGTCCGGTGCTCAGATCGTGCTCGTCTCGATGCACTGGGGCAACGCGAACGATCACGCCCCCACACCGGCCATGGTCGAGACCGCGAACGAGCTCATGCAGTCGGGTTCGGTGGACACGATCATCGGAAACCACGCCCACGTCGTCCAGAAGTGCGAGCGGGTCAACGGGAAGATGGTCTATTTCGGCCTCGGCAACCAGATCTCCGACCAGGGCGTGAACTGGGGCTTCCCGGACGCCACCCAGGACGGCGTCATGGTCAAGGTCAGTTTCGAGCGCGGTGACGACGGCAGGTGGACACAGCCCAAGGCCGTCTTCCAACCCACCCGGGTCGCCCGTACGGCCGGCTACTTCGTTCGCCTGGTCACCGCGGACTCCAACAAGGTGTCCTACGAGCGCACCAGCAGCCTGATCAAGGGGCCGGGCAACTCGTGCAATCTGTCGCCCGCGAGTTGAAGCGCGCCGTCAGTCGGTGAGCAGCGTCCGCAGCAGTTCGTCCGCGCTGCCGGCCCTGTCGAACAGTGCGCCGACATGTTGCTCGGTGCCGCGCAAGGGTTCGAGCATCGGCACCCGCTGCATCGTGCGTCGCTCAGGGACGTCGAAGATGACCGAGTCCCACGAGGCTGCGGCGATGTTCTCGCCGAACTGACGGACGGCACGTCCGCGGAAGTAGGCACGGGTGTCGGTCGGCGGGTTGCTCACCGCCGCCTCGACGTCCGCCGCCGAGACGAGTTCGTCGAACCGGCCGCTCGCGGCGAGCTTGTGGAAGATGCCCTTGTCGGCCCGTACGTCACTCCACTGAATGTCGATCGCACGCATCTTCGGGTCACTCCATTCCAGCCCGCGGTTCCGATACCCCTGCAGCAGTTGAAGTTTCGCAACCCAGTCAACCTCGCGGGCCGCCGACATCGGGTCGTCGGCGAGCTTGTCGAGCACCTGCTGCCACCGGTCGAGCACCTCCACGGTCTCGCTGTCGAGGTCGCCGCTGCCCAACCAGTCACGCACCATCTGCAGGTAGGCGTACTGGATCTGCAGTGCGGTGAGTTCGCGGCCGTCCTCCAACCGCACCGAGGTGCGCAGCGTCGGGTCGTGCGAGATCGCCTGCAGCGCGGCGACCGGCTCCTGCAGGGCGAGATTCTGCGTGACCGCCCCGGCTTCGATCACCCCGAGCACCAGGCTGGTCGTGCCGAGCTTGAGAAAGTTCGCGACATCGCAGTGGTTGGCGTCGCCGATGATGACGTGCAACCGGCGGTACTTCTCGGTGACCGCGTGCGGCTCGTCACGGGTGTTGATGATCGGACGTTTCAGCGTCGTCTCCAGGCCGACCTCGGTCTCGAAGAAGTCGGCCCGCTGCGACAACTGGAATCCGGCACGCTGTGATTCGGTGCCGATTCCGACCTTGCCCGAACCACAGACGACCTGACGTGAGACGAAGAACGGGATGAGGCCACTGACGATGTCGGCGAAGGGTGTCAGGCGCCGCATCAGGTAGTTCTCGTGCGTTCCGTAGGACGCGCCCTTGCCGTCGGTGTTGTTCTTGTAGAGGTTGAGCGGCGGCATGCCAGGCTGGTTCAGCAGCCTGGCCGCCTCGCGCATCACGAGTTCGCCGGCGCGGTCCCAGATGACCGCGTCCCGTGGCCCGGTGACCTCCGGCGAGCTGTATTCCGGGTGGGCATGGTCGACGTACAAGCGTGCACCGTTGGTCAGCACGACGTTCGCCATCGTCGGATCTTCCTCGTCGGTGAGCTGACTCGGATCGGCGAACTCGCGGTCCATCGCGAACCCGCGGGCGTCCTGCAACGGCGCCTCGTCGGCGTAGTCCCAGCCCGTCTGTCCCGAGCGGAGTCCCATCGATCGGGCGTACGCGGTGACGACCCGCCCGGACATCAGCATCGGATTCACGGACGGATCCCCCGGTTGCGAGATGCCGTACTCGGTCTCGATACCCATCACCCGGCGCACGCTCATGGGCCCAGCCTATGAGCCGGGGCTGTGTCGCACCCCGTGGTGTCCGTGCCCGGCAGCGATACTGCTGCCATGTCCCGAACGACCTGGTCCGACACCGCCGGCATGCCGTTGCGTACCCGTGCCCTGTGCTTCAGCTTGGCGCGCCTGCAGCGCACCACCTTGTCGGAGATGAGCCTGGAACAGATCGCAGCTTCCCGAGCCCTCTCCCCCGCGCCGAAGTTCCCCGCCTCCCTCATCATCGGCTCGGTGACCAAGGGCGTGTCGATCGACGAATTCAGCATGGCCGGACGCGACGGGCACGACATCACCGTGCGCCGCTACCGCACCCGCCGCCACACCGACCGCGTGCTGCTGTACATCCACGGCGGTGGGTGGGTACGCGGGCGTCCGCGGGACTACGACTCGATGCTGTCAATGCTCACCGACCGGGCCGACTGCACCGTGCTCGCACCGGACTACCGCAAGGCTCCGGAGCACAAAGCGCCTGCGGGACTGCACGATTCGCTGGACGTCTTCGACTGGTTGTCGCACGGTCCGGCCGAGTGCGGCACGGATGAGCCGCGCGTCGTCGTCGGCGGTGACAGCGCCGGCGGTAACCTCTCGGCGCTCGTCGCGATCCACGCCCGCGACCACAACCGCGAACTGCTGGGACAAGTGCTGATCTACCCGGCGACCGACCTGTCCATCGTGCACGAGATGCGCCGAGCGCCCGCACTGACCGGGGGCGACATGGACCGCTACAAGGAGCTGTACCTCGAGGGCACCGGTCTGCGGGACACCGACCCCACCTTGTCGCCGGCGCGTGCCGACCTGCGTGGTCTGGCGCCTGCTCTGGTGCAGACGGCGGACCGTGACCCGCTGGCCCAGGAAGGGATCGATTTCGCCCGGATGCTCGAACGCGCCGGGGTCCGGGTGCGTCTCACCCGGTACTACGGCGTCCCGCATGGCTTCCTCAACATGCCCGGCGCGACCAGCTGCGGCCACCAGGCACGGATGGAGATTGCCGACCAGCTGAACGACTGGTGGGTGCGATGAGTGCCGAGGTGGCCGGCCACAGCAGGCCGCGCTGGTACCTGCTCGCACTCGACGTCGTCGTCGTGACGGTCTTCGCGGCCACCGGACGCCGGACCCACGGTGAGGCGAATCCTGTTGTGGGAGTGCTGGATACGGCGTGGCCATTCCTGCTCGGCATGGTCGCCGGCTGGGTGGTCGCGTACTACAACTGGGACCGCCGCGTGCCAGTGCATGTCCCGGCCGGTGTTGCGATCTGGGTCTGCGCGATCGCGATCGGCATGCTGTTGCGGCGGATCATGGGCGACGGTACGGCGCTTGCTTTCGTCATCGTCGCGACGCTGTTCGTCGGCGCCGGACTGATCGGCTGGCGCCTCATCCGGACGCTGGTGCTCAGGCGGGGCTGACGCTCCGGTTTTGACGCGTCTTCAACGCTCCGGCAACGACGTCCGCAGCGGCGGGCCAGTCGAGAGGCAACGGGGTCACTCCGCGCACGGCCGGTCCGTTCACCGCTCCGCCGCCGATGAAGACCTTGGTGACGGTGCTCAGTTCGCGCAGGCGGTCGCTGTGCATCAGCAACGGGCCGGGGCGAGTGCCGGTGAGGATGCAGGCGTCCGCGCAGACCGCTCGCACGGCGGCCAGGATCGCGGTCCACGGCGTGTCCGCACCCAGGACGACGGGCTGCCAACCGCGGTCGCGCAGCATGAGCCCGAACAGGTGCGCCGGAAGGTCATGCAGTTCCCCGGGCGGACAGGCGAGCACGATCTTGCCGTGGACGGGGCCACTGCCCTTGCGCCGGAACTCCCCGATGACATTGCGGATGATCTGTGACCCGTGGTGCTCGTGGGCCACGCTGAGCGTGCCGTTCTCCCACATCTCCCCGATGATCCCCAGGACAGGGACGAGCAATTCCGCGACCACCGCGTCATTGCCGCGCGCACTCTGAAAATCGACGATGTGCCCGCGCATCCGGGCGGCGTCCAGGCCCATGACCGCGTCGAAGACGTCTCGCTGCGGGTCGGTCATCCGATCCACCCGTGAGTTCGTCTGTTCGATCAAGAAGGGCACCACTCTCGCGTCGGCGTACCAGCCGAGGCAGGCACGTGAGTTCTCTGCCGAACTATCTTTTCACAGAGACGTCCCGCAGGCCGACTGATTACGAACCTCGCGCCTCAGTGGCAAACAGAGCAGACAGACCCGGCACAGAGCGAGAACGCCATGATCCGCAGCGCCTGAGCCCCCGGGTGCACAACTCCGTTGCCCTTGGCAGACAACGGTTGTCCGTCGATGAACGCTTGTTCCTGGTGGTGCTGGTCGCCGTGATTCACGCGATCTCCGTACTTGTTCGACTGCCGGCGTCCTCAGAGGTACTGGCCGGTGGTGGCGACCGAATCGATCGTCTTGGCGGATCCGCCGCCGGTCTTGCCGTCGATCAGAGTGCGGATGTAGGTGATCCGTTCCCCCTTCTTGCCCGAGATGCGCGCCCAGTCGTCCGGGTTGGTGGTGTTGGGCAGGTCTTCGTTCTCCTTGAACTCCACGACGCAGCTCTGCAACAGGTGCTCGACCCGGATGCCCTTGACCCCGGTGGTCAACTGATCCTTGATCGCCATCTTCTTGGCCCGGTCGACGATGTTCTGCACCATCGCGCCGGAGTTGAAGTCCTTGAAGTACAGGACCTCCTTGTCGCCGCTGGCGTAGGTGACCTCAAGGAAGCGGTTCTCATCGACCTCGGCGTACATCCGCTCAACGGTCGCCTGGATCATCGCCTCGACCGCGGCCTGCTTGTCACCACCGTGCTCGGCCACGTCGTCGGGGTGCAGCGGCAGCGTCGCGGTGAGGTATTTGCCGAAGATCTCGTGGGCGCTCTGGGCGTCCGGCCGTTCGATCTTGATCTTCACGTCCAGACGTCCGGGACGCAGGATGGCCGGGTCGATCATGTCCTCACGGTTGGAGGCACCGATGACGATGACGTTCTCGAGTTTCTCCACGCCGTCGATCTCGGCGAGCAGCTGCGGCACGACGGTTGTCTCGACGTCGGAGCTCACGCCCGAACCGCGGGTACGGAACAGCGACTCCATCTCGTCGAAGAACACCACCACGGGCGTGCCGTCCGAGGACGCCTCGCGGGCGCGCTGGAAGATCAGCCGGATGTGCCGCTCGGTCTCACCGACGTACTTGTTGAGCAGTTCCGGGCCCTTGATGTTCAGGAAGTAGCTCTTGGTCTGGTCCTGACCGGTCTTCTCGGCCACCTTGCGCGCCAGCGACGCCGCGACCGCCTTGGCGATCATCGTCTTTCCACAGCCGGGAGGGCCGTACAGCAGCACGCCCTTGGGCGGACGGAGCGCGTGCTCACGGAACAGGTCAGCGTGCAGATAAGGCAACTCGACCGCGTCCCGGATCTGCCCGATCTGGCCGGTGAGCCCACCGATGTCCTCGTACTGGATGTCGGGCACCTCCTCCAACACCAGGTCGGCCACCTCGGCCTTGGGGATGCGTTCGAAGACGAAGTTCGTGCGTGCGTCCAGCAGCAGCGAGTCACCCACCCGGATGCGTTCGTCCTTGAGCGCAGTCGCCACCCGGCACACCCGCTCCTCGTCGCCGTGCAGCACGACGAGCACGCGGTCCTCGCCGAGGAACTCCTTGCACTGGACGAGTTCGCCGACGTTCTCGTAGCCCAGCGTCTTGACCACGTTGAGGGCTTCGTTGAGGACGACCTCGCGTCCCGGGACCAGGTCGGTCTGCTCGATGGTCGGGCTGACCGAGACGCGCATCTTGCGCCCGGAGGTCAGGATGTCGACGGTGTCGTCGGATCGTTCGAGCACCACGCCGAAGGAGGCCGGCGGTTGGGCGAGGCGGTCGATCTCACCCTTGAGCGACACGATCTGTTCGCGCGCGTCCTTTAGGGTGCGCACCAGCCGCTCGTTCTGTGTCGACAAAGTCGCCTGTGCCGACTGCAGCTGGCGGATCGTCTGTTCGAGATCGAGCCGCTGGGTCGGGTTGGTGACGCGCGTCCGCAGGGCCTCGACCTCGGCGCGCAGACTCTGCACCTCGTCGTACTGCGGGTTCTGACCGGTGGGGCGTTGGTCGGCCACGTCACTCTCCTTCGACAGACGGCTCCGGCTTCGACCCTAACCGCCGGGACGCTCCTGGTCCGATTGCTGCTCACTGAATGAACGCGCCAGCTTGCGGACCTTCTTGTCCGAGACCGGCCGCTCCCCCACGTCTTCCGGGCTCCACTCGCCCGACGGCATGACGGCCTGGACGTCGGCCTCGTCGTAACCGTCCGCGGCACCCTTGCTCGGGCGACGCTTGCGCACCGGCGGGGTGACCCCCGGAGCGAGGCGGCGGGTGGAGATGAGGAAGCCGGTGTGGCCGTGCATCCGGTGCTCCGGACGCACCGCGAGACCTTCGAGGTGCCAGCCGCGAACGAGCGACTCCCACGCTTGCGGCTCGGTGAAACCGCTGTGGTCGCGCATCGCCTCGGCCGTGCGGGACAACTGCGTCGCGGTCGCGACGTAGCAGATGAGCAGACCACCCGGCGCCAAGGCATCGCCGACCACGCCGAGGCAGTCCCACGGCGCGAGCATGTCGAGCACCACGCGGTCGACGGTGCCGTTCTCGACGGTCTGCGGGAGTGCGTCGACCAGGTCGCCGACGGTGACCGACCACCCGGGATGCGGGGCACCGAAGAAGGAATTGACGTTGCCCTTCGCGATCTGCGCGAAGTCATCGCGCCGCTCGAAGGAGTACAGACGTCCCTGGTCGCCGACCGCGCGCAGCAACGACATCGACAGCGCACCCGAGCCGACACCTGCCTCGACGACCGTCGCGCCGGGGAAGATGTCACCCATGGTGACGATCTGACCGGCGTCCTTGGGGTAGACGACGGCGGCGCCGCGAGGCATCGACAGCACGAAGTCAGGCAGTAGCGGCCGCAACGCGAGGTACTCGACGCCGGCGGTGTTGGTGATTGTGGTGCCGTCCGGGCGGCCGATCAGATCGTCGTGCGCGAGGTACCCACGGTGGGTGTGGAACTGCTTGCCCGTGCCGAGCGTGATCGTGTGCATCCGACCCTTCGGATCGGTGAGTTGGACGCGTTCGCCCTCGGTGAAGGGTCCGCGGCGCAGGTCGGCACCGAGCGGGCCGTCCGTGGTCGCCGGGACGCTGTCGGTGCTGCTTTCAGGGGCGTCGGTCATGAGGCGCAAGTCTAGGTCGCACCGGCTGGTGCTCCGAACCGGCGAACGGGTCAGCGGACGGCGGAGCGCACCGCAGCGATGAGTTCGTCGCGCTCGATCCAGCCCACCGGGCGTCCGTCCGGTGCCAGCACGACGGTGCGCTCGGCGACTTCGCCGTGCCTCGCGGCGTTGTCGACCAGCTTGGAGAGGTCGTGTTCGGCGTCCTCGTCGTGTTCCAGGCGTACCACCCAGGGTCCGGACGGTTTGAGCATCAGCGCGGAAGCCGGGGTGGCCGCTCGTTGGTCGAGCGGCACCATCATCGCGCTCCCGGCCGGGACGAAGCCCTCGGGCTCACCGTTCGGCGCCATCAGGACGGTGTCGTACGGCGGCAGGTGCTCGACCGAGATGTCGTACGGGGCCGCCGACAACGGACGCAGGATGTCGCGCAGCGCGACCGACCCGAGCTGGCTGCTGACGTTGCCCCGGTTGATCGCCGCGGACGCCCCAAACCACATGAAGGACGCGATGAGCGCGATCCAGATCGTGCCGATGAGGGACAACGGACGGCCCTGCACCATGGGCCAGACGATGAGGACCGCGATGACGGCCAGCGTCACCAGACGTCCGCACCAGCCGGCGACGACCGTCCCCTTGTTTCGGTTGCCGGTGGCGGCCCACACACCCGCTTCGACCAGGTGGCCGCCATCGAGGGGGAAGCCGGGCAGGAGATTGAACGCCGCCACCAGGCCGTTCGCCCAGGTGAACGCGACGACCAGCAGGCGGGCGACATCCGGCAGATCGAGTTGCAGTACACCGAATCCGATGAGTGCGAGCAGCGCATTGGACAGCGGGCCTACTGCCGCGACAATCGCGCTGCTGCCGGCGGTGCGGCCTTCCTTGGTGAAGGAGGTATGGCCACCCCAGAGGTCGGCGACGATCTGGTGCACCTCGAACCCGCGCCATTGTCCCGCCAACGCGTGCGCAGCCTCGTGGACGAGGACAGAGATGAGCAGACCGACGACGTACGCGAAGGCGACGACGTAGGCGGTGGTCCCGAGTTCGGGCAGTGCCCGCCGCACCTGTGGACCGAAGGTGAACACGATGACGACCGCGATGAGCACCCAACTGCGTCCGATGAACACCGGCACTCCGCGCAGCGATCCGATCTTGAGACCGGGGGCCGGCTGCGGGGTCTGCGTCATGGGCGAAGGTTATCCGTCGGCCCTGTGCGCCTCCGAATCCAGTTGCGCGACGGTCGAGCCTGACCTACGTCGCTGGGTTGAGCCTGACCGACGTCGCTGGTTGAGCCCGACGCCCGAGGAACGAGGGCATCGGTGCCGAAACCACCGGGACGCGACACAACGGCGGCCTCGCTTTCGGAAACCTCCTGTTGGTCGATCGAGGCACGGCACGAATTCGCCGACGGAGGTTGTCGGTGGTCCCGCCTAGAGTTTCTTCATGAGCATCAGCTACGAGTTCTACGAACCGGTATCACCGGTGGAATTCGTTCTGCTGCAATCATTTTCGGACCCGAAGCAGCGTTTGTTGAACCAGCTTCTGAACGCTTTGGGGTCACCCGCGGAGATGCTGACGTTCGCAAACCGGATCTCCCGGGAAGCGTTTCACCGGCTCGAATCAGACGCCGTGCTCAACACCGGGTCCAGCGCCACCGCTCGCCCTGTCGATGTCGATGACATGCGGCTGTTGGAGGAAGCCATCAAAGGCTCCACCCAGTTGGCATCCACCTCACAGGCCGTGCAGGCGATGGCCATGGCTCGGTACGCCGCGATCGACGAAGAACCCGTCGACGCCGACACCGGTGTCACTGCGAAGGTCGAACACCCGCTCGGTCACCAGGCGCCGTTCGCCGACACCGACCTGGCGGCTGCCTGTCAGATGAATCCCCGCACTGCGTCAAGCAAGATGAGCAACTCGATCGATACGTGCACCAAAACGCCCGGGTTGCTGGCTGCGGCGGTGGAAGGGGAGATTCCCTTCTGGAAGGTCAGCCTCGTTGCCTCGGAGTTGGTGAACGCTTCACCCGAAACCTCTCACCGGGTCGAGCAGCACCTGCTCGACACCAAAGGCTTCAACAGCTGGGGTTACCTGAAGGTGAAGACCGCCGCGCGCGCTTTGGTGACCCAATGGGAGGCCGAGGCTGCGAAGAAGGCGCGGGTCAAAGAAGCCAAAGAAGCCACCGGTGTCTGGGTTCGCCCCTCCGACATTGCCGGGATGGCCGAGCTGTGCGCCGTCGGACCGGCCGACCAGATCGCCCGCATCTACGGAGCCGTCGACCAACTCGCTGATCAACGCGCCAAGAACCCGCCCGAGGGTGACGACCCCGATGAATCGAAGCCGACACTCGGACAACTGCGCCTGGGCGCGTTGCACGACCTCGTCACCCAAGGTGCTGACGTCAGCTACCAGGTCGTCATCCAGGTCCCTGTCGTTCGTGAGGAGCAACAGGCTGCGACCGCGGCCCGACGCGCCACCGACGACCCCGCACACCAGCCCGGCGCCTCCTCGGATGATGGTGCACCACCACCGGGGCAGTCCGCGTCCTCCCCGCGAGGTCCTGATGACTCCAAGCAGGCCGCCGACACTGGTGGCCCCGAATCCGGCTCAACAGCACGCGAATCGGACCGTTGCTACACGACAGGGTGGGCACGGATCGCAGGGATCGGGTTCATCCCACCCGAAGTCCTCGAAGCGTTGATCGACCAGTTCGGATGCCGCCTGACCCGAGCACTGGTCGACGCCGACACCGGAGTCACCTGCGAGACCTCGACAACCGCGTACGAGCCCACGCCGCGGATGAGGGAGTTCGTGCAACAACGCGACAAAACCTGCCGGTTCCCCATGTGCACCAGGACCGCCATCAGATGCGACATCGACCACGTCATCGAATGGCCCCAGGGACCCACCGCCGGGCACAACCTCGCCGCACTCTGCCGACACCACCACGACACGAAGACCAAGAAGCACTGGGACTACCACATGAGCGACGACGGAGTCTGCACCTGGACCTCACTCACCGGGCGCACCTACGTCACCTACCCCGACTCCGTGCACGACGCCTCGTAGGCCCCATTCTGTCGGAGCCGGGACTGAGTGTCGGTGGGGCTGTCTAGGGTCAGACCCATGCAGGACGGCATGATGACTGTTTCAAGGATCGGCGACCATCCGGTGACACGTGTGAAACGAGCGATCTCGCCGAGCCGCGCGGCCGACTACATGCAATGTCCGCTGCTGTACCGCTTCCGCGTCATCGACCGGCTGCCCGAACCACCGTCCGCCGCGGCCGCTCGCGGCACCCTCGTCCACGCCGTGTTGGAGCGACTCTTCGATGTCGAGGCAGCTGATCGCACGCTTGAGCATGCCCACTCGCTGCTCGCACCGCAGTGGGAGGCGCTCGTCGAGAGCGAGCCGGAACTCGCGTCCCTGGTCGACGGTGAGCTCGGCGACTGGCTGCGTCCGGCCCGCACGCTGGTCGCGAAGTGGTTCGCGCTCGAGGATCCGACCCGTCTCGAACCGGCCGAGCGGGAGCTCTACGTCGAAGCCGAGGTCGACGGGCTCACCCTGCGCGGCTACGTCGACCGCCTCGACGTCGCACCGACGGGTGAGATGCGGGTGGTCGACTACAAGACCGGCCGCTCGCCGTCCGCACTGTTCGAAGCCAAGGCGCTGTTCCAGATGAAGTTCTACGCCTTGGTGCTATGGCGCACCCGGGGCGAGATCCCCCGCCTGCTGCAACTGGTCTACCTCGGCAACGGGGAGATCGTCCGCTACTCCCCCGACGAGCGCGAACTGCTGGCGACCGAACGCAAGATCAAGGCGCTCTGGGACGCCATCGCGCGGTCGGCGAGCACCGGCGACTGGCGTCCGTCCCGTTCACGCCTGTGCTCCTGGTGCAGCCATCAGGCGTTGTGTCCGCAGTTCGGCGGCACGGTGCCACCGCTGCCTGCACTCGCAGCGGAACGCGCAGTTGATCCCGCGTATGCCGGTGAGCCGGAGGTAGGTCAGGACTGAGTCGTGCGGCTCCACAATGACTCGATGGTCTCCCCGGCCAGCGTCGCGACCTTCACCGCACCGACCTCGTCCGGCACGTCGACGATGTGCGGCACCGCGATCGTCCGGGCTCCGGCGGCGACAGCCGAGCGCGCACCGGTCGGCGAATCCTCCACCGCCAGACAGTGGCTGGGATCGACCCCGAGTGCCTCGGCGGCGACAAGGTAGGGCTGCGGATGCGGCTTGCCGTGCTCGACCACGTCCCCAGTGACGACCGCACCGAACGTGCCCGTGGGCAGTTCGTCCACCATCACCCGCGCGAAGGACTCGTACGACATCGTCACCAAGGCATTGGGAATCCCCTGTGCCACAGCCTCTTTCAGCAACTCAGCGGCACCGGGACGCCACGGGATGTGCTCGTGCATCTGCCTGATCACCGACTCCAGGAGGGTGTCGACGATCTCCTCGTCGGGCAGTGTCACCGGCGATTTCTCCCTGATCATCTGTGCCGACACCACGAGCGGGTTACCGACGAGTTGGTGCGCCAACTCATCAGTCCACACACCACCGAACGAGGCGACAAGTTCACGCTCGGCGTTCATCCAGTACGGCTCGGTGTCGACCAGCGTGCCGTCCATGTCCCACAGAATCGCTTCCGGCATCTCTGCCATCACGATCAGTCCTCCGGTTCGTAGCCGAGGTTGGGCGAGAGCCACTTCTCGGCCTGCTTCAGCGTCCAGCCCTTGCGCTGCGCATACGACTCCACCTGGTCGCGGTTGATGCGTCCGACCACGAAGTACTGCGAATCGGGGTGGGAGAAGTACCAGCCCGAGACGGACGCGCCCGGCCACATGGCCATCGACTCGGTGAGTTCGATGCCGGTCTGGTTCTTCACGTCGAGCAGTTCCCAGAGGGTGCGCTTCTCGGTGTGGTCGGGGCAGGCGGGGTAGCCGGGGGCAGGACGGATGCCGCGGTACCTCTCGGCGATCAGGTCCTCATTCGAGAGCGTCTCGTCGGCGGCGTAACCCCACAGTTCGTGACGCACGACCTCATGCATCCGCTCGGCGAAGGCCTCGGCCAGGCGGTCGGCGACCGATTCCAGCAGGATCGCGCTGTAGTCGTCGATCGCGTCCTTGAACTCCTTGATCTTGTCGCCTGCACCCAGGCCCGCGGTGACCGCGAAACCGCCGATGTAGTCGCGCAGGCCGGAGTCCTTCGGGGCGATGTAGTCGGCCAGGGACTTGTTCGCGACACCTTCACGGTGCTGCCCCTGCTGGCGCAGGTGGTGCAGCATCGTGCGGATCTCACCGCGCGACTCGTCGGTGTAGACCTCGATGGAGTCGCCGACGGAGTTGGCCGGGAAGAACCCGACGACGCCGGACGCCTCGAGCCAGTTCTCGGCCGCGATCTTGTCGAGCATCGCGTTCGCCTCGTCGTACAGCTTGCGCGCGGTCTCCCCCGTCGCCGGGTTGTTGAGGATGTCGGGGAAGCGTCCCTTCATCTCCCAGGCGTTGAAGAACGGCTGCCAGTCGATGTACTTGCGCAGCGTGGCGATCGGGTAGTTGCGCACCACCTTGGTCCAGCTGCGGATCTGCCCGTGCACCTGGTCGTTACCGGTGTTCTCGTCCTGCTGCAGCAACATGTGCGGACGCTGCGGCTGGTAGTTCGACCAGTCGATCGGGGGACGCTTGGCCATCGCCTGCTCGTAGGAGATCAGCGGGCGGTCGTTCTTCTTCGCGGCGTGGCGCTGCCGGATCGACTCGTAATCACGCTCGACCTCGTCCAGGAAAGGTTGCTTGCGAGTGTCGGACAGCAGCGCGGACGCCGTCGGCACCGAACGCGAGGCGTCCTTCACCCACACGACCGGTCCGTGGTACTTCGAGGTCACGCGGACGGCGGTGTGTGCCTTGGACGTGGTCGCGCCGCCGAGCAACAGCGGGATGTCGAACCCCTGTCGCTCCATCTCCTGCGCGACACCGACCATCTCGTCCAGCGAGGGAGTGATCAGACCCGACAGGCCGATGATGTCGGCGTTCTCCGCCTTCGCGGTCTCCAGGATCTTGGCGGTGGGCACCATCACGCCGAGGTCGACGACGTCGTAGTTGTTGCACTGCAGCACCACACCGACGATGTTCTTGCCGATGTCGTGCACATCGCCCTTGACCGTCGCCATGACGATCTTGCCCTTGGCGCGCACCGCGTCGCCCGGCTTCTTCTCCGCCTCGATGTACGGAATCAGGTGTGCGACAGCCTTTTTCATCACGCGAGCCGACTTCACGACCTGCGGCAGGAACATCTTGCCGGCACCGAAGAGGTCTCCGACGACGCCCATGCCGTCCATCAGCGGGCCCTCGATGACGGCCAGTGGCCGCTCCCCCGCCTCGGCGAGCTCGACCCGCATCTCCTCGGTGTCGGCGACGACATACTCGTCCATGCCCTTCACCAACGCGTGCGTGATGCGTTCGCGTACAGGAAGATTACGCCACTCGAGGGCCGCGCTGTTGTCGACCGGGCCGGCTTCCTTGTTGTGCTCGGCCGCGATCTCCAGCAGCCGCTCCGTGGAGTCGGGACGTCGGTTGAGCACGACGTCCTCGATGCGCTCCTTGAGTTCGGGATCGATCTGGTCGTAGACGACCAGTGCGCCGGCGTTGACGATTCCCATGTCCATGCCCGCTTCGATGGCGTGGTACAGGAACACCGCGTGGATCGCCTCGCGCACCGGGTTGTTGCCGCGGAAGCTGAACGAGACGTTCGAGACACCGCCGGAGACCAGGGCTCCGGGCAAGTTCTGCTTGATCCAACGGGTGGCCTCGATGAAGTCGACGCCATAGTTGGAGTGCTCCTCGATACCCGTCGCGACCGCGAAGATGTTCGGGTCGAAGATGATGTCCTCGGCCGGGAAACCGATCTCCTGCGTGAGGATCTCGTACGCCTTGGAACAGATCTCCTTGCGACGCTCGATGGTGTCGGCTTGTCCCTCCTCGTCGAAGGCCATGACCACCACGGCGGCGCCGTACTTACGGCACAGGCGGGCCTGTTCGATGAACGGTTCCAGGCCCTCCTTCATCGAGATCGAGTTGACGATGGGCTTGCCCTGTACGCAGCGCAGACCGGCCTCGATGACGCTCCACTTGGACGAGTCGATCATCACCGGGACGCGGCTGATGTCGGGCTCGGAGGCGATCAGCTTGCAGAAGCGATCCATCGCCTCGATGCCGTCGATCATGCCTTCGTCCATGTTGATGTCGATGACCTGTGCGCCGGCCTCGACCTGCTGCCGCGCCACGTTCAGTGCGGTCGGGTAGTCGCCGTCCTTGATCAACTTGCGGAAACGCGCCGAACCGGTGATGTTGGTGCGCTCGCCGACGTTGACGAACAGGGAGTCCTCGACCACGTTGAGCGGTTCGAGACCGGACAGCCGCAGCGCGGGGGCGATGCTCGGTACTTCGCGCGGGGACACGCCCTCGACCCGGTCGGCGATCTCGCTGATGTGCTCGGGCGTGGTGCCGCAGCAGCCGCCGAGGATGTTGACCAGTCCGTCCTGGGCGAAGCCGCCGACGACGTCCGCCATCTCCTGAGGAGTCTCGTCGTACTCACCGAAGGCGTTGGGCAGGCCGGCGTTCGGGTAGACCGAGACGAACGCGTCCGCGACCTTCGACAGTTCCGCGACGTACGGGCGCATGTCGGCGGCGCCGAGCGCACAGTTGAACCCGACAGCGAGCGGCTTGGCGTGGCGGACGCTGTTCCAGAAGGCCTCGGTGACCTGACCGGACAGCGTGCGACCGGACGCGTCCGTGATCGTGCCGGAGATGATCACCGGCCACCGGCGTCCCTCCTGCTCGAACAGGGTTTCCAGGGCGAAGATCGCCGCCTTGGCGTTGAGGGTGTCGAAGATCGTCTCGACCAGCAGCAGGTCCGAGCCGCCGTCGATCAGGCCCTGCGCCTGTTCCAGGTAAGCGTCGACGAGTTCCTGGTAGGTGATGTTGCGGGCACCCGGGTCATTGACCTCAGGAGAGATGGACGCCGTCCGGTTGGTCGGGCCGAGTGCACCGGCGACATAGCGCGGTTTGTCATCGGTCGCGGCCTTGTCGCACTCCGCGCGGGCGAGCGCGGCAGAGACGAAGTTCAACTCGTAGGAGAGATCCTCCATGCCGTAGTCGGCCATCGAGATCCGTTGTGCCGAGAACGTGTTCGTCTCGATGATGTCGGCGCCGGCGTCGAGGTAAGCGCGGTGGATGTCGGCGATCAACTCGGGCTTGGTGATCGAGAGCAGGTCGTTGTTGCCCTTGACGTCACGCTCCCAGTCGGCGAATCGCTCGCCGCGGAACTCGTCCTCCGACAGTTTGTGCCGTTGAATGAAGACACCCATCGATCCGTCGAGGATCATCACGCGGGAATTGAGCGCTTCGGTGAGTTCGGCGGTGGCGTCTGGACGCTGGTGGGTCGTGTCGCGCTCGAAAGTCTCGGAGCGGGAGTCGGAGCGGCTGCTCACTGTTGGTGTTCCCTTCGTAGAGTCGCCCGAGTTTACGACACCTGCATCCCGTTGCCCGGTCACCGCCGAGGCGTGGTCGATCACTCCGTACGCTGGATCGAAGCCGTCGAACCCCGGCGGGCAAACCAGGGATGAAGGGACGAATCACGTGATCGAGATCGAGGACATCCCACTGCTCGACGATCCCATCATGATCGCCGCGTTCGAGGGCTGGAACGATGCCGGCGAGGTGGCCACGAGCACCGTCGCGCACCTGGTCGAGGTATGGGACGCCGATCTGGTCGCGGCGATCGACCCCGCCGAGTACTACGACTTCCAGGTGAACCGGCCACGTGTGGTCGGTGGTCCCGAATCACGGCAGATCGAGTGGCCCACGACCCGGGTCTACCTGGCCCGTGACACCCCGCTCGACCGCGACGTCCTGCTGGTGCACGGCATCGAGCCGTCGTTCCGATGGATGCAGTTCGTCCAGGAGTTGCTGTCGCTCGCCGTGGAGTCCGACATCTCCCTGCTCATCACGCTCGGCGGACTACTGGCCGACGTGCCACACCGTCGTCCGATGCCGGTGTCGGTGACTGCCGAACATCCGGACATGCAGCAGCGCTACGACGTCGAGCCCAGTGAGTACGAGGGCCCGGTCGGCATCGTCGGCGTGCTGACCGACACCGCCAATCGCACTGGTATCTCGAGTCTTTCGGTCTGGGCGGCAGTGCCCCACTACGCCGCGACCGCCCCGTCCCCGAAGGCGACATTGGCAATGGTGGTCAAGCTCGAGGAACTGCTGGACACCGTGGTCGACCGCGGTGAACTTCCGGACGAGTCAGCGGCGTGGGAGCGCGGCGTCGATGAACTTGCCGCCGCCGACGAGGAGATCGCCGAGTACATCGAGGCCCTCGAACGGGCCCAGGCCACCACCGACCTGCCCGAAGCCAGCGGCGACGCGATCGCTCGCGAGTTCGAGAAGTACCTGCGCCGTCGCGACGAGGGCGGCCCCGGCCCTCGCCCCTGAGGGAACGCAAAATGCATGAGGGCACTCCGTATACGGAGTGCCCTCATGCATCGAGAGTCATCGTCGGCGTGTGGCCCGTTGTCAGAGGGCGATGCCGAGGGCGGCGTCGATCGCGTCGGTGACGCGCGCTGAAGGGCCGGCGTCGGCCCGGACGTGATCGGCCGCCCACGCGTCCATGGCCTGCAACGCGGCGGGTGCGTCGAGATCGTCGGCGAGTGCAGCGGTGATCGCGTCGGCGAGTTGGTCCGCATCGTCATCGCCGGCTCGGGACGCGACGTCGCGCCAAGTCGCCAGGCGCTCCTTCGCACTCTCGAGCTGGTCGTCGGTGTACTCCCAGTCGAGGGCGTAGTGGTGGTCAAGGACGACCAGGCGCACGGCCATCGGGTCGACGCCCTCCGCGCGTAGTTGGGAGACCTTGACCAGGTTGCCCAGCGACTTGCTCATCTTCTCGCCGTCGTAGGCCACCATCGCCTGGTGGGCGTAACGGTGCGCGAACGGGCTCTTCCCGGTCAGCGCTTCCGCCTGGACCGCTGACATCTCGTGGTGGGGAAAGACGAGGTCGGTGCCGCCGCCCTGCAGGGTGAATCCCATGCCGAGGTGGTCCAGCGCGATCGTCGTGCATTCCAGGTGCCAGCCGGGGCGTCCGGGGCCGAGTTCGACTCCGTCCCAATGGGGTTCGCCCTTGCGCCAACCGCGCCAGAGCAGCGGGTCGAGCACGTCGCGCTTGCCCGGGCGGTCGGGGTCTCCCCCGCGGTCGGCGAACACTTCCACCATCTGCTCGCGGTTCCAGCCGCTTGTTTCACCGAAGCTGGGCTGGGTCGACAGGTCGAGATAGAAGTCCTGGACGCCGTCCTGCCCGGCTTCGGACGCGTCCACCGGCAGGCCGTACGCCACGCCTTCCGCGACCAGTCGCGAAATGACCTCGACATGGCGAGGCATCGTCTCGACGACGCCGACGTAGTGCTGGGGCGGAAGGTTGCGCAGGGCCTCCATGTCGGCGTGGAAGATGTCGATCTCACGCTGGGCGAGGTCCTGCCAGTCGATGCCGTCGCGCGCTGCCCGTTCGAGCAGCGGGTCGTCGATGTCGGTGACGTTCTGTACATAGGTGACGTCGTGGCCGGCGTTGCGCAGTGCGCGGATCGCGAGGTCGAAGGTCACATAGGTGGCGGCGTGCCCGAGGTGCGTCGTGTCGTACGGGGTGATCCCGCAGACGTATACGCCGACCGGGTCGTTCGTCGGGACGACCTCGAGTTCACCGGTGTGTTCGTCGCGCAACCGCAGGGCGGGTGCCGCTTTCGCCAGGCGGGGAAAGGACGGCTGAGACCAGGACTTCACGGCGTAGAGCCTAGTTGTCGGGCGGGCTTGCTCACGAGACGGTCGGCTGAGCCGTTCACCACAGTGCCACCACGGGTCACCACAGTGGCCACGGCAGCGGATGCCGGTCCTCGGGCACCTCGGGCATCACGCCGTCGGCGAGCAGGCCGTGCAGCCTTTCGTGCAATGCCTCGATCTCAGAGAGCGTGAGCAAGGGCTCCAACTGCGCCACAAGCCCGCCGTCAAGTGCCTCGGAAAAGCGTTGCAGCGCAGCGATATCCGTGGCGGCGATGGGCTCACCGGCGAAGCCCCAGAACACCGTCCGCAGCTTCTCCTCCTCGTGGAAGCACAGGCCGTGATCGATGGCCCAGAACGTGGCGTCGTCCGCCAGCAGCGCACTCGCCTTGCGGTCGGCGTTGTTCAGCAGTGCGTCGAACACCGCGAGCGTACGCAGGCGCGGGGTGTCGCTGTGCGAGACGACCAGCGGTCGATCTGCCTCGTCCCGGACGGCGAGCACAGGGACGTTGCCGTCCGGGACGTCAGCCGGCGCGTCGATGCGGACGAAGTCGGGGTCCTCCCGCCCCTCGAGCGGTCCGACCCACTGCTGAACGGTGCCCGGCCCGAGCGGCCCGTCCCGCAGGACCGTCCTGGGCACGAAGTTCCAGCCGGTGGCGTCCGAGACGTACGAGGCCGCCAGCTCGCGTCCGGCGAGGGACCCGTCGGGGAAGTCCCACAAGGGTCGTTCGCCTCGAATCGGCTTGTAGACCGCGGCTGTTCGCTTCTCACCCTCGCCCACCCAGACACGCAGCGCGACATTGGACGCATCGACCAGCCGCCCTTCGATCTCCAGGTCGCTGTCGGCCAGCAGCCGCAGCACCTGGTCGTCAGCGCTTGTATCCGTTGGCACGGGGACAGACATGGCCGTTCGGGTCCAGCGGGTCGCCGCAGAGCGGGCACGGCGGACGGCCCTGCTCAAGCAATGCCGTTGCACGACGGGTGAATTCGCGCGCCATCTGCGGCTGCACCGCGACGCGGAGCGTGGTGCTGTCGGGTTCGTCGACGGCGACGGACGGTTCGCCCGATTCATCCACCTCGACCGACACGGTGGAATCGAGGCACTCCACGATCACGCGCAGCGTCTCCGGATCCCAGGCAAGCGTGAGGGTGCCCACCCGGAATTCATCATCGATCGGGGTGCTCAGTGGCTCGTTGTCCGGTTCCATGACCGGGACGTCAGCGGTGGCGTCCAGTTGGTCGAGCAGTTCATCGATCCGCTCGGCAAGCATCGCGACCTGCGCCTTCTCCAGCGACACGCTGGTGATCCGGCGGCCGTCGACGGCCTGCAGGAAGAAGGTGCGCTGGCCCGCAGGGCCGACGGTGCCCGCGACGAACCTGTCGGGGTCCAGGTACTCGATCAACGGCATGTACCGACCCTAGCGCCGCGCCTCAGCCCTGCGCGGTCGAGCCACCGCCGACAGTTGCCTCGGCGTCCTTCGCCTGATCGGGCTTCGGCACGAGGTCGGCGGGATCGCTACCGGTGTCGTTGATCCGCAGCACGAACGGCCGCGTAGCGGTGAGGCGTACGGCGCTCAGCGAGGCCGGACCGACGGTGATGCGCTGGAACTGGTCGATGTGCTCACCGAGACATTCGGCGAGGATCGACTTGATCACGTCGCCGTGGGACACCAGCGCCCACACCGCGTGCGCACCGACCTGTTGCTCGAAATGTGCGTCGTAGTGCCGCATCGTCTCAACCGCTCGCAACTGCATCTGGGCGATCGACTCGTGCCGGTACTGCTCGCTCGCAGGAAATGTGGCCGCGCTCGGGTGATCCTGCACCGTGCGCCAAAGGTCTTCCTTCGCCAGCTCTTTGAGCGGCCGGTTCGTCCAACCGCCGTAGTGGCACTCCCCCACGCCCTCGTCGACCGTCACCTCAACCTCACGCCCGGAGACGATCGCGTCCGTCGTCTCACGGCAGCGCTGCAACGGGCTGGTCACCACGCCGGCCAACGGAACATCGCGCAGCCGTCGGCCGAGCGCGGTCACCTGCTCCTTGCCGGTGTCGTCGAGACCGACACCCTCGGTCCAGCCGGCCAGCAGCCCGGCGGCGTTCGCCGCGGTCCGCCCGTGCCGCAGCAACAACACGGTGGTCACGAGGAACGCAGTCCCTCGTCGTCCATCAATCGTGCGATGAGTCCGAGCAGTTCGATCCGCTCCTGCATGCTGTCCATCCACGGCGAAACCGCGAGCGTCGTCACGCCGGCTTTCGCATAAGCACGCAGCCGGGCGCGGATCGCTTCTGCGTCTGCAACCATCGCGGTGCGTTCGATGAACTCGCGCGGCACGGCTGCGGCCGCGTCGCGGTGCTGCTTGGCCAGGAACAGATTCTGGACGTGGTCTGCGTGCTTCTCGAAGCCCATCCGGGTGGCGAGCGCGTGATAGAAGTTCTTGTCCCTCGAGCCCATGCCACCGATGTAGAGAGCGGCGTGGCCGCGCAGCCGATCGGCTGCGGCGTCGACGTTGTCGGCCATGCTCACGTTGACGGAGGCGACGACGTCGAACCCGTCCATCGTCAGGTCGGACTTCGCCCGGCCGCCCGCGATCGTCTCGAGTTGCTCGGGCAGGTATTCGGGGCTGACGAAGATGCCGATCCAGCCGTCGGCGATCTCGCCGGTGAGCGCGAGGTTCTTCGGACCGAGCGAGGCCAGGTAGATCGGCACGTTCTCCCGTTCGGGCAGCAAGAGCAGCCGCAATGACTTGCCCGGGCCGTCCGGCAGCGGTAGATCGAAGTGCTTGCCGTGGAACTCCACGTTCTGGCGACCGAGTGCCTGCCGGACGATCTCGACGTACTCACGGGTGCGACCCAGCGGATCGGCGAACCTGACGCCGTGCCAGCCCTCGCTGACCTGCGGCCCGGAAACACCGAGGCCCAGGTGAAAGCGTCCGCCGGTGATCCGGTCCAGCGTCGCGGCGGTCATCGCGGTCATCGCCGGGCTGCGACCCGGAATCTGCATGATCGCGGCGCCATACCCGACGTGTTCGGTGTGTGCAGCCAGGTAACCGGTCAGGCTCGGGATGTCGGAGCCGTACGCCTCCGCCAGCCATACGACGTCGTAGCGATGCTCGTCGGCGGCCTTCGCCAGGGCAAGCATGCCGTCGAGGTCGTCGGTACCGGTCGTTCCCCAGTAGCCCACATTGAGCGCAAGTCGCATGTCTGGAACGGTACTCGCTCCACGGTGCGTCAGCGGGGCCGCCCGCGTGGCCGCCGATAGGTTGGGGCCATGCTTTCGCGCTCCCTCGGTCGCAGCGGACTGACCGTCTCCACGCTCACTCTCGGCACGATGAACTGGGGCACCCAGGTCGACGAGGACGACGCGCGCCTGCTGCTCGAGGACTATCTGGACGCCGGTGGCACCACGATCGACACCGCGTACGGGTACGCCGACGGCGGCAGCGAGACGATCATCGGGTCCCTCATCGAGGGCCTGCACCGCGAGGACCTCGTCCTTGTCGGAAAGGCCGGTATCTCGCGTCGTACCGGGCAGCGGGTGGTCGACACCTCCCGTCGTGCGCTGCTGACCCAGTTGGACGCGTCCCTCACCCGACTCGGCACCGAGCATCTGGACCTCTGGCTGGTGCACAGCTGGTCGGACGAGGTGCCCTGGCAGGAGACGCTCGGAGCGTTGGAGTGCGCGGTGACGTCGGGCAAAGCCCGCTACGTCGGGGTTTCCAATTACTCCGGTTGGCAGTCGGCGATCGTCGCCGGTGAGGCGCAGCGACTGCGAATTCCCTTGGTGGCCAACCAGGTTCAGTACAGCCTGCTCGACCGGTCGGCCGAGGCCGAGATTCTGCCGGCTGCAGACGCGCTAGGGCTCGGGGTGATGGCGTGGTCACCGTTGGCCGGTGGGGTGCTCACCGGCAAGTACCGTGGTGGCGTCCCGGCCGAGAGCCGGGCGAGCTCGGGCGATCACCCGCGTTGGGCCGCCCAGATGCTCGGTGCGGCGGACGGGCCTGTGATGAAGGCCGTCGCGACGGCGGCTGACGGGCTCGGCGTCTCGCAGACCGAGGTGGCGCTGGCCTGGTTGCGCGAACGTCCGGGACTCAGCAGTTGCGTCGTCGGAGCTCGTAAGCAGACCCAGTTGCGCGCCGCGCTCGCGTCCCAGCGGCTCGACATCGCCCCGGCGATCCGTCAGGCGCTCGACGAGGTCTCCGCGCGCTGAGGAGCTGCTGACTATTCCGACTCGTAGTCGATGTCGTCGACCTCGAACCCGCGGTACGGCTCGTCGTCATCGTCGTCGTCCTCGAACTCGCTCAGGTCGACCTCGTCATCGTCGTCCTCTTCCTCATCGTCCGAGTCTTCGTCGTCCGAGTCATCGTCCGAGTCTTCGTCTTCATCGAGGTCGTCGTCGAAGTCGTCCTCGTCGGCGGGCAGGAAGAAGGGGGTGTTGAGCCCGTACGCCTCGTACAGCGCATCCTCGTAGGTCTCGAAGGCGTCGGCGAGCGAGTCGGCGGCCTCCTGGACATGGGGGTCGTCGTTGCCGCGTCCGCTGGACGCTAGTTCGAAATGCCGTTCCACGGCGTTGATGAAGCAGGAGAGGGCGGCACGCGGGTCGACGCTCATACACCGAACGCTATCGGCTCTGACGCACAATAGGCAGCGATGACCGAGTATGAGTACCAGGTGCTGACGTTCCCGCGAGACGTGGAGCGCTCCGTCGTGCGCCAGACGCTGACCGATCACGCCGAGTACGGGCATTGGGAATTGGCCCGCACCCGGCTCTATCTGGGCGGTCTGCGCAAGGTGTGGTTGCGGCGCCGGATCATCCGGGTGCGCCGCACCGCCTGAGTTCGATCGGTCGGCGCCGGTCAGCAGTCGCGCATGAACTCACCGAGCACGTCGGCTCCGAACCGTAGCGATTCCAACGGAACTCGCTCGTCGATGCCGTGGAACATCGGCGCGAAGTCGAGGTCGGCCGGCAGCCGCAGCGGGGCGAACCCGTAGCCGACGACGCCCAGTTTCGCGAGCGACTTGTTATCCGTGCCACCGGAGAGGCAGTACGGCAGCACCGCCGCGTCCGGGTCCTGGGTGGCGAGTGCCCGCTTCATCTTGTCGACCAGCGGTCCTTCGACCGGTGCGTCCAACGCGATGTCCTTGTGCACGATCTGCACCTCGACGAACTCACCCGCGAGGCGTTCGATTGTGCTCATCAACTCGTCCTCGTGGCCGGGAAGGAACCGGCAGTCCAGGCTCGCCGACGCTGATTGCGGAATGACGTTGTGCTTGTAGCCGCTGTTGAGCATCGTGAAATTGGAGGTGTCGCGCAGTGTTCCTTCGACGAACCCCCGTGCGCCGCCGATGGTCGCGAGCAGCTCGCCCGCGTCGTCCGGCGAGTAGGTGATGCCGGTGATCTCGCTCAGGCCGTCGAGGAGCAGCGAGACGCTGGCGATGTACTCGCGCGGCCAGTAGTGAGCGTTGATGCGTGCGATCGCCTCTGCGAGTCGGACCACGGCGTTCTCGTCGTTCGGCACCGATCCGTGACCGGCCCGTCCGTGAGCCACCAGACGCAACCAGGCGATGCCCTTCTCGGCGGTCTGCAACAGGTAGACACGCTGCTGTCCCCCGGCCTTCTTGGGCACCGTGACGCTGTAGCCGCCCACCTCGCTCACTGCTTCGGTCGCGCCCTCGAACAGTTCCGGACGGTGCTCGACCAGCCAGTTCGCGCCCTTGGCTCCGCCGGCCTCCTCGTCAGCGAACATGCCGACGATCAGGTCGCGCGGCGGCTTCCTGCCGGAGCGGACGAGTTCGCGCACGTTCGCGATGATCATCGCGTCCATGTCCTTCATGTCGACCGCGCCGCGTCCCCACACGCAGTCGTCCTTGATCTCGGCGGCGAACGGATCGACCTGCCAGTCCTCGGCATTCGCGGGCACGACGTCGAGGTGGCCGTGGACGACCAGCGCACCGCGCGAGGAGTCCTCACCCTCGATACGGACGACGACGCTCGCGCGGCCGGGCTCACTTTCGATGAGTTCAGGATCCAGGCCCACCTCGGTGAACTCCGACATCACGTACTCGGCGGCTTTGCGCTCGCCGGGGCCTTTGTCGTTGCCGTAATTGCTGGTGTCGATGCCGATGAGGTCCTGACAGATACGCACGACCTCGTCCCGCGCTCGGGTCTGCTGCTGATCGTTCATCGCTGCTCCTGCGTCTACTTGCCGGTCTCGTCGGTCTGTTACCACTGTGCCAAACGCCGTACCTCGTCGATCGTGTCGGCCTGCTCGGCGGTTTTGTCGTCGCGGTAACGCAGCACTCGCGCGAACCGCAGCGCGACTCCGCCGGGATACCTGGTCGATTTCTGCAGGCCGTCGAACGCGATCTCGACGACCTGCTCCGGACGCACCCGCACCACCCAGTCGTCGCGGTCGGTCATGAGGTCGGTGAACCGCTCGGTCTGCCAGGCGAGCATCTCGTCGGTCATTCCCTTGAACGTCTTGCCGAGCATGATGAAGTCGCCGGTGTTCGGGTCACGGGCACCCAGATGGATGTTCGACAGGAAGCCCTTGCGTCGACCGCTGCCTTCCTCGACAGCGAGCACGACGAGGTCGAGGGTGTGACGTGGTTTCACCTTGACCCACCCGCTGCCCCGGCGTCCGGCGGCATAGACCGAGTCAAGGCGTTTGGCGACCACCCCTTCGTGTCCTCGGCCCACCCAGTCCTCGAAGAACTCCTGCGCCGCAGCGGAATTCGTCGGACGAACCGCAGTCACGACGTGCTGTTGCGGCACCAGGCGTTCGAGTCGCTCTCGTCGGACGTGCAGCGGTTCGTCGACGAGGTCGTCTCCGTCCAGATGCATGAGATCGAAGAACAACGCGGTGAGCGGGACGTTGCGGCGTAGTTCGTCGGGGTCGGCGCTGCTGGCCGTGCGAGCGCCGGTCACCTGGAACGGTTCGGGGCGACCGTCGGGACGCAGGGCGATGGCCTCGCCGTCGAGGACCGCTTCCTTCGCCGGTAGTGCGCGCACCACCTCGACCACGTCCGGAAGTCGGGCGGTGATGTCGTCCAGGCTGCGGGTGAACAACCGGACCTCGTCACCGATCTTGTGTGCTTGCAGGCGAATTCCGTCAAGTTTCACCTCGACCGTCCACTCCCCCGGCTCCTCGACCACGGACTCCACGTCCGGACTCGACCCCGCGAGCATCGGACGCAGCGGGCGCCCGACCTCGAGGCGCACCTCCTCGAGAGCAGGCGCCCCGCCGTCCAGCGCGATGGCCGCCACTGGGCCGGTACGACCAGCCAGCATGACGGCCCGCCGCACGTCGGTCTCCTTCACCTGCGCCGCGGCCGCGATCGCTTTGAGCATGACTCCGTCTCCCGCGCCTTGACGAGCGTCGCCGAGCAGCAGTCCGGTCAGCAACCGCCGTTCTTGTTCGGTCACCCGACCCCACAGCTCGTCGAGCATCTCCCGGCGCCGGGTGTTCGACCCGGTGCCATGCAGATCTTCCATCCGGGTGAGCGTCGCGTCCAGGTCGAGGACGTCGACCGAAGCTTCCTCGACCGCATCCGAAGGGTTCGAGCGCAGCGATCGCCCACCGATCCCGACCCTGCGCTGCGGCAGCGTGCCGGCGAGGTAGTCGGCGATCACCGCGCGCTCGTCGGGCCGGGCCTCACGCAGCGCCTGCGCGATCAACGCAACCTTCTCGTTGCGTGACCGCGTGGCGCCGACCCGGCGCGAGACGTCCGCGACCTGCGCGAAGAGGGTCATCGGGCGCCCGGGCTGACCAACTCGTCCAGCTGGTCCAGGCGCTGCGTCCAGAGCCGCCGCATCTCGTCGGGATCGCTCGAGGTCTTTTGCTGCACAACGAGTTTCGAACCTGCCGGATTCTGTTCGAAAGTCACCACGAGAGCCTCGTCCGCGGTCGTGACGCGCTCGTCGGGCACGACCTCGACGAAGTCAGGTTCGGGCTCGCTCGTGCCCCACCAGGTGGCGAGTTCGACCGCGTCGGTCCACGCCCGGAACAGACGCCGCGGCGCAGTATTGAAGACCCGCTCGATCTCGACGGTCTCAGTCATGGTCCACTCCTGGTCACTCGGTCAGATGGCTCCATCTTCCAGCACAGTTGCTACCCGACAACGGTTCGCGGACCCAGAAGGAGAAACGAGGTTCGGATCAGCCGTAGACCTTCTTGACAGGGGTGGCGAAATCGCAGCGCGCGTCGCACCGTGGAGTCGTGACCGAAGAACAGTTCGCCCGCGCGCAACAGAAGTTCGAAGCGAACGCCATGAAGGCACCGGCCGGTCGCTTGTCTCGTGGCGCCCGAGCCTCCAACTTCGACCTACTCTTCCAAGGAATCCTGACCTGCGCACACTGCGGAAAGCGCATGGAAGGCAACCTCGCCGGGAACGACGTCCGGTACCGCTGTCGGGACAGGTCCGTCCGCCGAACATAGCCACATCCGCCGCTTGCACGTGTCATGCAATCTGAGGTTCGGGCTCAGCTCGACCCGTGGATCTCGGCACTGGCAGCGAGCAGCAGCATCCAGAACGAGCTGCGCCAAGAACTCCTCACTGACACCCAGCTCGACCAACTAGTCGAACGAGGCATCGACAACGAGGACCAGATCCGGACGGCGGCGCGAAAGATCCTCACCGGAGACCCGATCGCCGCGGAGCACGAGGTACGCGCGCTCCAGGCCGAAGGGTTCCGCCTTAGCGACGAAGTACGCCGACAGCGGCTCTGGCGAACCGACGAATACCTCGCCAGGTGGGCGGCGGCGATCAGCGGCCCGCTCCGAGCCCTACCATCGGCCCCCAGCTACGACGTCAAGTCGCTGTACGGCTCGGTCGGACTACGGAACACATTCGAACCGGTGCATCAACGCTGTAGTTGGACGCTGGTGCCGAACGAAAGTCACGCATAAACGACTCAGGCTCACCAAAGTTAGGTGAGCCTAAGTCCAAGTGTCCGGAGGGGGACTTGACCCTTAACCCCGTTACCGTCTTGGTGAGCCTTGAAGCAAGGCTCCTGGTCGCCGGCCCCGGCATGACTGACTGCCCCTGTCGTTTGCATGATCCGGGGGGTGTTGTCACCGGGTGCTGGTGGCGCTGGTGGACCGCTGATAGGGACCGGGCCGCCCGAACGCCTGGGTAGGTCTCTTCGTAACGTGGATGTCGGCTTCCTGCGCCTGATCTGGTGACCAGCCGCTCGGACGCACGAGGAGGGACCATGTCTCGACCTGACTACGCGGTGTACATCGGGCTCGATGTCGGCAAACAGACGCACCACGCCTGCGCGCTGAACGTCGATGGCACACGGCTGCACGACAAACCGTTGCCCCAAGACGAGTCGTCGCTGCGTGGCCTGCTGACCAAACTCGGCACGCACGGTCGCCTGCTGGTGGTGGTCGATCAACCCGCAACGATCGGCGCGCTGCCGGTCGCGGTTGCTCGTGCCATGGGCGTGGACGTCGCCTACCTTCCCGGGCTGGCGATGCGCCGTATCGCCGACCTGCACCCCGGCAACGCCAAGACCGACGCAAGGGACGCGTACGTCATCGCCGAAGCCGCCCGGTCGATGCCGCACGCCCTGCGACGGGTCGACGTCGGCGACGACACCCTGGCCGACCTGGAAGTCATCGTCGGCTTCGATGACGACCTGGCCGGACAGGTCACCGCACAAGCAAACCGGATCAGAGGCCTTCTGACACAAGTGAACCCAGCCCTCGAACGTGTCCTCGGCCCACGCATCCAACACCCAGCAGTCCTCGAACTCCTGACCCGCTTCGGTGGCCCGACCGGCCTGCGCGCGGCCGGCCGGCGACGGTTGCTCGCCGTCGCCAAACCCCGCGCGCCCCGCTCCTACCAACGCCTCGTCGACGACATCCAGACAGCGCTCACCGAGCAGACCGTCACCGTCCCTGGCACCCGCGCCGCCGAGCTCGTCCTGCCCAAACTCGCGACCGGACTGGCTCGCCTGCTGCACGACCGCGCCGATCTGGGAACCCAACTGGAGGACATGCTCGATACCCACCCTCTTGCCGCGGTCCTGACCTCGATGCCCGGCATCGGCGTCAGGACCGGCGCACGGATCCTGCTCGAAGTCGGCGACGGCTCGAGCTTCCCCACCTCCGGCCACCTCGCCGCGTACGCCGGCCTCGCACCCGTCACCCGCCGATCCGGCACCTCGATCCGCGGTGAGCACCCCGCCCGAGGCGGCAACAAGCACCTCAAACGAGCGATGTTCCTCGCCGCGTTCGCCGCACTGCACGACCCGACCTCGCGGGCCTACTACGACCGCAAACGCGGCCAAGGCAAGAAGCACAACGCCGCCCTCATCTGCCTCGCCCGACGACGCTGCGACGTGATGTACGCGATGCTTCGCGACGGAACCCTCTACCAACAGAAAACCCCCGCCGCTTGACGAAGACCATAGGGACACCCCCCGGAGCTCGAATGTGTCCCAGTGGTACTGGCAGAAGCATTTGCTTGCAACCGCTCGAAGTCGCGGTACTGTCGCGCCATGTCACGACGGAACGCAGATGGCCCACCGCGACACAGGGCATTGCCCTTCGGGAATTACTGCCGCAGCAGCTCTCACACAGCGCGTCGGGGTACTTGCTGGGTGCTGCCATGACTCTCATCGTCGATGGATTGAGAGTCTCCACCAGACCCGGGGCGATTCACGACGGGCCTGCCCCTGGTCACCGGCGACCCTCGGCTTCCAGGAACTCATGCACCTGGCGGATCGCGACCGAGCCTTCGCCGACGGCGGAGGCGACGCGCTTGACCGACCCACTGCGTACGTCGCCCACGGCAAAGACGCCCGGACGGCTGGTCTCGAACATGCCTCCCTCGGAGCCGTCGGCCACGGGCCCAGTGAGGATGAACCCCTTTACGTCCAGCGCGATCTCCCCCTCGAGCCAGCTCGTGTGCGGGGTCGCTCCGATCAGTACGAACATGGCCGTGGTCGCGACGCGCTGCTTCGCGTCGGTGCGGAGGTCGTGCAACACCACCTCCTCGAGCGCTTCGTGTCCGATGAGCTCGCTCACCTCGCTGCGGCGCCAGATCTTGATGCGTGGTGACTGCTCGACGCGGTCGGCTAGGTAGCGGGACATGTCCCTTCCCAGGTCGTCGTGCCGGATGACCAGGTTGACTACCGATGAACGGCGGGCCAGGAAGCAGGCCGCCTGGCCCGCCGAGTTGCCACCCCCGACGACGGTGACAGGGTCCTGTTGGCACAGCCGGGCCTCGAACTCCGTAGCGGCGTAGTAGACGCTGCTGCGCTCGAGTCGATCCAACCCGGGGACGTCGAGACGCCGGTAGCGCACACCCGTCGCGACGACGACGGCGTGCGCGACCAGATCCTCCCCCTCCGCCAACCCCACCACGTGGTAGCCGTCGGCGTGTGTGAGGGAGGTTGCCTCACCGGGGATGCTGAAGGCGGCGCCGAACTTGCGCGCTTGCACCACGGCCCGGTCGCGGCCAGCTCCGCCCCGGAGATACCGGCGGGGAACCCCAGGTAGTTTTCGATCTGGGACGACGTGGCTGCCTGCCCGCCGGTGGCGAGCGCGTCCAGGACCACCGTCGAGAGTCCTTCGGAGGCGGCGTACACCGCGGCGGCGAGACCACCCGGGCCTGCGCCCACCACGACCAGGTCGTACGCCGACCGGCTCGGCGCCGCACGAAGACCGAGAAGCTCGGCCAGCTCCGTATTGCTGGGGTTCCGCAAGACCGTCCGCGCTTTCCAGATCACGACGGGCGTCTGGTCGGGCGGGATGTCGAAGGCTCGCAGGGTCGCCTCGGCATCCAGGTCATCCTCCAGGTCTTCCCACCGGTACGGGATGCGATTGCGGCTCGCGAAGTCCCTCAACCGGCGGGTGTCGGCTGAGTAGCGGGAGCCGATGATCCTCAAGCCCGCGCCGAGGCCGGCGTGGAGGTTGCGTCGGAGCACGAAGGCTCGCAGGATCAGATCTCCTAACGCCTGGTCCTGGGTGACCGCCTCCTTGAGCCCGTCATAGAGAACCTCGAGGACCTCCACGTCGGTCTGAGCGACGGCGGTGACGTAGACCGCCTGGCCGGTCAACATCGAGAGGTCACCCACGAAGCGGCCTCGCCCGTGGACCGCGATCACTCGCGCCTCTCCTCCGGGACCTTCCTCCTGCACGACCCGTACCTTGCCGTCCAGGACCACGAACACGCCGCAGTCGCGGTCTCCCGCGCAGAACAGTGTGCTGCCCTCGGCCAGCACCTTCCGCTCGCCGTGCTGCGAGAGCAGCATGATCTGCTCGTCATTGAGCCGGGGATAGGCGCCGGTGGTGTCGGGGGTCTCGGGCGTGTCCCCCATCTCGAGCTCAGACGAACTGTTCGTCGACATAGCACCATCTCCAGTTCTCTCCCGGCTCGATCGAACGCACGATGACGTGACCCGTCGTGGCGGCGTGAGCGCGCGCGTGTCGCATCGGTGAGGAGTCGCAGCACCCGACCTGGCCACAGGTCAGGCACTGTCGCAGGTGCACCCAGGGGGTGCCGAGCTTCACGCACTCCGCGCAGGCGTTCTAGGTGGGTAGCGGCACGGGCCGGATGACGCCGATGTGCGGGTCGGCACCGAAGCCCCTCGGGTGCGCGGTCATCGCTCCCCCTTCGGCAGCTTCGACTCGACCCATGAGCGCAGTAAGTGCTCCGGAAGGGCGCCGATCTGGGTGTCGACCACCTCTCCGTGGTCGAGTAGGACCAGCGTCGGGATCGACTGCACCTCGAACCTCCGGCTCACGAGCGGGTTCTCGTCAGCGTCGACCTTGACTAGCTTGAGGTTGCCGGCCAGCTCCCCAGCCAGTTTCTCCAGGGCCGGGCTGACCATCCGGCATGGGCCGCACCACGGAGCCCACACGTCGACCAGCACCGGGATGCTCGACTCGTCCACGACCGCGTGGAAGTCAGCGTCGTTCGCATCCACCACCCAGGGCAGCGGAGTGATGCACCTCCCGCAGCGTGGCGTGCCTTCGGCCACCGCCGGCACGCGGTTCCTGGCTCCGCAGTTGCCGCACGCGACCGTGGTCGTCCTCTGAGCGTTCGCGGTCATGCCACGGCCTGCCCCTGCGTCGGACTGCTGGACGCGGTCACCACGAGCTCCCCGTCAGCCACGTCCACCGAGATCGTGCCCCCGTCCGCCACGTCGCCGCGGATCAGAGCTCGGGCCACCTTGGTCTCCACCTCACGTGAGATGTATCGCCGCAGCGGGCGGGCGCCGTACGCCGGGTCGAAGCCCTGGTCAGCGATGAACCGGCGTGCCTCGGCCGTGACCTCAAGGGTGACCCGCATCTCCGCCAGCCGGGCCCGCAGCTCCTCGAGCTGGAGGTCGACGATGCGCTCGATCTCGGCCAAAGTCAGCGGCTTGAACATTACGATCTCGTCGACGCGGTTGAGGAACTCGGGGCGGAAGTGCGACTGCAGGGTGCGCATCACCATCGAGCGGGCCTCGTCCTCGACCTCGCCATCCGCGGTGATCCCCCCGAGGAGGTACTCCGAGCCGATGTTGGACGTCATGATCAGCACGGTGTTGCGGAAGTCGACGGTCCGGCCGTGCGAGTCGGTCAGGCGACCGTCGTCGAGCACCTGCAGCAGCGTGTTGAAGACGTCCACGTGGGCCTTCTCGATCTCGTCCAGCAGGACGACGGAGTAGGGCTTGCGCCGCACGGCCTCGGTGAGCTGACCGCCCTCCTCGTAGCCGACGTACCCGGGTGGCGCACCGACGAGTCGACTGACGGTGTGGCGCTCCTGGTACTCGCTCATATCGATCCGGACCAGGTTCTCCTCGGTGTCGAAGAGGGCCGCGGCCAGCGTCTTGGCCAGCTCCGTCTTCCCAACGCCTGTGGGGCCGAGGAAGATGAACGACCCGATGGGGCGATGCGGGTTCTTGATGCCGGAGCGGGCGCGGACGACGGCGTCGGCCACCAGCTGGACCGCCTCGTCCTGGCCGATGACCCGCTCGTGGAGCACCTCGTCGAGCCGGAGCAGCTTGTCGCGCTCTCCCTCCTGTAGGCGGGTGACCGGGATCCCGGTCCAGCGCGACACGATGTCGGCGATCTCGTCGGCGGTCACTACCTCGCGCAGCATCCGACGACCGCCCTGCTTGCCCGCGAGCCGCGCCTCGGCCGCCTCCAGCCGTCGCTGGATCTCCGGCAACCGGCCGTGCCGCAGGGACGCTGCCCGGTTGAGGTCGTACTCACGCTCGGCCCGCTCGCTCTCCAGCCGTACCTGCTCAAGCTCCTGACGCAGGGACTGCACCTCGCGCAGTGCCGATCGCTCGGCCTCCCACTGTGCGCGCAGCGCGTCGGCCTCGGCCCGGGCGTCGGCCAGCTCCTTGCGCAGCTCTTCCAGACGGGCCCTGCTCGCCGCGTCCTCCTCCTGCGACAGCGCTGCCTCCTCGATCTCCATCCGGGTCACGCGCCTGGTGAGCTCGTCCAGCTCGGCCGGCATCGAGTCGATCTCGGTGCGGAGCATCGCGCAGGCCTCGTCGACGAGGTCGATGGCCTTGTCGGGCAGGAAGCGGTCGGAGATGTAGCGGTGGCTCAGCGTCACCGCCGCCACCAGGGCGCCGTCGTGGATCTTCACCCCGTGGAAGACCTCGAACCGCTCGCGCAACCCACGCAGGATCGACAGAGCGTCCTCCTCGCTGGGCTCGTCGACCAGCACGGGCTGGAACCGGCGCTCGAGGGCGGCGTCCTTCTCGATGTGCGAGCGGTACTCGTCCAGCGTGGTCGCGCCGATCATGTGCAGCTCGCCACGTGCGAGCAACGGCTTGAGCATGTTGCCGGCGTCCATCGCACCCTCGCCGGCGCCGGCGCCCACGACGGTGTGGAGCTCATCCACGAACAGCAGGATGTGGCCCTCGGCGCTTTGCACCTCGTTGAGCACGGCCTTCAGCCGCTCCTCGAACTCGCCGCGGTACTTCGCACCGGCGACCAGCGCCCCCATGTCCAGCGCGAAGACGGTCTTGTCTCGCAGGCCCTCGGGGACGTCCCCGTCGGCGATCCGCTGGGCGAGGCCTTCGACGATCGCCGTCTTGCCCACTCCGGGCTCGCCGATGAGGACCGGGTTGTTCTTGGTTTTTCGGGACAGAATCTGGACGGTTCGACGGATCTCGGAGTCCCGGCCGATCACCGGCTCGAGCTTTCCCGCCTTCGCGGCCTCAACGAGGTCACGGCCGTACTTGCCCAGCGCCTCGTAGGTCCCCTCGGGCGTCGCAGACGTCACCCGTTGGTGGCCGCGCACTTCGGTCAGCGCAGCCAGGAAGGAGTCGCGGGTCAGCCCCTGGTCCCGCAGGAGCCGCCCGGAGGCTGACTGCGCGCCCTCCTCCACCAGCGCGATCACGAGGTGCTCGACCGAGACGTACTCGTCCTTGAGCCTGCGCGCCTCGGCGTCAGCAGTGTCGAGGAGCCTCGAAAGCCGCTGCGTGATGCGGACCTGCCCAGGCGTCACGCCCGGCCCGCTGACCCGCGGGCGCCGGCCGAGCTCGGCCTCAAGCTCCTCACGCAGTCGGGCCGGGTCGGCCCCGGCGCGTGCGAGCAGCGGCGCCACGAGGCCCTCGGCTTGGTCGAGCAGCGCGAGCAGCAGGTGCTCGCCGTCCACCTCGGTGTGGCCGAAGCGCAGCGCCTTGGTCTGTGCGTCGTGCAGCGCCTCCTGTGACTTCTGGGTCAGTCTGTTCATGTCCATGGAGCGTCTCCTCGTCGTGTCGTGCGCCGTTGTGCGTTCTCCAGCTCCGCGATCCGGTCGAGCAACTCGACAACCAACCCGATGGCGCAGTAGCCGAGGTTCAGGCTCATCCGCAGCCGCTGGATCCTGGCCATCTCCTTCACCTGGGACGGGTCGAACCACAGGCGACCATGTGCGTCGCGGGTGACCTGCAGCAGCCCGAGCGCGACCAAGCGGCGCACCAGCTCCGGGTGTACGCCGGTGATCTGCGCATAGCTGTCCAGGCTCAGCCGGTGGGGTCGGGCCAGCGCGAAGCGCGTGGTCGCGTTCATCGTCTGCTCCTCGCGTCGAAGCGGGAAACCTTGGCGAGCTCTTCGAAGTGCCGCCGCTCGTCGTCCGACAGGTTGCGTGGCACGCGCACCTGCAGCTCCGCGTAGAAGTCCCCGGGCGTGCCCTTCGGGTGAGGGAGCCCACGACCCTTGAGCCGCAGGCGGCGGTGGCTGGACGACCCGGCCGGGACCTTGACGGTGGCTGCTCCGCCGGGCGTGTCTACGGACACCGACGCTCCGAGAGCGGCTTCCCAGGGAGCGACCGGCAGGAGTGCGTGGACGTCACGACCCTCGACCCGGTAGCGCGGGTGGTCGGCGATCCGGACCACCAGGTAGAGGTCTCCGGCCGCCGCGTCACCGCTGCCCGGGCCGCCCTGGCCCCGCAGCCGGATCCGTTGGCCGTCGATGACTCCCGGCGGGATCGTGACGTCGAGCGTGCGGGGGCCGTCAGGACCCGTGATCGTGAGGCTGCGCTCGGTGCCGCGGTAGGCCTCCTCGACCGAGACCTCCACCTCCGCCTCGTGGTCGGCCCCCGGGACCGGGCCGGGGCCCCAACCGGCCCGGCCCCGGCCGCCTCGCCCTCGCCCACCGAAGATTCCCCCGAGCAGGTCCTCGATGTCGATCTCGTCACCGAAGTCAGCCCCGCCGAAGCCGCCGGACGGCCCGCCCCCCGACCACCGGCCGCGTGCGCCTGCCCCCGCATCAGCATAGGCGCGGCCCTGGCGCCAGGCAGCCGGGTCCGCGTCGGGAGGCACACGTCGGAAGTCCTCGCCGAAGGCGTCGTAGCGCCGCCGTTGCTCGGGGTCCGACAGGACGTCGTAGGCCTCGGCGATGTCTTTGAACCTCTCCTCGGCCCCGGCCTGCTTGTTGACGTCGGGGTGGTTCTGGCGCGCCAGCGTGCGATAGGCGCGTTGGATCTCGGCCGGGTCGGCATCGCGAGAGACACCGAGGACCTCATAGAAGTCCTTGGCCATCAGGAATCCCTGGTCGCCACCACGACCGCAGCCGGACGCAGGAGCTTGTCGTCGGGTCCGTATCCGGGGCGGACGACGTGGGCCACGGTGCCGGGCGTCAGCCCCTCACCGGACACGGTGCTGACCGCCTCGTGCACGGCTGGGTCGAAGGCCGCGCCCTCGTCGTCGCGACGTGGGAACCCGAGATCGGCCAGGACGCCGACCGCCTGCGCGAGCACTGCTCGCAGGCCCTCGGCCACCGAACTGGGGTCGGACGACGCGTGCTCGAGCGCCCGCTCAAGGTTGTCCAAGACTGGCAGCCAGCTGGTGGCCACGGTCGCCCGTTCCTGCTCGCGGGCGCGCACCACGTCGCGTGCGCATCGCTTGCGGAAGTTGTCGAGCTCGGCAGCCGTGCGCCGCCACGCCTCCTCGAGCTCGGCGACCTGGCGCGACTGGTCGACGCTCTCGGGCGCTTCGTCTCCCGGTGCCTCGTCGCCCCGCGCTGCGTCTGTCGGGCCTTCGCTCGTCGGTGCCTCGCGGTCGGACATGGCCGTCACTGGGCGGTGAACTCGGCGTCGATGACGTCGTCATCGTCGCTGTCAGGCGCGGAGCCGGATGAGCCGGCCCCCCCGGTCGACGGTCCACCGCCAGCCCGGGCTGCGGCGCCCAGCGCCTGGGTCATCTGGTGGAGCTCCCCGGTCAGCGCTCGGAGACGATCCACGGGCTCGTCGCCCTCGACGGCCTGGCGGGCCTCCTCGACCAGCATCTCGGCACGAGCGCGGTCGTGCTCGGGCACGGACGCGCCGGCTTCCTCGAGGGTCTTGCGCACCTGGTAGGCCACGGAGTCGAGCTCGTTGCGAGCATCGACCCGCTCACGCAGCGCGGCGTCCTCGCCGCGGTGGGTCTCGGCATCCTTGACCATCCGCTCGACCTCCTCCTGGCTCAGCGTGGAGGACTCGCTGATGGTCACCTCCTGCTCGGCACCGGTGTCCTTGTCACGCGCCGACACGTGCAGGATGCCGTTGGCATCGATGTCGAAGGTCACCTCGATCTGGGGCACCCCACGCGGCGCGGGGCGGATGTCCTCCAGACGGAACCGTGCCAGCACCCGGTTGTCGGCTGCCCTCTCCCGCTCCCCCTGCAGGACGACGACGTCGACGGCTGACTGGTTGTCCTCCGCAGTGCTGAAAATCTCGGTCCGCCGGGCCGGGATTGTCGTGTTGCGCTCGATGACCTTGGTCATCACCCCACCCATCGTCTCCAGCCCCAACGACAGGGGCGTCACGTCGAGCAGCAGCACGTCCTTCACGTCGCCCTTGATGATCGCCGCTTGGACAGCCGCACCGACGGCCACGACCTCGTCCGGGTTGACGGTCATGTTCGGCTCCTTGCCACCGGTCAGGCGGCGCACCAGCGCCTGCACGGCCGGAATCCGCGTCGAACCTCCCACGAGGATGACCTCGTCGATATCGTCGGCGGTGACCTTGGCGTCCTCCATCGCCTGCCTGACCGGGCCGAGGCAGCGCTCGACGAGGTCGGCGGTGAGCTGCTCGAACGTCGACCTCATCAGGTTCACGTTGAGATGCTTGGGCCCGGAGGCGTCCGCGGTGACGAACGGAAGGTTGACCGCCGTCTGTGTGACCGCCGACAGGTCCACCTTGGCTTTCTCGGCAGCCTCGAACAGTCGCTGCAGTGCCTGCGCGTCGTCGCGGAGATCGATGCCGTTGGACTTCTTGAACTCCTCGGCCAGGTAGTCAACGATGCGCCGGTCAAAGTCGTCGCCGCCTAGGTGGGTGTCCCCCGCTGTCGACCGGACCTCCACTACACCGTCCCCGACGGTGAGGATGCTGACATCGAACGTGCCGCCCCCGAGGTCGAAGACCAGCACGGTCTCGTTCTCGAGCTTGTCCATCCCGTACGCGAGGGCAGCCGCCGTCGGCTCGTTGATGATCCGGAGAACCTCGAGCCCCGCGATCCGGCCAGCGTCCTTCGTGGCCTGACGCTGCGCGTCGTTGAAGTGCGCCGGAACCGTGATGACCGCCTCGGTGACCCGCTCACCGAGGAACTTCCCGGCGTCGTCGACCAGCTTGCGCAACACCTGTGCCGAGATCTCCTCGGGTGCGTAGAGCTTGCCGTTGACCTGGAAGCGCACCGCGCCGTCCGGACCGGCGACGACGTCGAACGAGACGGAGTTCATCTCACTGCTGACCTCGTCGTACTTATGACCGATGAACCTCTTCGCGGAGTAGATGGTCCCCTTCGGATTCAGGATCGACTGCCGCCTCGCCATCTGGCCGACCAAGCGCTCACCGTTCTCCAGGAAAGCCACCACGGATGGCGTCGTCCGGTTGCCCTCCGCGTTCGGGATGACCTGTGGCTGCCCACCCTCCATCGCTGCGATCACCGAGTTCGTCGTTCCCAGGTCGATCCCGACTGCCCTGCCCATGACTACTCCATTCGCCGAAAGCTCGTGTGTGACCATCCTGGGTCAGGGACCGCGTCACCGGCATCCCCTGAACGGGTGATCTCTGAGGGGGCAGGTCGTCGTCATCCCGTGGAAAGGTGATTTTTCAGCGCCAGCACGGTCAGCTCGACTCGCGTGTGGATGTCAAGCTTGAGGTACACGTGCTTCAGGTGGGCGTCCACGGTGTGACGCGAGAGGCGGAGCTTTGTGGCGATAGCGCGGTTGGTCATGCCCGCAGCGACACCGGCCACGACGCGCAGTTCGCAGTCGGTGAGCGACCCCCACCCTCGGGCCAGGTCGTCGTCGCCGTGCGAACCCACGCTGACCATGGGGTACCGGCTCGCCTCGGTGAGCCGGGCCGCGGGGTACTCCGCCGGCCGCAGGTAGTGAGGGTTGTCGATCACCGTGCCGTCTAGCAGGACCTTGGGGTGCGTCTGGAGCACCTGGACGAGCATGCTCGCCCCGAACTTCTGGAGGTCGTAGAGGCAGACGACAATGGCGGGCATCTCCTCGACCATGCGGTTGAGGGACGACTCGTAGACGAACAGGTCGTCCCAGCCCGGAACGCCTGGCAGCACCCACGACATCTCGCCGACGGCTCTGATGAGGTCGAAGTTGTCGGCGATCGCCTTGTCCACGCGGCCGGACAGGAAGCTCACCATGCCCTCGACGCTGAACTCCCCCGAGCGCAGGTAGGCGTCCGACGAGCGTTCGACGTCGAGCTGCGCCGAGCGTCGCGAGTAGTCGGCGCCGGGCTGCCCGACGGCTCGGTCCCGGACCAGCGCCGGCTCGACGTCGTCGATCAGGCACAAACACTTGTCGCCATGCCTCAGCCCCTCCTCGAGGAAGGGGTACAACAGCCGGTCGCGCTCGGCTGGACCCGAGTAGAGCGCGCAGAAATGAGTTCCCGAACTCACAGCGCCGACGCCGGGGATCCCGAGACTCAGACCGTTCATGCTCACCACCGTTCAATGGGTCGATTGGATGGATCGCACGCTAGCGCATTCGGCACGGACCGCACCCATGCCCGGTTCGGCTGGGTGAACGCCCGTACGAGCAGAGGCTGTCACGCCCGGAAGCTCCGTCAACGCCGGAGGTCGGCAGACGCCCTCCGCAGCGGGCGTGGCCCACGTGGATCAGGGATGTCCCGGGCCCTGGCCGCGTGCGCCACGGCCCACCCTTGATCGCAGACCCGCTCGACGAGCAGTTCACGACCGCGCTGGTCCAGGCCGGCACTACCGTGGGACATGATGCTGGCGCCGAACTTGCCCACCGCGATCGGCACCGGCGTCGAACGGACGACGCGGTTCACGGTGCTGGTCCACCTTCCCCGCTAGGAGGGCTACCGGCACACGGAGATTCCGAAGAACGGGCCCGCGTTGCCCGACTACGGCGCGATCACGATGAAGAAGTCGCTCACCAACACCATGTCGACGCTGCCGAGCCAGCTCGCTCGGTCACTGACCTGGGATCGCGGCGCCCACCTGACGGATGCTTCTTGCCCTACTCCGCGGGCGACCCCACACTCGTGTGTATGACGCATAATGTTCGGACCCATTCGTGCAGCCTGGCCGGCTGCCTATGAGTGCCGGTGAGGTGGTGATCGGACTCATCTCGGCTCCGGGTACGACCGCCGAAGTCGCGGCTGATCTCGCTGAGGACCTGCGCGCAGAGCTGAGTGTGCTGATGCCCACCGTGCGATGGCGGGTGCCAACGGTGGTAGATGCCCTCGTTAACCCACCTGCTGACGACGCTGTCCTCGTCGGCGCGGCGCGAGAGCGGCTCCTGGCGGAGGGCTGGGACCTCGTCGTCTGCCTCACCGACTTGCCGCTCAGGGTTCGTCGCCGGCCCGTGGTCGCCCATGCCAGCCCGGTGCACGGAGTGGCTGTCGTATCCCTGCCGGCGCTCGGGGCGGTGGGACTGCGTCGACGCGCCAGTGACGCAGTCGTCGGTCTCGTGCGCACCTTGCTCGGGGAGGCCGAGGATCACGCGTCCTCTGACTCGGAGGCCGCCCTCCGGCGCCGCGCTGGCGAGCTCGGGAGTCAGCAGGAAGAGGGAGACGGCAGCGTCATGTTCACGGCGAGGGTCCTGAGTGGGAACGTGCGACTCCTGGTCGGCATGATCCGGGCCAACCAGCCCTGGCGGCTTGCCATTGGACTCTCCAAGGCCCTGACCGCCGCCCTGGCGGCCGGAGTCTTCGCGATGGTCACATCCGACATCTGGCAGCTGGGCGACGCGCTCAGCTGGACCAGGTTGGCGGTGATCGGGATGGGCGCCGTCACAGCGATCACGGCCGCGCTGATCCTCGGAGCGGGCCTTTGGGAGCGCGGTTCGAATCCGGCGGGTGGGAAGCAAGTCACCCTGTTCAACCTGGCCACAACGGGAACAGTCGTGCTGGGTGTGATCTTCCTGTACACAGCGCTCCTGCTTCTCGCACTCCTGATCACCCCACTGCTGGTGCCTGCACATTTGCTGGAGGAGAACCTCGGACACGCGGTTCGAGTCGGCGACTACCTCAAGCTGGCGGTGCTGGCCAGCGCCCTGGCAACGGTCGGCGGAGCCCTGGGCGCGGGCCTGGAGAGCGACGAGGCTGTCCGGGCCGCCGCCTACACGTACCGGCAGGAGCCGGGCGAGGTCCAGCGAGACGGGTGACCTTGCGGGGCACACACGCACCTAGAAACTCACACAGAAGGCCCCGTCCACGAGGACGGGGCCTTGCCCATGTTGAAGCTCACCCCGGGCAAGTCACCGCCCGAGCCGAAACGACGAAACCTCGGCCAGATTCAACATCTGACCGAGGTTTAGTGAACCTAGTCCCCGAATATCGCGAACCTCTGGTTGGTGTCCGGAGGGGGACTTGAACCCCCACGCCCGTTAAAGGGCACTAGCACCTCAAGCTAGCGCGTCTGCCATTCCGCCACCCGGACGAGGTGAGTGGCCGGCCGATTTACCGGCTGGCCAACAGCCCGTAACATTAGCACGCGGACCCCGAAACTCCCGCATCGACCGTGCCCGGGCGGTCTTGCTGGACACCTGCTCGAGTGAACCTCATACTTCACGCAGGGCACACCTAGAGCTACCTCCACCAAGCCGGGGTTCTTTGTCAACATGGCGAAGTCGGAGTTCAACTTCGAAAAGATGATCGGCAAGACGATCGCAGAGCACAGCTCCGGTCCCCCGAAGCCACGCTGCGGGCAGACACCGACTGGTCGACCGGTTCAGGGCCGGTGGTCAAGGGCCCGTTGTTGTCCCTGTTGATGGCGATGACGGGCCGCGCCGCACACCTGGACGAACTTGCGGGCGACGGGCTCGCGGAACTTCGATCCCGCATCTGAGCCCACGGCCCGACTCGGCTCAGTCGGTCAGCGTCGGCTGGGCGCCGTTGCCGGTCAACGGAATCACGTCGACGGCGACATTGAGCTTGCTACCGCTGCCCTCGGCGAAGATGATTCCCTTGAGCGGGGACACGTCACGGAAGTCGCGGCCCCAGGCGGTCACGATGTACCGCGAATCTGCGAAGTGGTTGTTCGTCGGGTCGAGATCCACCCATCCGAGCGGAGTCCGGATCGACACCCACGCGTGGGTGGCGTCCGAGCCGGCGAGTTTGGGCCTGCCCTTCGGCGGAACGGTCTCGATGTACCCGCTCACGTACCGGGCCGGCAGACCCACGTGCCGGGCCATGCCGGCGGCGAGATGCGCGAAGTCCTGGCAGACACCTGCCTTGCCCTCGATGACCTCCTCCAGCGTGGTGGAGGTGGTCGTCGCGCCCTTCGCGTATTTGAACTCGCTGTAGATCAGCTCGTACAGGTGCACCAGAGCATCGCCCAACGGACGGTTGTCCGGAAGGTGCTCCTGTGCGTAGGCGGCGACTGTCGGAGTGACATCGACCAGCCGCGACGGCAGCAGGTAACGGGTGTGGTCGAGGTCGAACCCGCCGGAGGTGGCTTCCATCTCCCGGCGTGCCGACTGCACCGTCCAATTGTTGAGTGCTTCGACATCGGCCTTCGGCCAGGTGATCTCGACATGGGAACGCTTGGTCACTGCGAACCTGGTGTGCCGCGTCCGGATCTCCAGGTAGTGACTGAAGTTGCCGAAGAAGTCGGTGTGTTCGGACATGACGTGCGCGGACGGCGTGACCTCGATGACGTTCGACAGCACCTTTTGGTGTTCGGTCGACCGCGGCCGCAGGCACGCCCGGCTGTAGGAGGCCGTCACGAAGTCGTCGTACTGGTACTCGGTGGTGTGGCGGATCTCGTACCGGCGCGTGTTGTGCAGATCGGGGACTTGGTCGCTCACTGGCGCACTCCGACCTCGTGGATGGTGTTGACGCGACGGGGCGGCTCCGGCCGCACGAAGTAGCGGTGTGAGACCTGGTCGCTCAGGTCACGCAGCAACGAGGTCAGCTCGACGGAGAAATCCACGAGCCGGGACCGCTCGTTCATGCCGAGGTCCTCCGGCGAGACCGCTTCGAGCCGCTTCGTGAGCGCATCGACGGCTACCCGCACGCCTTCGTCCTCGATGACCTGGGTGATGCCGGTGATGCGCTTGAACTGGAACTCGAGCGACCTGGGGTTGATCGGGTCACGCAGCAGCAACTGCAGCATGCCTGCCACCGGGGACGCCGGACCGGTGCCGGACGCGAGGCGCCGGCGGTACGTGATCACGCTGTCGCAGGCCCGCAGCGTCGCCTCGGTGATCTGGCCGTCCGCCACGGGCGAGCGTTCGGTACCGATCGCCACCCGCAACAACGTCGACACCTGCAAGGAGCGCTCGACCCTTCGTCCCAGGTCCATGAAGGCCCATACCTCGTCGCGCACCGTGTTCTCCGACGCGAGGCCGGCAAGCCCGACGAGGCACTCGAGCACCTGCGCGAGGACACCCGGCAGTGGCTCGTCGTCGTCGACCGGACGATTGATCGCACTCTGCAATCGGCTCAGGATCAGCCACGTGTCGGGCGAAAGGAGTTCACGGACGGCGTACGCGGCACGCGACAGGTTACTGACCGTGTACGCGATGGTGCCGGGAGTGTTCTCGGCGAAGACGATCGTCCGGAGGAACTCGGAAGGGTGCGAATCGCCTTGTGGCGCAGCCACTCCGGTGACCTGGCTGAGCGCCTGCACCATTTCTCGCATGGCGACCTGCCCGGGTGAACCGGACCGGCCGTGGTGATCGGCGACGAGGTCATCGACCACCGTCGCCAGACGGGCGGTCGACTCCGCGCGCTCGGCGTAGCGTCCGATCCAGAAAAGGTCGTCGGCAACGCGTGGGGCCAGAGACATCGAGTCGGGTTCGACGGTGAGCTTGAGGGTGTCGCGGTGACGTCCGCGCTCGGCCATCGCTACCTCGAACTCGGTCGGAGCCAGCACCCAGACGTCCTTGGCGATGCCGCCGTGGGAGTTGGACACGTTCCAGCTCGTGCTGTTCGCCGCGACGCGACCCAAACCGCCCGGCAGGAAGCGGTATCCGTCGTTCGCCCCGACCCCGAAGGTGCGCAAGACCAGGCGCCGCGGTTCGAGACCTTCGGCCGCGATCACCGGAGCGGTCGACATCGCGACCTGCTCCTGTGCCGCCCACTTCCACGGCTCGGCCTCGATCTGAACTCTGAGGTAGTCCAGTTCACTCGACGACAGTTCCCGACCGTGCGTCGCCGGGTCTGCTTCTCCGCGACTGATCGGTTTGATGACGAGCTCATCGAGACGGTCCATCGCCTCGGCACGCTGCTCGCGGTCACCGAACCACCAGGTGCGGGCGTCCGGAAGCAACAGGTCCTCGCCGAGCAGTCGCTTCGCGGCCGCCGGCAGGAACGGCACGAGCGCCGGGTTCTCCAGCACACCGCTACCGAGCGGGTTCACCACGCTGATCATCCCCCGGCGCGCGGCCTCGGTGAGCCCGGTGACGCCCAGACGCGAATCACCCCGCAGATCAAGCGGATCCGACCATGCGGCGTCCACGCGACGAACCAACACGTCGACACGCTGCGGCTTGTGAGTCGTCTGTCGCCAGACCCGTCCGTCGCGCATGGTGAGGTCTTCGGCCTGCACGACCGGCAGACCCAGCAGGCTCGCGAGGAAGGCCTGGTCGAAAGCGGTCTCACTCGCCGGTCCGGGTGACAGCAGCGCGATGTTCGGCTGATCGACTGCGACCGGGGCTGCGTCGAGCAACGCGTCGCTCATCTGGTCGAAGAAGCCGCGCAGTCGAGCGAGGGCGGTGTTGCGGTACAGCGTCGGCATCGTCCGAGCCACGATGCGTCGGTCAGCCATCGCGTAACCAGCTCCGGACGGCGCCTGGTTACGGTCGGCAAGCACCGTCCAGGTGCCGGACGCATCGCGGGCCAGGTCCACGCTGGTCATCACCAGTTGGCGATCGCCCGGCAACCGGATGCCGTCGGCCGCCGGCAGGAATCCGTCGTGCCCCACGACGGCAGCCGCCGGGATGACACCCTCGCTGATCATGCGACGCTCGCCATAGAGGTCGCCGAGCAGGGCGTCCAGCAGCATCGCCCGTTGGGTGAGGCCGCGCTCGAGTCGCGCCCATTCGTCGTCCGACAGCACCACCGGCAACGGGTCGAGTTGCCAGGGACGGGCCCGGTCCTCACCGGCGACGGTGTAGGTGAGGCCGTCCTCCTTGATGTGCCGGGCAGTCGCCGCCTTGCGCGCCAGCAGGCCACCGATGCCGATCGACTCGACGATGTCGGTCAACTGCTGGTGCTGTTCGGTGCCGGCATCGCTGAGCCACTCGTCGACGCAGATGCCGCGGTGATCGCCAGAGTCGCCGGCATGCTGCCCGGAGTGCTCCTCCGTGCTGCGTTCGACCAGTTCTCGATACCGGCTCAGCACACCGGAATTGGCCTGGGGTTGCGCCGTCATGAAGTCACCTTATGAAATCGTCCGCGCCCTCGGGTCATGCGCGCCGACCGGCCGAGAAGCGGCGCAGGTCGAGCGTGGACGGGTATTCACCATTGCCGTGCCGCACCTGGGTTTCGTACGACGGCCAGCCGGACATGTCGACCGTGCCGGACGTGTGCCCGACCGCCTCGAAGCGGCTCCCACGGCGCGATTCTGCTTCGGCGGCGTTCACCGGGTAGGAGTCATAGGACCGGCCGCCGGGATGCACGACGTGATAGGTGAAACCACCGAGCGACAGACCGTTCCAACGATCCACCAGGTCGAACACCAGCGGAGAGTGGACGCCGATCGTCGGGTGCAACGCGGACGGCGGCGACCAGGCACGGAATCGCACCCCACCGACCATCGTGTCCGGCGCACCGCCTGTGCCGGGAGTTCCTGTGCCCCAACCGGATCCAGCGACCGGCACCAGCGGTACCGGCACTCCGTTGCAGGTGATGACGTGACGTCCGGGTACGAGGCCGGTTGCCGCGACCTGCACCTTCTCCACCGAGGAGTCGACGTAGCGCGAGGTGCCCCCCTGGGTCACCTCTTCACCGAGGACGTGCCACGGCTCGACGGCCTGGCGCAGTTCGAGGTGGACGCCGGCGATGTCGGTCTCCCCCAGCCGCGGGAAACGGAACTCCAGGAACGGGTCGAGCCAGGACGGGTCGAACTGGTGTTCCGGCCCGAGATACCGGTTGATGTCGCAGACCACATCCCGCAGGTCGGCTGCAGCGAACGCGGGCAGCAGGAACCGGTCGTGCAGGCGTGAACCCCACCGAATCAGCGAGCCGGAGTAGGGCTGGTCCCAGAAACGCGCGACCAGCGTACGCACCAGCAACGCCTGCACCAGCGACATCTGAGCGTGCGGCGGCATCTCGAAACCGCGCAGCTCCAGGATGCCGAGACGGCCGCGGTCGGTGTCGGGACTGTAGAGCTTGTCGACACAGAACTCGCTGCGGTGGGTGTTGCCGGTGATGTCGGTCAGCAAATGACGAAGCAACCTGTCGGTGATCCATGGACGCGGTTCACCATGGGATTCCTTTGTGGCGCGGTCGAGTTCGTGAAAGGCGATCTCGAGTTCGTAGAGCGTCTCGTGACGCCCTTCGTCAACGCGTGGCGACTGGCTGGTCGGGCCGATGAAGCGTCCGGAGAAGACATAGGACAACGCCGGGTGGTGCTGCCAGTAGGTGATCAGACTGCGCAGCAGGTCGGGGCGACGCAGCAGCGGCGACTCGGCGGGTGTGGAACCACCGAGCGTGATGTGGTTGCCGCCGCCGGTGCCGGTGTGAGTGCCGTCGATGTCGAACTTCTCCGTCGCCAGACGAACCGACCGGGCGTCGTCGAAGAGCGTGGTCGTGAGGGTCTCCAGCTCGGCCCACGACGAGGTGGGTTGCACATTGACCTCAATGACACCGGGGTCGGGCGTCACGGTCAGCGAGGTGAGGCGGCCACCACCGCTCGGCGGCGCGTAGCCCTCCAGCACGACCGGCGTCCCGGTCGCCTTCGCGGCCTGTTCGATCGCCTCGAGCATGCGCAGCGCGTCGTCCAGCTCGGACAGCGGCGGTAGGAACACGAACAGGTGGCCCTCGCGCGCCTCGACGGTCAACGCCGTGCGCGGAGCCTCCTCGATGTCGTGCACCTGAGCGCTCGGGACCTCGGTTCCGAGGGATCCGGGATCGGGCAGGGTGCCGCTCGCCGCGAACGGCGAGGCATCGGGGACGTACGGTGCCTCGGCCCAGGCGATCGAACCGAGTGGCAGGCGCAGGCCCATCGGCGAGGTGCCGGGCGTGAGGTAGAGGTGCTCGCGGCGGGTCTGCCAGACAGCCGTGCCCCAGCCGTCACCGTCAGGTGCGGGGAAGACCGGCAGCACCCACCCGGTGGGCAGCTCGGGTGCGATCTGCTTCGATTCCAGCTTGCTGCGTCGATCGGGGTCGAGTGCACCGACGTCGTCACCGGGGCGGTCGCCGCTCGGCTGACGAATCTCGTTGTGCCAATCCGTGATCGGGTCTTCGTAGCCAGGTCGGACGACCTCGTCGGGCAAGCCGAGCCGGGCTGCGAGGTGTTGGGTGAAGTCGCGGACGACCATGGCACGCTCGTGGTCGTCGCCGGGCACGACGGCGTCGCCCCACGGGTCGTCGAGGAGTGACTGCTCCTGCCACATCGGCGTGCCGTCGGTACGCCAGATGAGACCGATCTGCCAGCGCGGCAACGGTTCTCCCGGGTACCACTTGCCCTGACCGTGGTGCGTAATCCCGCCCTTGCCGTAGCGCTTTCGCAGTTTGTCGGCCAACTCGACCGCCAGCTTTCGCTTCTCCGGACCGTCGGCGGCGGTCTCCCACTGCGGAGTCGAGGTGTCGTCGGCCGACACGAACGTGGGCTCGCCACCCATCGTGAGCCGGACGTCGCCGGCCTGCATCAGTTCATCGACGTGCTCGCCCAGTGCGCGCACCTTCGACCACTGGTCGTCGGTGTAGGGCTTGGTGACCCGCGGGTCCTCGAAGACCCGGGTGACGGTGTTCGCGAAGTCGAACTCGACGTTGACCGGCGCCGTCGCACCGCTGATCGGTGCTGCCGCGGACGGGTGCGGCGTCGCGCAGAGCGGGATGTGACCCTCCCCGGCGAAGAGGCCGCTGGTTGCGTCCATGCCGATCCACCCGGCACCCGGTACGAAGACCTCTGCCCAGGCATGCAGATCGGTGAAGTCCTCCTTCGGACCGCTCGGACCGTCGAGCGCTTCCTGGTCGGCGGTCAGCTGGACGAGGTAACCGGACACGAATCGAGCCGCCAAACCGGCGCGGCGCAGCGCCACGATCAGCAGCCAGGCGCTGTCACGACAGGACCCGATGCCGCGATCGAGGGTCTCCCGCGGGCTCTGCACTCCGTGCTCCATCCGCACGGAGTACGAAACCGCCCGGTTCACAGCCTGATTCATCGCGACCAGGAAGTTGACGATGCCCGGGTTCTGATCGCCCGGTTGCGCATCGGCGATCGCCTGGTCGATCCAGGACTGCGTCTGCTCGCTGAGTCCGCTGCCTTCGTCGGCGTCGTCGACGACTCGCAGGTACGGGTCGAGGTCGGCGCGCAGATCGTCGGGATAGGTGAACGGGTAGTGCTCGGCGTATTCCTCGACGAAGAAGTCAAACGGGTTGATCACCGTCATGTCGGCGACCAGATCGACCGTGACCTCCAGCTTGTCGACCCGCTCGGGGAAGACGAGGCGCGCGAGGTAGTTGCCGAACGGATCCTGCTGCCAGTTGATGAAGTGATTGCTCGGAGAGACCGTCAGCGAGTACGCGGTGATCGGGGTGCGACTGTGCGGCGCCGGGCGCAGCCGGACGACGTGCGGGTGAACCGTCACCGGTTCATCGAAGGTGTAGGTCGTGCGGTGGTGGAGGGCTACCCGGATCGTCACCCGCCCCACCCTAGCCATCCGAAGCGGTGCGTCAGGGGCTGCTCACCAGCCGGTACCGCGCACTTTCACCTGGCTGTGATGAGCATCCGCGTCATCGAAGAAATCGAGCAGGGAAGCCGCCAGCCAAGCGCGTCGTTCAACGCCATCCGATGACCCTGAGGTGCCGCCCGCGCGGTCGTCGAAGACGGGTGTTGCTGCATCTGATTCATCCCGTGCGCGTTCACAGCGCACAGGTAAGCATCAATTCCACTCCGGCGGGCCGGCGTGCTCCAGTTGTGGATCATCGGCCTTGAAGGTGCGGACCGGTCCGGGTGCGGTGGTCGGGCCCTCGAATCGAACGGTGACTCGGCCCAGGCCGCTGCCCCACACCCAACCGGCACCGTGCTCGGCGTGCCGGACGTCGGCGCCCGGTGTCCAGGTTTGCGGGTTGCGGCCCCAGCCGTCGTCGACATCATGCGCGGTGACCGCGGCTTCCGGGGACGGCTGCTCGACCTCCTCCTGCTCGAAGGACATCCGTTCCTGGGCGTGCGGCGACATGCCGGACACCCCGAAACCGAGCAACCGCAGGCCCGCTGCGGTGTCCGCACCGACGAGCAATCTGCGGGCCACCGACAGGATCGTTGCGAGGTCGCCGGTCGGGTGCAGCGTGCTTTCCGATCGGGTGAAGGTGGAAAAGTCGCCGTGCCGCACCTTGATCGTCATCGTCCGGGCGAAGTGTCCGTGCTCCTGCAAGCGCGCGGTGACCCGCTCCACCAGCTTCACCAACTCACGATCGAGAACGGTGCTGTCTGCGACGTCGACCGGGAAGGTCTCCTCGGCCGAGATGCTCTTGGCCTCACGCTCGGTGACTATCGGGCGATCGTCCCTCGCGAAGGCCATCTCGTGCAACCCTCGTCCGTGGGACTCACCGAAGATGCTCACCAGGTCAGTCACCGACATTCGTTGCAGGTCGGCAACGGTCTCGACGCCGAACGAGCGCAGCCGCTCGCCCGTCACCGGACCCACGCCACCGAGCACTCGAACCGGTAGTGGACCGAGTACCTCGTTCTCGTGGCCGGCCGGGACGATCACCAAACCGTTCGGCTTGTCCAGGTCCGACCCGATCTTCGCGATCTGCTTCGAAGTGCCGATCCCGACACTCGCCGTCAATCCCCCTGTGCGCTCGGTGATCTCGCCGAGCAGGCGTTGAATCCGGTTGTGCAGCGCGTCGACCGCGAAGTCGGTGATATCGCCGTGTGCGAGGTCGACGTACGCCTCGTCCACGGAGACCTGCTCGACGGTGGGCGACAGGTCGTGCAGCAGCTGCATGACGATCGCGCTGGAGGCTCGGTACGCGGCGCCGCGAGGGCTGAGGAAGGCCGTGCCGGGCGGACACAGTCGGCGCGCCTGAGCGGTAGGCATGGCCGACCGGGCTCCGAACTTGCGCGCCTCGTAGGAAGCGGTCGCCACGACGCCTCGTCCACCCGTCCCGCCGACCACCACGGGTTTGCCGCGCAGGCTGGGTTTGTCGCGTTGCTCGACCGCGGCGAAGAAGGCGTCGAGGTCGAGGTGCAACACACTCGGACGGCTTCTCACCGTTCCATTGTCGCCTGCCGGACGCAGCCCGCGAACCGTCGGTTGTCAGCCGAGGCTGCGATGGATCACCAGCGGCAGGACGCGGGCCGCTCCTCGCTCGCGCAGCGCAGCGGCAGCCACCGTGGCCGCCCAGCCGGACGACGTCCGGTCGATCACCAGCAGAACCGTATGGCCGTCGACGTTCGCGTCCGGGCCGGCGCCGAGGCGATCACGAAGGACGGCGGCCTCGTCGGCGCTCGGCAGATCCGTCGGGACGCGATCGGTCGCCCAGACCGCGTGCGGGAGCCGGCCGGCGTTCGCCAGGTGCTCGGCGACCGAACCCGCCAGCTCCGGCATGCCGCCCGGAGCCACGGCAATCATGCAGGTCGGCCGGTCCGCCCACTGCTTGCTCCAGTCGGAGAGAGTGTGCACCGCGTGTTCGAGCAGTTCAGGATCGGCTGCCGCTCCCGTCTGCAGGCAACCGGCGAGCGAGTCGGCCCACTCCGGCGCGTCGGCATGGACGAGTACCCGTCCGGGATCAGCCGCCTGGGCGACCGGGATCTTGCCGCGGGTGCCATACGCTCCCCCGGGCCACATCTTGCGTGGTTCCAGCACGTGGCGCTCGGTGCGCAGCACCCGTCGCACACCGCGCATCGTCTCCGAATTCGCCTCTGCGGCAAGACCTTTCGGTAAGCCGCCGATACAGACCGAGCAGCGACCGCACGGTGCAGCGGACGGGTCGTCCAAGGACTCCTGGAGCAACTGCATGAGGCAGCCTTGGCCACGTACGTAGCGACGCATGATCTCCGCTTCACGGCGACGCGTCGCCAACACCGAGTCGTAGTGCTTCTGGTCGTAACTCCAGTCCTTGCCGGTGGACGACCACCCGTCGGTGGTGCGGACCACGATGTCGTCAACAGCCAACTGCTTCAACAGTAGTTCGACCCGCGTGCGCCGCACTCCGGACTCGGCCTCGAGCGCCACAACGGACAGCGGCGACACTGTCTGACCCAGGAGTTCGAGGATCCGCTCGACCTCCTTCGGCTTGGGAATGGTGGCCGTGGCGAAGTACTCCCAGACAGCCTCGTCCGAAGCAGACGGAAGCAAGGTGACCAGAGCATGGTCGATCGCGCGGCCGGCACGTCCGACCTGTTGGTAGTAGGACACCGGTGACGGCGGAGCCCCGACGTGCACCACAAACCCCAGGTCCGGCTTGTCGTATCCCATGCCGAGGGCGGACGTCGCAACCAACGCCTTGAGTTCGTTACGCCGCAGCGCGTCTTCGAGTCGCTCGCGTTCGGCGCCGTCGAGTTGCCCGGTGTAGGCGGCGACCTGCAGGGACGGATCGCCTGAGTACTTGGTGCGCAGCACCTCGGCCAGACGTTGAGCATCGGCCGCGGTCAGCGTGTAGATGATGCCCGAACCGGGCAGCGTCGGCAGGTGATCGGCCACCCACGCGAAGCGGGCGAGCGGATCCATCTGGGCTGCAACCGCGAGTGTCAGACTGGATCGGGCGAGTGGTCCACGAAGCACCAGGGTGTCCGAACCCAGTTGTGCCGCAACGTCTTCCACCACGCGCGCATTGGCGGTGGCGGTCGTGGCCAGGACGGGTGTCTGCGGGTTCAGGCGTCCGAGCACGTCGACCACACGTCGGTAATCCGGACGGAAATCGTGGCCCCAGTCGCTGACCGCGTGTGCTTCGTCGACGACCACCATGCCGAGGCGTCCGGTCAACGCATCGAGCACTCGTGCACCGAACCCCGGGTTGGCCAGACGCTCCGGTGACACCAGCAGAACGTCGAGACGATCGGCCGCAAGGTCGGCCTCGATCCGGGACCAGTCGTCGATATTCGAGGAGTTCAAGGTCGCCGCGACCAGGCCCGCTCGTTCGGCCGCCTGCACCTGGTCGCGCATCAACGACAGCAGCGGCGAGACGACCAGCGTCGGTCCGTCACCGCGGTCGCGCATCATCGTCGTGGCGATCCAGTAGACCGCCGACTTGCCCCACCCGGTCGCCTGGACGACCAGCACGCGGGACCCGGGCTGCGAGAGCGTCTCGAGTGCCTCACCCTGTCCGTCGCGCAAGGTGGCGTCGGGACCGGCGAGGGCACCCAGCACCCGACTGACGGCGTTCTGCAGAAGTTCGGTCGACATGCCTCGACCCTTTCACGGGGTACCGACAACGCGGCCCGGAGACCTAAGGCTGTGCAGAACCCTTCTTCTTGGCGGCCTTCGCCGCCTTCTCCGCCTTGCGTGCCGCACGCCGCTGACGTTCCTGCTCCTCCATCTCGGCCGCCTCGTCCACCGTGGGAGCCGTGCCGCCGAGCGCCTTCGGAAGGAAAGCGAGGTCGTCACCGGTCATCGGCGGGTACTGCGCCTTGGCCCTGTCGAGCATCTGCTTCATCTCGGCCTTCAGCTGTTCGGTCAGCTGCGCCGGGTCGGCGTCGGCAGGCGCTTCGATCGGGCGGCCGACGGTCACGATGATCGGAACACCGGTGCGGCCCAGCTTCTTCGGGTGGTCCTTGGTCCAGATCCGCTGCGAGCCCCAGACGATCGTGGGGATGATCGGGACGCCGGCTTCCTGAGCCATCCGCACCGCGCCGGTCTTGAACTCCTTGAGTTCGAAGGAGCGCGAGATGGTGGCCTCCGGGAACACGCCGATCAGTTCGCCGCGCTGCAGAGCCGCGACCGCTTCGCGGTACGCACCGGCGCCCGCCGATCGGTCGACCGGGATGTGCTTCATCCCTCGCATCAGCGAGCCGACGCCCTTCATGTCGAACACTTCCTTCTTCGCCATGAAGCGCACCAGACGTCCGACGTCCTTGAAGGCGTACCCCGCGAGGGCGAAGTCGAGGTATCCGATGTGGTTGATCGCGACGACACCGCCACCGGTCTGCGGAATGGCCTCCTGGCCGGTGCGCTGGAAGCGCAGCCCCTGCGCGGCGAACAACCCGCGGGCGAAGTGAACGACGGGTGTGTAGACCGGCTCCATGCGGGCAACCCTATCGACGAGTCAGCCTGCTCGTGCGCACGCTCACTAGAGTGACCGTGTGCTGCCCATCGTCAACGCCCTGCGCTACGTGGTCCCGCTGCGCGAGGGTGGTTCGCTGCCCGGTGTGATGGAGGCGGACGACGAGGGCACCTGGGTGGTCAAGTACCGCGGCGCCGGTCAGGGTGTGAAGGTGCTCGTGGCTGAGATCATCGTCGCCGGCCTCGCTCGCGCCCTCGGCATCCGCGTCCCCGATCTGAAGCTCGTCGACATGCCAGAGCAGATCGCGAAGTACGAGGCCGACGAAGAGGTGCAGGACCTTCTCACCGCGTCCGCCGGCTTGAACCTCGGGATGGACTTCCTACCCGGCGCGTTCAACTACGACGGCTCGACTCCCCCGCCGCCGGACGAAGCCTCGGCAATTCTCTGGCTCGACGCCTGTGTCGCCAACATCGACCGCACCCCGCACAACCCGAATCTGTTGCGTTGGGGCAAGAACCTGTGGGCGATCGATCACGGCGCCGCCCTCTACTTTCATCACTCCTGGCCCTCGAGGGCACCCGACCCTGCGCGGTTCGCCGCCGCACGCTTCGACGACTCCTCGCACATCATGCGCGAGTTCGCAGATGACGTCAGTGCCGTCCATGAACGCGCCACCGCGATCCTCAGCCGGGAGCTCATCGCTCGCGTCCTCGACGACGTGCCGGACGAGTGGCTGGAGTCGACGGTCGATCTGCCGGGCCCGGAAGCGGTCCGCGCGATGTACGTGGAGCACCTCGTCGAACGCCTCGCTCGTCCGGACGCGTGGATGCCGAGGAACGCATGATCGGTTACCAGTACGCCGTCCTGCGGTTCGTGCCGGCAGTGGAGCGTGAAGAGTTCGTCAACATCGGTGTTGTCGTCTACGCACAGATGGCCGACCACCTGAGCGTCGAGTGGCTTCTTCGTTCCGACCTGGTGCGAGCACTCGCACCCGAAGTCGATCTGAGCGAGATCGAGACTGCGCTGGCGTCGTTGCGTGCTTGTGCCGCAGGCGAATCCGCGCCCGGAAAGCCTTCGATCCGCTCGCTCGGAGCACGCTTCGGTTGGCTGGTCGCGCCGCGGAGCACAGCGATCCAGCCGGGGCCGGTGCACGGCGGGCTCACCGACGACCCGGCGGCAGAGGCACGAAGGCTGCTCGACCGACTCGTCGGGTGAACGCCGGACGCTCCCCTCGCCGTAGCGAGAGGAGCGCCCTTCGTGCTGGTTCCGTCCGCGCGACCCACTCAACGAGTCAGCCGCGCGGACCGGAGCTCATTACTTGCCGTCGCGGCCGCGCACGTCGTCCCGCAGGGAACGAATGCGGTCACCGATCGACTTGTGGTCGCCGTCCGCGTCGCGGTTGATGTCCTGGACGCCGTCGCCGACCCGGTCGTCCCGGATGCCGTCGTGCCCGGCCTGGACGTCACGCTGGTCGCCCGAGGTGTGCCAGTCGGCGCCGTCCTGCAGGTTGCCGGTGTCCCCGGAACGAACCGCGTCGTCACGACCCACGCCGTAACCGCCGGCCGCCGTGGAGCCACCGACCGTGCCTGCGCCGACCTGGTTCGGCTGCCCGCCGAAGTCCGCAGAGCGGTTCTCGAAGCCGCCGGTCTCGCGGGACTGATCGTTCCAGTTCTGCTGTCCCGCAGTCTGGTCGGCGTCATAGCCAGGCTGCTGTGCGTCATGCTGCTGCGCCCAGCCCGCGGACGACTCGTCGGCGTACCCGCCCTGGTCGACCTGACCCGGGCTACGGTCGTTCTGGCCCCCGTGCTGTCCGTCCAAGCCACCCTCGTGCTGGTAACCCGGTTCGTTGCCGCGATCAAGGGTCCGGCCGTCGTCGTAGGAGTGACCGCCGAGGCCACCTTCGCGGTCGCCGTCGCGCAGCGTGCCCTCGTGGCCACGCGGACTGTTGCCCGCCAGGCCGTCGCCGAAGTGCGTGTCGGTCTGACCCTGCTCGTCGTAGCCACCGTGGTGAGCGTCGCCGGCGACATCGCCCATCGTGCTGGTCTGACCGATGCGGTCGGCGTCACGGTCGCCGAAGTGGTCACCGTCGTTGTCCCGGTCACGCAGGTCCATGCCCGAGTCACGGTCGTCGTGTCCGCCGGGGCGCGAACCGTCGAGACGGTTGCCGTCCTTGTCGGTCTTGACGTCGGGGTCGAGCAGGTCGGCCTGGCGCTGCTTCTCGTCGTAGTCGTCGCGCACGCTCTGCGCGTCGTTCACCTTGGCCGACGCAGCCTGCTCAGCCTTGCGCGCCTGCGCAGCGGCACGATCGGCCTGCTCGCGGCGCTGGCCTGCTTCACGCGCGGCGAGGTCGGCCTCGCGCTCGCGCTCCTTGAGCTGCATCTCCTGGGCGGCGGCGTTGTCGCGCAGCTGTGCTGCTTCCTCGCGCTGCCGTTCCTTCTTCTTCTTGCTGTTCATCATCGCGACGAGCGCGATGACGGCGAGCACCACCACCGCGGCGATGATGATCCAGAGGATCGGGTTGTCCATTACGACTCTCCTGCCTTCGTGAGATCGAATAGGTCCACCCCGGTAGGTGGTTCGGCAACCGAACGTACGCGCTAACGGGCGTCCGTTGGTCTGTCCCGCCTGATGATCGTTCGGACGGGAGTCGGTTCAGTCTCTCGTCGCCCAGAGTGCGACGGCGGACGCCGCCGCCACGTTGAGCGAGTCGACGCCGCCGGCCATCGGTATGCAGACGGTGCGAGTGCTCAGTGCCATCGTGCGGCGCGACAGTCCGTCACCTTCCGTGCCGACGACAAGACACAGCCGGTCGTGATCGGCTGCGGCGAGTTCGTCCAACGTTTGGGCCTCGTCGTCCAGCGCGAGCGCTGCGACGTACCAACCGGATTCGCGCATTTCCTCGATTGCGGACGGCCATGGCTCGATCCGCGTCCACGGCACCTGGAACACCGTGCCCATCGACACCCGCACAGCCCGTCGGTAGAGGGGGTCGGCGCACCGGGGCGTGATGAGGACGGCGTCCGCAGCCATCGCTGCGGCCGAGCGGAAGATCGCCCCGACGTTCGTGTGGTCGACGACGTCCTCGATCACCAGAATGCGCCGCGCGTCGGCGACCACGTGCTGCCACGCAGGCAACACCGGTCGATGCATCGAGGCCAGGGCTCCACGGTGCAGATGGAAACCGGTCATCGCCTCGATCACGGCGGGCTCCGCCACGAAGACCGGAGTGTCGTCTCGTTCGGCATCGGCCACGAGGTCTGCCAGATCGTCGAGCCAACGCTGCGCCATCAGGAACGAGCGCGGACGGTGGCCCGCGGCGAGCGCTCGACGGATGACCTTCTCGCTCTCGGCCAGATAGAGACCCTCGGCGGGTTCGAGGACGCGGCGCAGCGCGACGTCGGTCAGGCCGAAGTAGTCGCGGACCCTCGCGTCGGACGGGTCGTCGATCCGGATCACGGTCATCGCCGACTCAGTTCACCAGGAGGTTGACGATGGCAACGATGCCCACGACCACAATGAATCCTCGCAGGACGTTGGGTGGGAGCTTGCGACCGACCGAGCCGCCGATGAAGCCTCCGATCAGTGCGCCGGCCGCGATGAGTCCGGCGATCTTCCAGTCCACGTGTTCGCGGGAGACGAGGATGAAGGTGAGGGCGGCGACCGCGTTGACGATCGTGCCCAGGACGTTCTTGATCCCGTTGAGCTTCTGCAGCGGTTGTGCGAGCAGGACGCTCATCACTCCCATCAACAGAACCCCTTGTGCCGCACCGAAGTACCCGCCGTACACCCCGGCGACGAAGATCCCGACACCGAGCAGCACCCGCCGTCCGGGCGACTCGTGATCGGGGTGATTCTCGGCGGCCCATTTCTGGATGCGCGGACCGAAGATCACCAGCAGGACGCCGACCAGGATGAGCACTGGGACGATTGCGTCGAAGGCCTCGGCCGGCAACGCGATGAGCAGCAGAGCGCCGACGATCGCACCGAGGAATGACATCGGGGCCAGACGCTTGAGCTGGTCGGCGGTCGAGCGCACCTCGCGCCGGTAGCCCCAGGTGCCGCTGAGGCCCCCGGCCACAAGACCGATCGTGTTGGACACGTTGGCGGTGACCGCTGGTACGCCGAATGCGAGCAGCGTCGGGAACGTGACCAGGGTGCCCGAACCGACGATGGTGTTGATCGTTCCTGCAGCCATTCCGGCAAGCAGGATCAGCAGGGCTTCGGTCCAGGGCATTGCTGCAGATTAGCCAAGGGCTGTCGACGTCATCGGCGCAGTCTCAGGTTGCGCGTGCGCTCCAACGGTTACCGTTCGGACCTTCGTGCCGATCGAGCACGAGCGGCACCCCGAAAGCGTCCGAGAGGTTCTCGGCGGTCAATGTCGATTCGATGGGGCCGGCGGCAACCACGCGTCCTGCCCGCAGCATCAACACGTCGGTGAATCCCGGCGGGATCTCCTCGACGTGATGGGTCACCAGGACCATTGCGGGCGCATAGACGTCCTCGGCCAACTCACCCAGACGGCGGACGAGGTCCTCGCGGCCACCCAGGTCAAGACCCGCGGCGGGCTCGTCGAGCAACATGAGTTCCGGGTCAGCCATGAGGGCGCGCGCGATCTGGACGCGCTTGCGCTCCCCCTCGCTCAAGGTGCTGAAGCGGCGGTCGATCAGGTGGTCGGCACCGATGGTCGCCAGGAGTTCCTTCGCACGCTCATGGTCGAGTTCGTCGTACTGCTCGCGCCAGCGTCCGACCATTCCGTAGGACGCGGTGACGACGACGTCGCCGACCCGCTCCTCGCGTGGAATCCGGTCGGCGATCGCGGCCGAGGCCAGACCGATGCGGGGGCGCAGTTCGAAGACGTTCACCGCGCCGAGTACCTCTGACAGCACGCCGGCAACACCCGATGACGGGTGCATCCGCGCTGCGGCGATCTGCAGCAGGGTCGTCTTACCCGCACCGTTCGGGCCGAGCACCACCCAGCGCTCGCCCTCCTCCACCTCCCAGGTCACGTCGTCGAGCAACTTCTTGTCGCCTCGGACGACGGTCACTCCGGCGAACGCCAACACATCGCTCATGGCCCAAACCTATCCGGCAGGTGGAACATCTACGGTGGCCGGATGGGCACTCTCCCGGCATCGGTCCGACTGGCGCTGTGGGCGACGGCCGCTTGGAACGGTCAGGCGCTCGGCGCGTCGGTGATCGAGCGGTCCTTCCCCGACGTCGACGACGTGAGCGGCGACCTCGACCGATTGCAACTGTGGGGTGAACTCGGTGAGCGGGTGATGCTGTGTGCCCTGCCACATCCCGGTCACGCGCAGTCGATGCCTCGAGGTTCGACGAGTCTGATGGCCGAGACTTTGGACGCGGGTGAGTGCGCATACGTGCCGATGATCGGCGGCGCCCTGGTGCCGTTGATCGAACCGTATGGACCCGAACAGGATCTGGGCTGGCGGGCCGAACTTCGTGCCTTCGACTGCTCCCCCACGCCGACCCACCGCATCGAAATGCTGACCGGCTCGTCCATCGAACGACGGCTGCAGTCCGAAATCGCCTCTGCGACGGCGGAACTCGTGGACATCGACCTCGTCCCGTGGCAGCGATCGAGCGAACGGGACGAAGCTGCGGGGCATCTCTCGGGTGCCTTCGGTCTGCCTGCCGGGATGCCTGCACGGTTTGCCCGGACGATCTGGAGCGCGGCCACCGTGTCGACCGCAGCCGAGGCGGCGCTCGACCATGACCCGATCGTCGGTGCATCGGCACACAGCCAGCGGCACGAGGTGCTCCGGCGGCTGATGATCGAGTGCGACCAGGTCCTCGCGGACGCGACCAACCTCGCCGCCCTCACCATGGCCGGCGTAGTCCCCGACCGCTGACCCGAGCTGCTGGGACGGCGTGAACCGTCAGCCGAGTACCTGCGCTTGTCCTGAGCCGATCACGGTGGTCGAGTAGTGAGGGAGCTCCAGCGACCGAGCGCGATCGAGACCCGTTACCGTCTTGGTGAGCCTTGAAGCAAGGCTCCTGGTCGCCGGCCCCGGCATGACTGACTGCCCCTGTCGTTTGCATGATCCGGGGGGTGTTGTCACCGGGTGCTGGTGGCGCTGGTGGACCGCTGATAGGGACCGGGCCGCCCGAACGCCTGGGTAGGTCTCTTCGTAACGTGGATGTCGGCTTCCTGCGCCTGATCTGGTGACCAGCCGCTCGGACGCACGAGGAGGGACCATGTCTCGACCTGACTACGCGGTGTACATCGGGCTCGATGTCGGCAAACAGACGCACCACGCCTGCGCGCTGAACGTCGATGGCACACGGCTGCACGACAAACCGTTGCCCCAAGACGAGTCGTCGCTGCGTGGCCTGCTGACCAAACTCGGCACGCACGGTCGCCTGCTGGTGGTGGTCGATCAACCCGCAACGATCGGCGCGCTGCCGGTCGCGGTTGCTCGTGCCATGGGCGTGGACGTCGCCTACCTTCCCGGGCTGGCGATGCGCCGTATCGCCGACCTGCACCCCGGCAACGCCAAGACCGACGCAAGGGACGCGTACGTCATCGCCGAAGCCGCCCGGTCGATGCCGCACGCCCTGCGACGGGTCGACGTCGGCGACGACACCCTGGCCGACCTGGAAGTCATCGTCGGCTTCGATGACGACCTGGCCGGACAGGTCACCGCACAAGCAAACCGGATCAGAGGCCTTCTGACACAAGTGAACCCAGCCCTCGAACGTGTCCTCGGCCCACGCATCCAACACCCAGCAGTCCTCGAACTCCTGACCCGCTTCGGTGGCCCGACCGGCCTGCGCGCGGCCGGCCGGCGACGGTTGCTCGCCGTCGCCAAACCCCGCGCGCCCCGCTCCTACCAACGCCTCGTCGACGACATCCAGACAGCGCTCACCGAGCAGACCGTCACCGTCCCTGGCACCCGCGCCGCCGAGCTCGTCCTGCCCAAACTCGCGACCGGACTGGCTCGCCTGCTGCACGACCGCGCCGATCTGGGAACCCAACTGGAGGACATGCTCGATGCCCACCCTCTTGCCGCGGTCCTGACCTCGATGCCCGGCATCGGCGTCAGGACCGGCGCACGGATCCTGCTCGAAGTCGGCGACGGCTCGAGCTTCCCCACCTCCGGCCACCTCGCCGCGTACGCCGGCCTCGCACCCGTCACCCGCCGATCCGGCACCTCGATCCGCGGTGAGCACCCCGCCCGAGGCGGCAACAAGCACCTCAAACGAGCGATGTTCCTCGCCGCGTTCGCCGCACTGCACGACCCGACCTCGCGGGCCTACTACGACCGCAAACGCGGCCAAGGCAAGAAGCACAACGCCGCCCTCATCTGCCTCGCCCGACGACGCTGCGACGTGATGTACGCGATGCTTCGCGACGGAACCCTCTACCAACAGAAAACCCCCGCCGCTTGACGAAGACCATAGGGACACCCCCCCGACGAGACAGGCCCACGCCCGCTGACTCAACCACCCCAACCCCTCGACGAAACCTGACCACGCCCCGCTGGTTGAGCCCGACGGATGAGGAACGAATCCGTCGGTGCCGAAACCACCCCAACCCCTCGACACAAACCGGACCACTCCCGCTGGTTGAGCCCGACGGATGAGGAACGAGTCCGTCGGTGCCGAAACCACGCCGAACCCTCGACGCAAACCGGCTCTTCACAATTCGGGGTGTAGGTGTGGTCTGAATCCGCCGGCTTCGAGGAGTGCGCGGGCGATGTAGTTGGTGAGGTTGCGGAAGCCGAGGGCCAGGCCACGCAGGTGCTCGAGGCGACCGTTCACGGCTTCGGTAGGTCCGTTGCTCGTGCGCGGCCGGTCGAAGTAGGCCAGGACGTCGCAGGCGCGTCTGGTCAGGGTGCGGCCGAGCTTGCGCAGTTCTACCAACGCCTCAGGCACACTGTCGGCGAGGGCGTCGATCACGAAGCTCATCTCGACGCGGCCGGCTGCCCGGTCGGGGTGACGGTAGGCGGAGATCACGCGCTGGTAGATCCCCCAGGTGCACTCGACTTGCACGTGCCGGTCCCCAGCGAAGAGCTTGTCAAGGCGCTCGTGCTGGCGGTCGGTGAGCAGGTCAGCCCCGGTGTGCAGGGTCCGCCGCGCGGTGTAGAGCGGGTCGCCCTTGCGTCCGCGGTGTCCGTGCAGTTCCTGCTGGACTCGGCGGCGGCACTCATCGAGAGCGTCCCCGGCCAACCGGATGACGTGGAAGGGATCCATCACCGTGACGGCGTCCGGCAGCTCCTCGGTGGTGGCGGTCTTGAAGCCCGCGAACCCATCCATGGCCACGACCTCGATCCCATCGCGCCAAGCCTGGTCCCGCTCGGCCAGCCAGTCCTTGAACGCCTTCTTCGACCGACCTTCGACCACGTCCAGCAGGCGTGAGGGCCCGGTGCCGTCCCGGACCGGGGTGAGGTCGATGATCACGGTGACGTACTTGTCACCGCGCCGGGTGTGCCGCCACACGTGCTCATCGACCCCGACGACCTTGACACCGTCCAGGCGGGTCGGGTCCTCGATGAGCAGACGCCGGACCTCAGCCAGGACCGCGTCGTTGGCGGTGTTCCACGCCACGCCCAGTCCTTCGGCAACTCGGGCCATCGACAGGTGGCCGACGACGATCCCGACCAGACCCCACCGCAGGCCGGCGCGGGAGATCTTGGCCCGCGGCGGCGCCGCAGCGGTGGTGTCCTGACGCCACACGTGCGAGCACTCCTTGCAGCGGTAGCGGCGCACGGTGAGCACCAGCGTGGTAGGGCGCCACCCGAACGGCTCGTGCGCCAACTCCCTGCTCACCGTGTCACGGGGCACGCCCTGGCAGCCGCACCGCCTGCACCAGTCGTCCGGCTCCACGACCCGGCACGCCAGCACGGACCGGTCAGGCTCGAGCAGCTGGCCGGTGACCTCCAGACCGAGGCCGTCGAGGCGGGTGAAGGTAGTCAGGTCAGGGCGCGTGAAGGTAGCGTCAGGCACGTCGAGGTCTTCTGGACGGGTTGTGTGAGAACTCCCATCATCGGAAGACCTCGACCCTCACCCCCGACACCGACGCGCCGCCCCAGGTCGCACCACAGCTACACGTTGATACTTGAAGGGCACTGAGTGGCATGACCCGACGCCTACACTGACGGGCTCCTTGAGGGTCCTGTCTTCCGAGGGATCTGTCTACTGCTCGGAGCAAGCAGGAGTAGTGGAGTGCCGACCGAACCAGCCATGACCTGATAGGAGCGTGACCCGCCGATTCAGCCCGGTTTCGTCAACGTGTTGTCTGACCGGTCCGGCCGACGCCTTCCATGGTGAACCGTTGGAAGGAAAGGGCACAACCTGATGAATCAGCTAGTCGTCATCGCGGGTGTCGACACACACAAGGACACTCATCACGCCGCGGTGATCACCGCGACAGGTCAGCACCTGGGTGCTGCGCAGTTCCCGACCACTACGGCCGGCTATCGGGCTTTGGCTGCCTTCATTGCCGGGTTCGGGACGGTGGCCAAGGTGGGTGTCGAGGGCACCGGATCCTACGGCGCGGGTCTGGCCCGATATCTGAGCTCTGCTGGGGTGCCAGTGCTGGAGGTCTTGCGCCCAAGTCGGCAGATCCGCCGGATGCGTGGCAAGTCCGACGAGATCGATGCCTACGCCGCCGCGGAGACCGCGTTGGCCGGCACGAACTGTTCGGTCCCCAAGGACCGTGACGGACGCGTGGAGGCGATCCGTGTCGTGGCGACCGCCCGCAGGTCAGCCGTTGCCGCGACCACCGACGCGGTGCTGCAGATCCGGGACATCCTGGTCACCGCACCCGAGCCGATCCGAGCCAGATACCGGGCGCTGCGCGGCAAACCGTTGATCGCCGCGCTGGCCAAGATCCGGCTGCACGACCCCGACGACGTAGTCGCCGAACACACCCTGACGGCGTTGCGAGCTCTGGCCCGCCGCGTTCAGCAGTTGCGCATCGAGACCGATGCGCACGAGCAGACGCTCGACGACCTAGTCACGCGCGTGAACCCGGCGCTGCTCCAGGCCAAAGGGGTCGGCGTCATCTGCGCTGCCGACCTACTGATCGCCGCCGGCGAAAACCCCGACCGAATCAGCAGCGAGGCAGCCTTCGCCGCCCTGTGCGGCGCCTGCCCGGTGCCGGCCTCCTCTGGCAAGATCACCCGTCACCGGCTCAACCGCGGTGGCAACCGTCACGCGAACCGCGCCCTGCATCGCGTCGCCGTCGTCCGGCTCCACACCGACCAGCGCACCCGTGACTACACCGCCAGCAGACGAGCCGCGGGCAAGACCAGCAAAGAGATCCTGCGGTGCCTCAAGCGCGCGATCGCACGAGAGGTTTACCACCTGCTCACGAACCCTCCAGAGCCGATCAGCACCACCCAGCTCCGCCCGATGCGTCAGGCCGCCGGGATCACCATCGAGACCGCCGCGCACGACCTGCACTGGTCCATGGCCACCGTCTCTCACATCGAACGCGGACACACCTCCAACCGCGCCGCGATCATCACCTACCGCGACTACCTCGCCACCCAGCAGCCACCCGGTTGCGCAATATAGGAGCATCCCTCATCGGTGAAGAGCCCGAAAAACAAAGAGGTAGTAGTTGCACCCACGGAGTGACCACACTACTATGGACATAGTCTGATACGTCCGACCCCACCATATCGGGAATTCATGTCCTGAGTCAGCACTCGACTCAGGAGTAACGCCCGGCCGGAGACCCATCGACGAGCCAAAGTTAGCAAGACGACAAGCCCCACACCGACATAGAACATGCCGCGGATGAAGGGCACGGAACAACCCAACTCCATGCTTCTCGTTCGCGGCACGCGCCGAAAGCAAACAAGGGCGACCTTTCCCTGATGCCGAACGGGGCAACACCCGTCCTTGCAAGACCGGAAGACGGGCATGCACCCAGCCTTCTGGTTTTAGCACGGTGGTTCATCCAGTTTTCACTGAAGGAGTACGCCCATGACCAGCCCCGAGACCCCTCGCAACAACCCTCCGGAGCAGGAGGCTAATGAGTTCTCGTTCACCAATGACCCCCGCTGGAAGCAAACGATCGCGCAGTTCTCTGACTACACCAGTGCGCAGGCAGCGGTTGACCGTCTTTCCGACGCCGGCTTCGCTGTGGAACGAGTGACGATCGTGGGGCTTGACGTTCGTGTTGTCGAGCAGGTACTCGGTCGCTTGACAGGAGGAAAGGCTGCGCTACGGGGCGCAGCCGTTGGAGCATGGTTCGGTGCTCTGCTAGGTCTGCTGTTCGGGCTGTTCGCCCCCGGATTCGGTTGGCTGGCCATCGTGATCATCTCGGTCGCCTCTGGCGCAGTTTGGGGCGCTTTGCTTTACTTCCTTGGACACCTGGCTACGGGCGGCCGACGGGACTTCGACTCACTGAAGACCCTTGAGGCGGGCCACTACGAGGTCCAAGTGGAAGCACCATACGCTGCGGAGGCCGCTCGTCTCCTCGCGGACCAGACCGCCCACCCCGAGACTGAAAAGGCGTGAAGTGAAGCGCCCTGAGTCTGGGGTAGCCGTGTAGGCGCTGGGGTGTCGTGCCAGTGCACCCATCCGAGGGTCGCGAGCTCGAGGTCCTCGACCGTCCGCCACGGTCCGGGACGGGCGGGGCCGCGGACGAGTTCGGTCTTGTAGTAGCCGTTCACGGTCTCAGCGAGGGCGCTGTCATAACTGTCGCCGACGGTCCCAATAGATGGCGTCGCGCCTATCTCGGCGAGACGTTCGCCGTAGCGAATGGACGTGATTTGGGACCCTGCGTCGCCGTGGCAGCGGAGATCGTCGTGGTGAGCGCCGCGGGACCAGCACCCCATCTCGATCGCGTCGAGGATCATCTCGGTGCGCATGTGTGACACGCACCGCCACCCGACGATCATCCGGGAGAACGCGTCAACGACGAAGCAAACGTAAGCGGCTCTTCACAATTCGGGGTGTAGGTGTGGTCTGAATCCGCCGGCTTCGAGGAGTGCGCGGGCGATGTAGTTGGTGAGGTTGCGGAAGCCGAGGGCCAGGCCACGCAGGTGCTCGAGGCGACCGTTCACGGCTTCGGTAGGTCCGTTGCTCGTGCGCGGCCGGTCGAAGTAGGCCAGGACGTCGCAGGCGCGTCTGGTCAGGGTGCGGCCGAGCTTGCGCAGTTCTACCAACGCCTCAGGCACACTGTCGGCGAGGGCGTCGATCACGAAGCTCATCTCGACGCGGCCGGCTGCCCGGTCGGGGTGACGGTAGGCGGAGATCACGCGCTGGTAGATCCCCCAGGTGCACTCGACTTGCACGTGCCGGTCCCCAGCGAAGAGCTTGTCAAGGCGCTCGTGCTGGCGGTCGGTGAGCAGGTCAGCCCCGGTGTGCAGGGTCCGCCGCGCGGTGTAGAGCGGGTCGCCCTTGCGTCCGCGGTGTCCGTGCAGTTCCTGCTGGACTCGGCGGCGGCACTCATCGAGAGCGTCCCCGGCCAACCGGATGACGTGGAAGGGATCCATCACCGTGACGGCGTCCGGCAGCTCCTCGGTGGTGGCGGTCTTGAAGCCCGCGAACCCATCCATGGCCACGACCTCGATCCCATCGCGCCAAGCCTGGTCCCGCTCGGCCAGCCAGTCCTTGAACGCCTTCTTCGACCGACCTTCGACCACGTCCAGCAGGCGTGAGGGCCCGGTGCCGTCCCGGACCGGGGTGAGGTCGATGATCACGGTGACGTACTTGTCACCGCGCCGGGTGTGCCGCCACACGTGCTCATCGACCCCGACGACCTTGACACCGTCCAGGCGGGTCGGGTCCTCGATGAGCAGACGCCGGACCTCAGCCAGGACCGCGTCGTTGGCGGTGTTCCACGCCACGCCCAGTCCTTCGGCAACTCGGGCCATCGACAGGTGGCCGACGACGATCCCGACCAGACCCCACCGCAGGCCGGCGCGGGTGGAGTGTCCCCGATTTTTCGGAGTGTGGTTTAGGCTGCGATTCCTGTGAGTGTGCGATGTCCTTTGTCCCATTCGGCTGGGGTGAGGTATCCCAAGTGTGAATGGCGGCGCTGTCTATTGTCGTAGTGCTCGATCCAGGTGAAGGTCTCTTTCCGCAATCAGGTGAAGGTCTCTTTCCGCAATCAGGTGAAGGTCTCTTTCCGCAATGTGGACAGGTTTACCCAGGGGCGGGTGTGGATGAGTTCCTTTTTGTAGGTCGCGAAGAAGGACTCGGCGACGGCGTTGTCGAAACAATCCCCGGTGCGACCCACGGAACGCCGGATGTGGTGGTCCTTACAGTACGTGGCGAATTCGGCCGATGTGAATTGAGACCCGCGGTCGCTGTGAAAGATGATTCCGGCCGGTGGCCGGCGGCGCGCGATAGCCAGCGTCAGTGCCTCGATGACAAGGTCGGTGCGCATGTGGTCGGCTAGTGCCCAGCCCACAACGGCTCGGGAGTGCAGGTCGATGACTATGGCCAGATACGCCCAGCCGTTCCAGGTCTTGATGTAGGTGATATCAGAACACCACTTCTGGTTCGGCCGCTCGGCTGTGAAGTCGCGCCCGATCAGGTCTGGGGGCTCATCACAATCCAGGGTGTAGCTGAGGTCTGAAGCCGCCGGTTTCGAGGAGGGATCGGGCGATGTAGTGGGCGAGGTTGCGGAAGCCGAGGGCCGACCCGCGTAGGTGCTCGAGGCGACCGTTGATCGCCTCCGTTGGTCCGTTGCTGGTGCCAGGCCGGTCGAAGTAGGCCAGCACGTCGGCGGACCGCTTGGTCAGGGTGCGGCCAAGGGTGGTGATCTCGGTCAAGGCCTTGGGCACACCGGTACTGATCGAATCGATGAGGGCGGTCATGAGCTTCTTGCCGGTGGCACGGTCGCGGTGCCGGTACGCCGCGATCATCCGCTGGTAGATGCCCCAGGTGCACTCAACTTCCACATGCTCCTCGACCGCGAACAACGCGGTGAGGCGGTCCTGCTGCCGGTCGGTGAGCAGGTCCGCTCCGGTATGCAGCGTGCGCCGCGCACGGTACAAAGGGTCACCGGCCCGACCCCGGTGGCCGTGCAGCTCGTGCTGGACCCGGCGCCGGCACTTGTCCAGGGCGTCACCGGCTAACCGGACGACATGAAACGGGTCCATCACCGTGGTCGCGTCCGGGAGTTCTTCGGTAGCAGCAGTTTTGAAGCCGGTGAACCCATCCATCGCGACGACCTGCACCGTCTCACGCCACGCTGGGTCACGGTCGGCGAGCCAAGTCTTGAACACGGCCTTGGATCGGCCGGGAACCATGTCTAACAACCGTGCTGGCCCGGTGCCGTCCTGGATCGGGGTCAGATCGATGATCACCGTGACGTACTTGTCGCCGTGCCGAGTGTGGCGCCAGACGTGTTCATCGACCCCGATCGCGGTGACACCTTCGAACCGGGCCGGGTCGTTGATCAACACCCGGTACCCCTCGGCGAGGACCGCGTCATTCGCGGTGTTCCAGGCAACGCCGAGTCCTTCAGCGACCCGGGCGACGGTCAGGTGCTGACACACGATCGCGGCAAGTGCCCACGCCATCGCACGCCGCGACAAGGTGGCTCGCGGTTCGGCCGCGAGGCTGGTGTCTTGGCGCCACACATGCCCACACTCGGTGCACCGGTACCGCCGTACCGTGACCAGCAGTGTCGTTGGTCGCCACCCGAACGGTTCGTGGGCCAACCGGCGGACCACGCTGCCCCGCGGGGTCCCTTCGCAGCCGCACCGGTGACACCACCGGTCATCCTCAACGACCCGGCACGTCAGCACCGCCCGGCCTGGTTCAAGACGTTGACCCGTCGCGAGGAGACCAAGCTCATCCAGGCGGCAGAACGTAGTCAGGTCAGGCGTCGTGAAGGTAGCGTTGTGCACGTCGAGGTCTTCCAGATGAGTTGCGTCAGAACTCTCATCATCGGGAGACCTCGACCCTCACCCCCGGACCGACGCGCCAGGAACTCCTACACCCTCATCTGTGATGAGCCGGTCTGGGGCCGGCGCCGGGTCCGGGCCGCTGGTGGTCGTGCGCTTCCAGACACGGGGGTGGCGTCCGCGCAGCCCGGCGGCCTGCATGAGGCGAGCGACGCGATTCTTGCCGACCCGTTCGCCCAGGGCGCACAGCTCGGCATGGATCCGTCGAACACCAGGGTTGCCGCGCAGCCGCCGGTAGGCCTCGGTGATGATCGCCAACAGGCGATCGTTGTCCTGATCGCGTGGGCTGGGCCCCCGGCCACGCCACGCATAGAACCCGGAGGGCGACACGGCCAACTGCTCGCACATGAAATCCACCGGATACTCGCCACGGTCAGCCCAGTCCGCGATCGCGGCGTACTTCACCGCTGGTCTTTCGCGAACCAGGACGCTACTTTTTTTGCGAACTCCGCCTCCATGCGGGCGTGCTTGACTTCCTCCCGAAGCCGTCGAACCCATCCGACTTCCTTTCAGTTCAGAAAGGAATCACGACTTACCCAACTATCCACCAAACCGGCTCTTCCTACCTGAGGTGGGGGTGAGTGAGCCCGCCGCCGATGAGCAGCATGCGTAGCCGGTAGTGCTCGCGGTTGCGGAAGCCTCGGGCGACGCGTCGGTGGAGCTCGATCAGGCCGTTGATCGCCTCCGTGCCGCCGTTGTTGGCGCGGCTGGTGTCGAAGTAGGCCAGGAACGCTGCCCGCCACTGCTTCAGGGTCTTACCGAGCCGTCGGATCTCCGGGATCGGACAGGTCGGCAGCGAGGCCAGGATTTTCTCCGCGATCCGCCGGCCCTCGACCGTGCTCTTGGCCTGGTAGGCCGACCGGAGCTGTTGGGTGCACAGCCACGCGACGAGCACTTCGTCGTGACGTTCGTCGGCAGCGATCGCACGGTCGAGCCGTGCCCGTTGCCGGTCGGTGAGCTTCTCCTGCCCGCAGCGCAGGATCGTGCGGATGCCATAGAGCGGGTCGTTCTTGCGGCCACGGTGACCATGGATCTCCTGCTGCACCCGACGGCGGACCTCATCCACGGCCTGGGTACCGAGCTTGACGACATGGAACGCGTCCAGGACCGCGACCGCGTCCTCGAGCTGGTCATCGATGGCGTTCTTGTAGCCGTGGAACGGGTCCAGTGTGGCGACCACGACACCGTCACGGAACTCCTGGCCACGTTCGGCAAGCCAGTCGCTGTACACCTTCCCGGACCGGCCCGGCACCAGGTCCAGCAACCGCGCCCGCGGCTTGCCGTCAACGTCGGGTGTCAGGTCGACCATCCCGGTCAGCTGCTTCGGACCGCGGCCACCCTCGGCGATCGGGAACTCGGACACGTGATGCCACACGTGCTCGTCCACGCCGAGTCGCGTCACGCCGGCGAACCGATCCTCGTCGTCGGCCATCTCCTGCAGAAGTGGCCGGATCGAGGACCACACCGTGTTCCACGTCGTCCCCAACTGTCGGGCGATCCCGCTGATCGAGCCGTGCTCACGGCGGATCTGATTGATCGCCCACCAGCAGGCCCGCGTAGTCAGCAGCGCCCGCGGTCGAGCGATGTCCTCGTCTTGCTCGGTGAACGCCTTCCTCGGGCAGGCTGCCTCCTGGCAACGCCAGATCCGCTTGCGCCACACCACTTGGACCGGGCGGTCGAAGCACGGCGCGTCGACCAGCGTGACGTCACTGCGGCCGTGGCTGTGCGCAATCACGCCGCAGCTCGGGCAGCCCATCGGCGTCCGGGGCGACTCCACACCAACGACCAGCAGCCCGACGTCGTGGTCGTACTCGACGGCGGTCACGCGCAATTCACCGAGCCCGACCAAAAGATCGCAGCGCGAGCAGTAGCGGGTGTCGCGATGGCAGCGCGCAGCGATGTGCGCCGTAGGCTCGGACAACGTCGAGGTCCTTCGGAACGGTGTGCTTGGTCGCCACTGATCCTGAAGGCCTCGACGTCCCTCACCCCGCAGCCAAGCTCATACCGGCGCGCCTCTCACCCCCACCGCAACTCGGAAGAGCCACCAAACCGGGGACGGTCCAGGGAGATCTTGGCCGGCGGCGGCGCCGCAGCGGTGGTGTCCTGACGCCACACGTGCGAGCACTCCTTGCAGCGGTAGCGGCGCACGGTGAGCACCAGCGTGGTAGGGCGCCACCCGAACGGCTCGTGCGCCAACTCCCTGCTCACCGTGTCACGGGGCACGCCCTGGCAGCCACACCGCCTGCACCAGTCGTCCGGCTCCACGACCCGGCACGCCAGCACGGACCGGTCAGGCTCGAGCAGCTGGCCGGTGACCTCCAGACCGAGGCCGTCGAGGCGGGTGAAGGTAGTCAGGTCAGGGCGCGTGAAGGTAGCGTCAGGCACGTCGAGGTCTTCTGGACGGGTTGTGTGAGAACTCCCATCATCGGAAGACCTCGACCCTCACCCCCGACACCGACGTGCCGCCCCAGGTCGCACCACAGCCCTACCCTCATCTGTGAAGAGCCCGCAAACCGGACCACCCGGAGGTTGTCAGTGCTCGATGGTTGACTATTCGTATGAGGGAGAACGAAGCAGTCGGCGCCACGGAAACGGTTGAACCCGAACCGTTTTCGTCGAAGGCTGTGCTCGACAACCCGGCCGAGTACGACCCCGCGTACGTGGCCAGGTACGACCTGGAACGCGCCGCAGGTGCCCTCACCGGCGCGTACGCCGACCTCATCACCGTGATGCGCGAATCCCTCACCGAACAGCACTGGGCTGTCTCCGGGATCCGGTCCCCGGAACACTGGTTGACCTGCTTCGCCGGCGTCTCCCGCGCCGCCGCAACAGACATCGTCCGCATCGCCTCCCGCGCGAACGAACTCCCGCACGCGATCGCCGCGTTCGAACGCACCGAGATCACGTTCCACCAACTGGCGGTCATCGCCCGTCATGTCCCGGCCGGATTCGACGAAGACGTCACCCGCCTCGCACCACACTGCGACGTCGGCCAACTCCGACGGGCCGTCGCGAAATACCCCTTCCCCGCTGATGACACCGACGACAACTTGGACGACGATGTGGACGAGGACGAGGTGCCCGAACCCGAGCCGTCCACCCGGCCCGCGCAACTACGGTCCTGGTTCGACAAAGGCCGCTACCACTTGGAGTTCGACGGACCCGTCGACCAGGGCGAACTCCTCGAGCAAGTGTTGAACGAAGCCAAGAACGCGCTGTTCCAACAAACCCGCCACACCGACAGTGATGGCGACAACAACTGCGATCAGGACTGCGGCCAGGACCCCGCAATCGAGTCCGACCAAGACACCACGGCTCAATGGATTCCGGCCGCGTTCGGCGGCACCCACCTCGGTGCCGACTCGGGTGAAGGTTTGGACGCGGCTGGGAAACCACGGATCACTCTGGCGGACGCGTTCCTCGAAGCCATGCTCCACTCCCTCCACGCCGGCACTCAGGGGGTGTCGGGTCGGGCGGACACCTACCGGGTGCTGTTCCACCTCGACGCCCACGGACACGGCTGGTCGGGCGGTGCCGGAGCCCTCCCACCCGCACTCCGCGAGAAACTCTCCTGTGACGGGCTGATCGTGCCGATCATCAAGAAGAACGGGTTCCCCGTCGACGTCGGACGCACCCAACGCATCGTCCCGCGCCGCACCCTCCGCCTCGTGCACGACCGGGACCACGGCTGCCGGTTCCCAGGGTGCGGAACCCACCGGTACGTCGAGGTCCACCACGTCATCCACTGGGCCAAAGGTGGCAACACCGACCTGGGCAACCTGATCAGCCTCTGCCCCTTCCACCACGACCGGTTACACGCCGGCGACTTCACCATCACCACGATGGCACCAGGGTTCTTCACGTTCCACGACCGGTACGGCGACCGCTTCGGCTACCGACCACCCGACCCAGCAACCCCACCCGGCACGTACTCCAAGCCAGCAGAGCCGGCGAAACCGTACGAACGACAATCCTGGGAACCCCTCAACCTGCACTGGATCGAATTCCACAACACCGGCTGACCGAGTCGCGGCGCGACGAACAGGGCATTGAACCTCGGCTCAGACATCCGCACGGCTTGTCGGTGGGGTCCGCGAAACTGTGGTGATGAAGATCTACATCGCAGCGCCGCTCGCTGCTGCTCCGGTCGTTCAGCAGACCCGGGACCTCCTGATCGCGGCCGGGCACGAGATCACATACGACTGGACGCGGGACATGTCCTTCGTCGAGGGCTTCGCTACGGACCCCGAGAAGTCAGCACAGCTGGCGACGATGATGATCTCCGCAGTGCTTCGAGCGGACGCCGTTGTCGTTCTTGCCACTGAGCACGACGGCCGAGGCATGTTCGTCGAACTCGGAGTCGCGCTGGCACAAGCTGAAGGTGGCAGGGTTTGCAGCGTTGCCGTCGTGGGACCCATCCGACACGAGAGTGTCTTCTTCCACCATCCGCTCGCTCAGCGATACGAGCGAGTGGATGAGTGGCTGCTCGACCTGGCCACCACGTAGGCACTTTTGCTGCATTGCAGAGGGTGAGCCCGCGACCTCTTACCCCACGCGGCCGACCCAGCGCGTTTCACCGTCCTCCGTGATCTGGGTAGGTTGCAATCCCAGATGACGCGCGATGCGCTGGGACGCCTCGTGATTCGGATGGATGTGAGCGACGATCTCCTCGACTCCTCGAGCGCGCAGTTCCTCGAGGAGTAACGAGGCCGCGCGGGTCGCGTAGCCGTGACGCTGCCACGGTCGGCCGATGACCCAAGCGATCTCGGCCGGGCCCCCATCAGCTCGGACGGTCGCCTGCACGTAACCCACAGCCTCCTGCTGTCCTCCGGCGACGACGACGTGGTTGATCCATACCTCGGTTCCGTCCGGAGAATCCCCACGGACCTGGGCGGCGTAACGCCTCTCCAGATCGGACCGGCTCGGCGGTTCACCGCCGGTGAACTCGTAGAGGTCGTGATCGGCGAGAACGATGGCCATTTCGCCGGCGTCGGTCACCCGGAGCGGACGGATGCTGACAGTGTCGGTCATGGTGTCATTCCACCGTAATCACTGTTGGGCGACAACCGCTTTCAGCCGGCGCGAAGGTCATGACGTAGCGCACCGACGACGTCGCCCCCTCGGTCCTCGGGTGCCTCTATCCGGCCGAAATCGATTGCAGCGTCGCGTCGGGTGGGAGATGGTCTGCTTCATGCGCTCGTTCGAAGACCTCGTGACCGAGGCCGAGGATGCCGACGTGACCGGTTGGGGTTTCGGTTGGCTCGAAGGTCGAGCCAATGAGCAGCGACCGTCGTGGGGTTATGCGCGCTTGCTGGAGCAGCGGCTGGCACATGCCGGTAGCGCGCTGGACATCGACACCGGTGGCGGAGAGGTCGTCAACGAGGCGTCCTGTTTGCCCCGCACCATGGTCGTGACCGAATCCTGGGCACCGAACGCGGAACGTGCCCGCGAGATCCTGGGCGCCCGCGGCGTTCGCGTCGTGGCGACAGACACCGGCGGCGGGCTGCCGTTCGACGACTCATCATTCGACGTGGTCAGCTCACGGCACCCGGTGAAACCCGACTGGTCGGAAATCCACCGGGTTCTCCGTCCTGGAGGGTGCTACCTCGCCCAGCACGTCGGGCCGTCCTCCGCGTTCGAGCTCATCGAGTTCATGCTCGGCCCGTTGTCGCCCCAACAGCGCAGCGGTCGTGATCCGAAGGCTGAGGCTGCCGAAGCGCGAGCGGCGGGCCTGACGGTCGACCGATTGCGGACGGCTCGATGTCGAATGGAGTTCTTCGACATCGGCGCTGTTGTCTGGATCCTCCGCAAATGCGTCTGGTGGGTCCCCGACTTCGACGTTGTCCGCTACGAGGAACCACTCAGAGAGCTGGACGCGCAGATGCGGACCGGCCATCCGTTCGTGGCGCACTCGACGCGCCACCTCATCGAAGCCACCCGACCGATCTGAGCGTTCAGTCCCTCTTGGAGTACTGAGCGACGATCTCCTCGTACGCCGCCTTGGTCTTCTCGGCGATCGCGTCCCAGCCGAACTTCTCCACGGCGCGCTCCCGGCCGGCGCGGCCACGACGCTCGGCCTCTTCGGGATCCGAAACAGCTTCGTTGAGTGTCGCGGCCAGGTCGGCGACGAACTTGTCGGGGTCGACCGGGGTGCCGGTGCCGTCGGAGACCTGTTCGATAGGGACCAACCAACCGGTCTCGCCGTCCGCAACGACTTCGGGGATGCCACCGGTCGCCGTTCCCACGACCGCGGCCTCGCAGGCCATTGCCTCGAGGTTCACGATGCCAAGCGGCTCGTACACCGATGGGCAGACGAAAACCGTTGCAGCAGAGAGCAGTGCGATGACTTCCTTGCGCGGAAGCATCTCGTCGATCCAGATGACGGGTGCGGTGCGGTTGTCGCGCAGCTCGTCGACGAGGCCCTTGACCTCCTGCAGGATCTCCGGGGTGTCCGGCGCCCCGGCACACAGGATGAGCTGGACCTCGTCCGGCAGTTCGCGGCAGGCGCGCAGCAGGTAGGGCATGCCCTTCTGGCGAGTGATGCGTCCGACGAATACGACGGACGGCTTGTCGGGGTCGGCGCCGTACTTTCGCGCGATCTCCTTGCCCTCGTCCGACGAATCCCGCTGCCACAGTTCGGAGTCGATGCCGTTGTGGATGACTCGCACCTTGTCGGGATCGATGTCGGGGTAACACCGCAGCACATCCTTGCGCATGCCGTCGCTCACCGCGATGATCGCCGCCGCGTGCTCGTACGCGGTGCGCTCGACGTACGACGAAACCTGGTAGCCGCCGCCGAGTTGCTCGGCCTTCCACGGACGCAGCGGCTCCAGGCTATGTGCGCTGATCACGTGCGGGATGCCGTAGAGCATCGAGGCCAGGTGACCGGCCATGTTCGCGTACCAGGTGTGCGAATGCACCAGGTCGGCCTCGCCGCAGTCCTGCGCGATCGTGAGATCGACGCCGAGCGTCTTGAGCGCACCGTTCGCGTCCGCCAACTCCGGCAGATCGGGATAGCCGTAGGTATCCGGCTCGTCCTGCGGTTTGCCGAACGCTCGCACCGCCACCTCCTGCCCGATGCCGCGCAACGCCCGGACGAGCTCGGCGACGTGAACGCCGGCCCCGCCGTAGATGTTGGGTGGGTACTCCTTGGTCAGCACGTCCACTCGCATGCTCGAAACGCTACCGCTGCCCAGGGTGCGAGATGTCGACGGACGTCAACCGGACGTTCCCCGCACCGACGACCTCGAACGTCATAGGTTGGACCCATGGTTTCCAAGGGTCCGAAAGTGCTGGCCATCGTCCTCGCCGGAGGCGAAGGCAAACGTCTGATGCCGCTGACGCAGGATCGTGCGAAGCCGGCCGTCCCGTTCGGCGGCATCTACCGCCTCATCGACTTCGCGTTGTCGAACCTGGTGAACAGCGGTTACCTGAAGATCGTCGTCCTCACCCAGTACAAGTCGCACAGCCTCGACCGGCACGTCACGAAGACCTGGCGCATGTCCACGATGCTCGACAACTATGTCGCTCCCGTGCCCGCGCAGCAGCGCGTCGGCAAACATTGGTTCGCCGGTTCGGCCGACGCGATCTTCCAGAGCCTCAACCTGATTCATGACGAGCGGCCGGAGTACGTCGTGGTCGTCGGCGCCGACCACGTCTACCGTATGGACTTCAGCCAGATGCTCAGCCGGCACATCGAGTCCGGGGCGGCCGCTACCGTCGCCGCGATCCGCCAGCCCATCTCGCTGGCGAACCAGTTCGGCGTCATCGACCTCGACCCGCAGACACCGGGCAAGGTGCGTGCGTTCCTGGAGAAGCCGTCCGACCCGGAGGGCCTGGCGGACAGCCCGGACGAAGTGCTCGCCTCGATGGGCAACTACATCTTCACCACCAGGGACCTCGTCGACGCAGTCACCGCCGACGCCAGCAACGAGTCCAGCGATCACGACATGGGTGGCGACATCGTCCCTTGGTTCGTCGACCGCGGTGAGGCGTACGTCTACGACTTCAAGGACACTGAGGTGCCCGGCGCGACCGAGCGCGACTTCGGCTACTGGCGTGACGTCGGCACCATCGACTCCTACTACGAGTCTCACATGGACCTCACCTCGATCCACCCGATCTTCAACGTCTACAACTACGACTGGCCGATCCGCACGAGCCCGGGCAACTTCCCGCCGGCGAAGTTCACCACGGGCGCTTCGGAGATCGCCGGCTACGCGGTGGGGTCGATCGTGTCGCAGGGGTGCATCGTCAGCGGATCGACGATCCGCAACTCGGTGCTGTCCCCCAACGTCCGCACCCACAGCTTCTCCGAGGTCAGCGACTCGGTGGTCTTGAACAACGTTGAGATCGGCCGCAACTGCCGCATCCGGCGCGCGATCATCGACAAGGATGTCGTGGTGCCGGCGGGTACGAACATCGGCATCGATCATGCGCACGACCGCGACCGTGGGTTCACCGTCTCAGAGTCCGGCATCGTCGTCGTCGGCAAGGGGACGGTCATCCTCCCGTGACCGGGGCCGCTGTTCCGTCGGCTTCGGTCGACACCCTCCTGCTGACGGTTTCCGCAGTCGACCAGCCGGGCATTACCAACGCTCTGTTGCGCCAATTGCCCTCCGATGCACCGGTGTTGGACCTCGAGCAAGTCGTGGTGCGTGGCCGACTCACGCTGTGCGCCCTGCTCGGCAACGCCGAGAGCGTGTTGCACGCCAGGCCGCGACTGGACGCCTGGGCGCACGAACACGAACTCGACCTTCACCTCGTCGAGGGCCACGGCGACAACGCACCCCGGCGTCCTGGACGCGCGTACGTCGTCGTGCTCGGTGATCGGTTGTCGGTCGAGGCGGTCGGCGCGGTCACCGATCGCATCACTGCATCCGGCGCCAGCATCGACCGCATCCGCCGGCTGGCACGGACGCCGGTCACGGCCATGGAATTCGATGCGTCCGGCGCCGATGTCGCCGAACTCAAGCGTGAACTCGCAATGGTTGCAGCGCAGTTCGGTATCGACATCGCTGTAGCCGCGGGCGGCTTGGCGCGCCGTGGACGCCGCCTGCTGGTGATGGATGTCGACAGCACGTTGATCCAGGACGAGGTGATCGAGTTGCTCGCCCGGTACGCCGGACGCGAACAGGAAGTTGCCGCCGTCACCGAACGGGCGATGCGCGGCGAGATCGACTTCACCGAGAGCCTGCACGCCCGGGTCGAGGCACTCGCCGGTCTGCCGGTGAGTGTGCTGGACGAGGTACGTGACCAGGTGCGCCTGACACCCGGCGCCCGCACGTTGGTGCGCACGGTCCGGCGTCTCGGATACAGCGTGGGGGTCGTGTCCGGCGGTTTCATCGAGATCGTCGGGCCGCTGGCGGCTGAACTCGGCATCGACCACGCTCGCGCCAACGCCCTCGAAATCGAGGACGGCCGGCTGACCGGACGCGTTGCCGGGCCGGTGATCGATCGCGCCGAGAAAGCCCGCACCCTGCGCGAGTGGGCTGACCTCGCCGGACTCCCCCTCGAACGCACCGTCGCCGTCGGTGACGGCGCCAACGATCTCGACATGCTCGCGACCGCCGGCATCGGCATCGCCTTCAACGCCAAACCAGTAGTCCAGCAGCAGGCTGACACCACCGTCAACGTGCCCTACCTGGACTCAGTGCTGTTCCTGCTCGGCATTTCCCGCGACGATGTGGAGGAAGCAGACACCGTGGAAACCACCGCTGCCTACAATCCCCACCATGCGTAAACCAGGTTCTCGTTCCCTGCTCATCATCGGCGGCGCCGAGGACAAGGTCGGACGCGTCACGATCCTGCGTCGTTTCGTCCGGCTGGCCGGTGGACGCAAGGCGAAACTTGTCGTCATTCCCACCGCGTCGTCCGTGCCCGACGAGGTTGTCGAGGTCTACTCGACAGTCTTCAGCCGACTGGGCTGCGAGTCGATCGACGAGGTCAACCCGCGCAACCGGATCGCCAGTAACGACGAGGAACTCATCCGACGCGTCGACGAGTCGACCGGCATCTTCATCTCCGGGGGCAACCAGCTGAAGCTGAGCCAGTTGATCGTCGGGACGCCGCTCGGCGCCGCACTATTGCGCGCTTATCAGCGTGGGGCGGTGATCGCCGGCACGTCCGCGGGTGCGTCGATCATGAGCCAGTTCATGATCTCGATGGGCGAGGAAGGCGTGACCCCGCGGCAGCGGTCGTCGCAGCTCACCGCCGGGCTCGGCCTGCTGCCCGGCGTCATCGTCGACCAACACTTCGACCAGCGCGCCCGGTACGGACGCCTGCTGTCTCTGGTCGCCGGATCGCCGTCACTGCTGGGCATGGGCATCGACGAGGACACCGCCGCAGAGATCACCGACGAAACCGAGCTGACCGTCGTCGGCAGCGGCGCGGTGTTCGTGGTCGACGCCCGCAAGGCGATCACCGACGCCCACGAAGCACGGCGCGATGCACCGCTGCTGGTCACCGGCGCCGTTGTCCACACGCTGCCGTTCGGTGCCACCTTCGACCTGGAGACCGCCACGCTTGTCGACTTCGTCGAGAAGTACGCCGATGTCGCCGTCCAGTCCGGCCGCGACCAGCACGACACCGCCACGGCCGCAGCCGCGTTGCGGCACCACTGATCCCAGCACTGAACCAGCACTGAACCAGCACTGGGCTACCGAGCCTGAACCGGAAGTGAGCACATGACCGAAACGCCTTCGCAGACCCCGACCGAACCCGCGGCCCCGGAGCTCACCATCCGTTCGACCCGCGTGTACCGGGGTCCGAACGTGTGGTCGTACGAGCAGGCCATCCACGTGGTCGTCGACCTCGGCGTGTTGGAGCAGTACCCGACCAACCTGTTGCCCGGGTTCACCGACCAGCTGGTCGAGTTGCTGCCGAACATCGAAGCCCACACGTGTTCCCGCGGCCAACGGGGCGGTTTCGTCGAGCGGCTGCGCGAGGGCACGTGGCTGGGCCATGTCGCCGAGCACATCGCACTGCAACTGCAGCAGGAGGCCGGCCACGACATGCGGCGCGGCAAGACCCGAGCCGTACGCGACGAGGTGGGTGTCTACAACGTCATCTACGGCTTCATGGACGAGCGGGTGGGCCTGGCGGCGGGCGAACTCGCGGTGCGACTGGTCAACCATCTTGTGCAGCCCGAGGAAGGCTTCGACTTCGCCACCGCCCTCGACGAGTTCCTGGTACGCGCCGGACGCACCGCGTTCGGGCCGTCCACCGGCGCCATCATCGAAGAGGCTGTCAGCCGCGACATTCCCTGGACCCGCCTGAACGAGCACTCGCTCGTCCAGCTGGGTCAGGGCGTGCACGCCCAGCGCATCCGCGCCACGATGACCTCGCAGACCTCCGCACTCGCTGTCGACATCGCCGGCGACAAGAACCTCACCACCAGGCTGCTCGCCTCTGCCGGGCTGCCGGTGCCCAAGGCGGAGACCGTGCGCACCGCCGATGGCGCGGTGTCCGCCGCTCGACGCGTGGGCTTCCCGGTGGTCGTCAAGCCGCTCGACGGCAACCACGGACGCGGCGTCGTCCTGAACCTCACCTTCGAGGAGGAGGTGCGGGACGCATTCGTGATCGCGCAGGCGCAGTCGCGGCGCGGCGTCGTCCAGGTGGAGTCGTTCATCACCGGCAAGGACTACCGCTGCCTGATCATCGGCGGACGCATGGCGGCGATCGCCGAGCGCGTCCCCGCGCACGTTGTGGGCGACGGCGAGCACACCGTGCAAGAACTCGTCGACATCACCAACTCCGACCCGCGACGCGGTGTCGGTCACGAGAAGGTACTCACCCGGATCAAGGTGGACGACGCCGCGATCGAGCTCGTCCGCGAGCAGGGCTTCGGTATGGACGGGGTTCCGCCCGCGGACAAGATGGTGAAGCTGGCCCTGACCGGCAACATGTCGACCGGAGGCATCAGCGTCGACCGCACGTTCGACGCCCACCCCGACAACATCGAGATCGCCGAGGAAGCCGCACGGATGATCGGGTTGGACGTCGCCGGCATCGATTTCATCTGCCCCGACATCACCGCCCCGGTGCGTGAGACCGGTGGGGCGATCTGCGAGGTGAACGCCGCTCCCGGCTTCCGGATGCACACGCACCCGACCGTCGGCGAACCGCAGTTCATCGCCAAGCCGGTCGTCGACCTGCTTTTCCCGCCCGGTGCCCTATCGCGTGTACCGATCGTCGCGGTCACCGGCACAAACGGCAAGACGACCACATCGCGCATGCTCGCCCACATCATGAAGGGCCTCGGCCGCAAGGTCGGGATGACCTCCACCGACGGCATCGTCATCGACGAGCGTCTGGTGATCAAGGCGGACGCGTCCGGGCCCCGTTCGGCTCGCATGGTGCTGCAGAACCCGCGCGTCGATTTCGCGATCATGGAAGTCGCCCGCGGGGGCATCCTGCGTGAAGGACTCGGCTACGACCGCAACGACATCGCGGTCGTGACCAACATCCAGGCCGACCACCTCGGCCTGCGCGGCGTCGATTCGCTCGAAGACCTCGCCGCGGTGAAATCCGTTGTGGTCGAGGCGGTTCCGCGCGATGGGTATGCCGTGCTCAACGCAGACGACCCGCTGGTGCGCAAGATGCGACGCCGCTGCAGCGGCACGATCGTGTGGTTCTCGATGGAGCCCCCCGGCTCCGAGGTGCGCGACTTCATCGACGAGCGTTGCCGGCGCGGTGCGCGTGCCGTCGTGCTCGAATCGTCCGAGCGCGGCGAGATGATCGTGCTGAAGCAGGGTCGCCGGTCGATGCCACTGGCGTGGACCCACCTGCTGCCGTCGACCTTCAACGGTGCGGCCCGCATGAACGTCGCCAACGCGCTGGCCGCCGCAGGTGCCGCGTTCGCCGCCGGCGCGCCGCTGCACGACATCCGCCAGGGGCTGCGCACCTTCGACACCTCCTACTACCTGTCCCCCGGACGTCTGAACCGCCTCGAGGTCAACAACGCCGAGGTGTTCGTCGACTACTGCCACAACCCGCCCGGCATGGAACGACTGGGCGAGTTCGTGGAGGCGTACGTCGGCCAGCGGCAGGGTTCGACCGACCACCGCATCTCGCGCATCGGCATGATCGGTGCTGCCGGCGACCGCCGCGACGAGGACGTCCGCGAATTGGCGCGGGTCGCTGCCCAGCACTTCGACGTGCTGATCATGCGCGAGGACGACAACCTGCGCCGGCGTCCCGCCGGTGAGGCTGCCGCGCTGTTGGTCGAGGGTGCTCGCGAAGCACAGGCCGGCGGCGCGCGCGTCCGACAGATCGAAACCGTGCTCGACGAACACGACGCGGTGCGTCACGCGGTGCTGCGCGCCAACCCTGGCGACGTGGTCGTGCTGTGCGTCGACCAGCACGCGAAGGTGCTGAACGAACTGGAGTCGTTCAGCCAGAAGGCGCAGGCCGGTTCACGCTTCAGCGACGAGCAGCCCGGCGACCCCGACCTCGACCCGCAGGAACTCGCGGCCGAGGCGGAATCGGCGATGGCCAAGGACGACATCGAGGTCCGCGAAGCGATGGAGCGTCCGCAGAACTGACCTCGCGAACCCGCTACTTGCGTGCGAACCCTAGTGGGTTCGCACGCGACCAGTAGGTTCGCGGAGACCCGGGGGTCAGGAGATGTCGCCGGTGAAGCGGGTCAGCGAACGCCGGTAGCGGTCCACGTCCACGTCGGTGGAGTGCTGCAGCAGCATCAGCAGCACATCGTGCAGTGCTGCCGCGTCCAGACCGCGGTCGTGCATGGTGATCGCACGGAACGCGGCGATCGCCTCGTTGTCCGGCCATGCCGCGGCGAGCTCGTCGAGGATCTCCTGGGACTCCTCCAGCTTGCGCAGGTGACGCAGCGTGGACGCCTTCTGGATCAGTGCCCGCCGGCGGAAGGGCTCGCGAAGGCCCCCGTCCAGGGCGCGGTCGTAGGCCTCGAGCGCGGGCTCCTCCTCGCCGGCGCTGTCGAACGTGCCGGCGTGCTCGTAGAGCACCCGCGCGTCGCCCGGGTAGTCGTCCCGCAGCCGGGTGCCGACGACTATCCGCTCCTGCGGGTCCTCGATCTCCCACAGTGCAGTGATGCGCGCCTCCGCCTCGTGCTCACCGCGCGCCCGAATCACCTTGTGCCGCACCGCTTCTGGCGCGTCTTCGGTGGCCCCCTGCTGCAGCAGCCAGTCGTGCAACTCGGCCCGGTCGGCGTGCGTCATCAGCGCCAACACATCACCGCCGTGCGCGTCGTCCAACAGCGCCTGCAGGCCGTCCATCTCGGTCGGTGAGCTCGAGACCGGCGTGACCCCGACGCGGTTGAGTCCTTCGGTCAGCTTCGCCTCGAGGTCGTCCATCGAACGCTCGCGCAGGTACTTCTCCTTGTGCGCGATGTGGACGCGGTCTGCTTCCAGGCCAGCCATCTCGCCCAGGTTGCGCAGGATCTCGTCGGTGCGGTCACCGCCCGTGCCGAGGCCCAGCAGCAACGACGAACCCGACTCGCACAGACCGCGGCCAACACGCAGCAGGGCCTCGAGGCCGCCTTCGTTGTGCGCCATGTCGAGGATGACCGTGACGTCGCCGTCGTCGGTCGGCAACGAGTAGATGTTCATCCGGCCGGCGTTGTGAGCGGCGTCCGGCACGAAGGTGCGCAGTCCCTCGACAACTGATTCCCTGGGGAGTCCCGCCGCCAGGCCCGCGGCTGCCCCGGCGAGAGCGTTCGCGAGGTTGTGCTCGGACAGCCCGCACAAGGTCATCGGCACGTCGAGCACATCGATCAAGGGCTCCGGGCCGTGCCCCGGTTCGAGGACGACGATGTGTCCGTCGTCGACGGTGAGTCCTCGTCCGTCGCTGTCGCGCGACTCCCGCAACGACGGCGATTCGGGGTCGAGCGAGAAGCACCACACCGGTGCGCTCGCCCGGTTGCGCATCGCCCACACGCGCGGGTCGTCGCCGTTGAGCACCACCCAACCGGACGGCTTGGTGACGCGGGTGATGATCGCCTTCACCTCGGCGAGCTGGTCGACGGTGTCGATACCGTTCTGCCCCAGGTGATCTGCGCTGACGTTCGTAACGACGCTGACGTCGTTGTATGCGGTGCCGAGGCCCTTCAACAGCATCCCGCCGCGCGCGGTCTCGAGGACTGCGAAGTCGACGTCGTCGCGCAGGGCAGCCCTGGCGCCGGCTGGCCCGGAGTAGTCGCCGTGTTCGATCTGCTCGCCCTGCACCAGGACCCCGTCGGTGGAACTCCATCCGGTCGTGCGGCCGGCGGTCATCGCCAGGTGCGCGATGAGACGGGTTGTCGTGGTCTTTCCGTTGGTGCCGGTGATCGCGACGATCGGCACTTTCGGACGCAGCGGCTTGAGCCGGGCGCCCTGGTCGCCACCCCGGACAAGTGCTGCCGCCTGCGACAGCGTCGTGGTGACGTCAGCGCCGTCGAGCAGATCGGGCAATGCCCCGCCGAGGGCGTCGGCCAACAGTTGAGCCCTTCCACGGTGGCGCAAGGCGAACGCGACGACCAGGCAGTCGTCCCCCGTCTGGCGCACTCTCAGACCGAGGCGTGCGATACCCGCTTCGCGGGCTATCGACCGGACGATGCGCTCCACCAGGGACGCGACGTACTGGCGTCGTTCGACACTGCCAGGTTCGCCCGCCGACCGGCGGCGGATCGACAGCGCAGCACCCAACTGCTGCAATGATTCCCGCTCGGCGAGGTGATAGCCGGGCAGTTCGATCGAGATCTTTCCTGCCGGGCGGGGGAAGTACAGATTCGGCCCTTCCAGGACCCGCACCTCGGTGATCTCGACCGGTGAATTCATGCCGACCAGCCTAGGGCTCCGACCGTCGATCGTTGTCGTCGCGGGGGCTCACTGTCCCATCGCGTGCACGCCGCCGTCGACGTGGACGATCTCACCCGTGGTCGCTGGGAACCAGTCCGACATCAGCGCGACGCAGGCCTTCGCGGCCGGCTCGGGGTCGCGGACGTCCCAGCCGAGCGGTGCTCGCTCGTTCCAGGTGTTCTCGAAGGTCTCGAACCCCGGGATCGACTTGGCCGCGGTGGTGCGAATCGGACCCGCCGACACCAGGTTGCAGCGGATGTTCTTCGGGCCGAGGTCGCGGGCCAGGTACCGGTTGGTCGACTCGAACGCAGCCTTCGCCACGCCCATCCAGTCGTACACCGGCCAGGCGAACTTGGCGTCGAAGGTCAATCCGACCACCGAGCCGCCGTCGGTCATCATCGGCGCGGTCGCAGCGGCCAGAGCCTTCAGCGAGTACGCCGACACGTGGACGGCTGTGGCGACGTCGTCCCATTCCCCCTCCATGAAGTTGAAGGCGCCGGGGGGTGCGAAACCGATCGAGTGCAGGACCGCGTCCAGCCCGTCGAGGTGTTCGCCGAGACGCTCGGTGAGCGAGTCGAGATGCTCCTTGTCGGTCACGTCGAGTTCGATCACCTGGGGCGTGGTGGGCAGGCGCTTGGCGATCGTCTGAGTGATCTTCATCGTGCGCCCGAAGCTGGTGAGTACCACCGTCGCGCCTTCCTGCTGCGCCAGCTTGGCGACATGGAATGCGATCGAAGAGTCCATCAGGACACCGGTGATCAGCAGCTTCTTACCCTCGAGGATGCCCATTCTCGTTCTCTCTGTTGGTGATTCGTGTGTGGTGACGGCTGGGGTCAGTGACCCATGCCAAGGCCACCGTCGACCGGGATGACCGCACCGCTGATGTAACCGGCTTCGGGTGAAGCGATGAATCGCACGACCTCGGCGACCTCGTCCGGCTGGGCGAAGCGACCGGCGGGGACCGCGGCGAGGTACTGCTGCTGCTGCGCCTCGGGCAGGGACCGGGTCATGTCGGTGTCGATGAACCCAGGAGCGACGACATTGGCGGTGATGTTGCGCTTGCCGAGTTCGCGGGTGATCGATCGGGCCAGTCCGACGAGACCGGCCTTGCTGGACGCGTAGTTCGCCTGGCCCGGCGCTCCGTACAGGCCGACCACGCTGGAGATGAAGATCAACCGGCCGCGCTTGAGCTTGAGCATGCCCTTGCTCGCGCGCCGTGCGCATCGGAAGGCACCGGCGAGGTTCGTGTCGAGCACCTGGTCGAACTCCTCGTCGGTCATCCGCATCAGCAAGGTGTCCTTGGTGATGCCGGCGTTGGCGACCACGATCTCGACCGGACCACCGAGCTTCTCCTCGGCCTCGCCGAACGCGGCGTCGACGCTTGCACTGTCGGTGACATCGGCCGCGATCGCAATCGCGCCCTCGGGCCCGGAACCGTCCCGCGAGGTGATCGCGACGTTGTCGTCGGCATCGAGGAAGGCCTGCGCGATGGCCGCGCCGATGCCGCGGTTTCCACCGGTCACCAGGACATTGCGCGGGCTGGTCGTGGGCTCAGTCATTGACTCTCCTTGAATAGGGTGGGTCGACCGTATCCACTACTTTTCGGTAAGCCCGAAACGAACCGTCCACGGCGGCCGCGAGCACCGGGCCGGCACAGGCGTACGGTGGGGTTCATGGCTCGGCGCACGCTTCCCCACGACGAGGTCCCCTCGGCGACCAATCTGCCCAAGCCCGTCAAGGACGACCGCGACACCCGTATCCGCAATTACCTGATCTCGATGAGCCTGCGCACGGTCTGTTTCGTGCTCGCGGTCGTGCTGTGGGGCCCGTTGCGGTGGGCGTCCGTGATCTGCATGGTGGGCGCGGTGCTGCTCCCCTACTTCGCGGTCGTGCTGGCCAACGCGACGAACAAGCGACGCATCGACGTGCTGGGTTCGGTGCGTCCGTCCGACCCGATCTTGCACCTGGACAAACCCAAGTGAGCGGGCAGCCCCTGCGCTGCAGCGCGAAGGGCTGTCCGGCGGACGCGGTGTGGGGCATCCGGTGGCGCAACCCGAAAATCCACGACGCAACCCGTCGCAAGGTCTGGCTTGCCTGTGGTGAGCATCGGGTGACGCTGACCGAGTTCCTCGCCCTACGTACGTTCCCGATGGACGTCGTCCCGGTGGCCGACCTCGACTGAGCAGCAGCCGTTCTCAGCCGCCGATGGCGGACATCGGGCGATCCGGCTGCTGGAAGTTGGGCGTGCCGATGCCGTGGCCGGGGGCCTTGCCCCACATGTTCAACCGGATCAGGTCGGCCAACTCCTCGTCCGAGGCGCCCGCGCGCATCGGACCGCGCAGGTCGTTCTCATCACGGGCGAACAAACAGTTGCGCACCTGTCCGTCGGCGGTGAGCCGGACGCGGTCACACGCGCCGCAGAACGGCGCGGTCACACTGGCGATGACACCGACGGTGGCGGGTCCGCCGTTGACGTAAAAGCGTTCGGCGGGAGCAGATCCGCGCTGCTCCACCGGGCTCAGCCGGAATCGCGCGCCGAGGGCGTCCAGCAGGTCCTGGCGGCTCATCATCGTGGAGCGGTCCCAGGAGTGCTGTGCATCCAGCGGCATCTGCTCGATGAACCGCAACTCATACCCGCGGTCGAGGCACCAGGCGAGCAGATCGGACGGGTCCTCGCCCGGCATCGCGACGGCGTTCACCTTGACCGGTGTCAGTCCGGCATCGGCGGCAGCCTTCAGACCCCGCTCGACGTCGGCGAAGCGGTCACGCCGGGTGAGCTCGATGAACCGCTGCGAGGAGACGGTGTCCAGCGACACGTTGATCCGGTCCAGCCCGGCATCGGCCAGCGGTTGCGCCAAGCGATCGAGACCGATCCCGTTGGTGGTCAATGCCATTCGCGGACGGTTGGGCAATTCGCCCACTCGTCGCACGACATCGATCAGCGAACGGCGCAGCAGCGGTTCGCCGCCGGTGAACCGCACCTGGTCGATGCCGAGGGCCACGAACAATCGGATCAACCGGACCATCTCGTCGTCGTCCAGCATCTCCGGTTTCGCCATCCACGGCAGTCCCTCGGCCGGCATGCAATAGGTGCATCGAAGATTGCACCGATCGGTCACCGAGACCCGCAGATCCGAGGCGACACGACCGAACGTGTCGACGAGCGGGCCGGCGGTGGGAACAGACATGCTCTCCATGCTAAGCCGCCGAGCGGGTTGCGTCATGGGACGTTCGTCCCGTAGAAGGTCGCCCCGCCTGAACCACGGGCGAAAATCAGCGCCGGTCAGGGGGCGAGTACGGTGACGGGGTGCTTCGCCAGTTGATGACCCGCCGCTGGCTGGGTTGGTTGGCCGCGGCACTCGTTGTCGCCCTGGCCTGCACTCTGCTCGGGCGCTGGCAGTTCGGCCGGTACGAGGATCGGATCGCCACCGAGCGACACCTCGAGGCCAACTACAACGGCGAACCGGTCGACATCCGGCAGGCCCACCCCGATCCTGCGGTCGCCCCGACGGCCGATCAGCAATGGCGTCAGGTGCGGATGACCGGTGACTACCTCGACCCGGATCGCGTGCTGGTGCGCAACCGTCCGCTGAACAAGAACTACGGGTTCGAGGTACTGGTGCCGTTCCGCACGACGCGCGGTGAGGTCGTCTTCGTCGACCGCGGCTGGGTACCCAACGGTCGTACCGCAGCGGGCCCCGACTCCGTTCCGGCGACGCCGACGGGGCGGGTCGAGGTGATCGGGTGGTTGCGATCCGGCGAGCCGAATCTCGAGCGTGCCGGCGTTCAGGGTCAGGCCGCGTCCATCAACATCGCGCAGTTGCGTCAGTTGACCGGTCAGGCCGGCGCCGCCGACGGCTACGTCCTGATGCGTTCCGAATCCGGCCCCGGGGTCACCCAGGCTCGCCCGCAAGCGCTGCCGAAGCCCGATCCGGGCGGCTCGGCGTGGATCAATTTTTCCTACGCCTTCCAGTGGTGGCTGGCGGCCGCCGGTGTCATCGCCTTCGTGCTGCTGCGCGCCCGCCGGGAGCATCTCGATGCAACCGGACGGGCTGAACCTCCGAAACCGACCAAGCAGCGGATCTGGGACGAGGAAGACGACTGATCCACCAACCTGCAGTCGGCGGTCTGCGCTCAGGCCTGGTCGACCCGAGCGGTGTCGTCGGAGAACTGCGTGCGATACAGGTCGGCGTACAGGCCACCGGCGGCGAGCAGTTCCTGGTGCTTGCCGCGCTGCACCACTCGACCGCTGTCGATCACCAGGATCTGGTCGGCATTGCGTACCGTCGACAGGCGGTGAGCGATGACGACCGCGGTGCGTCCGGCGAGGGCGTTGTCGAGGGCTCGCTGCACGAGCACCTCGCTCTCGCTGTCGAGGTGCGCGGTCGCCTCGTCCAGGATCACGACGGACGGCGCCTTGAGCAGCAGCCGGGCGATCGCCAGGCGTTGCTTCTCCCCACCTGACAACCGGTGGCCGCGGTCACCGACCACCGTCTCCAGACCGTGCGGCAACCGCTCGATCAGCCCCCACACGTTCGCGGCGCGCAGGGCGTCCTGGAGTTGTGCGTCGGTCGCGTCGGGCTTGGCGTACAGCAGGTTGCCGCGGATCGAGTCGTGGAACATGTGCGCTTCCTGGGTGACCACGCCCACGCGGTCGCGCAGCGACTCGAAGCTGACATCGCGCAGGTCCTCGCCGCCGACGCGGACGGTGCCGCTGGTCGGGTCGTACAGGCGAGCGACCAGGCCGGTGATCGTCGTCTTGCCGGCGCCGGAAGGACCGACGAGCGCGACGACTTCTCCGGCCTTGGCGTACAGTGAAATGTCTTGCAGCACAGCCGAACCGCCGCCCTTGTCGGCACTTCGCATCTCCAGCGACTCCAGCGACACCTTGTCGGACGTCGGGTAGGCGAAGGTCACGTCCTGCAGTTCGACCTCGAGCGCGCCGGACGGCAGTTCTCGGGGGTTCTCGGCTTCTTCGACCAGGGGCTTCAGGTCGAGGATCTCGAAGACCCGCTCGAAGGAGACCAGCGCCGTCATCACGTCGACGCGGACGTTCGACAATGCGGTGAGCGGTGTATACAGGCGGCCGAGCAGCGCGGCCAGAGCGAGCAAGGTGCCGATCGTGAGGGCACCCTCGACGGCCATGACGCCACCGATGCCGTAAACCATCGCGGTGGCCAACGACGCCAGCAAGGTGAGGCCGATGAGCAGGATGGCGCGCTGGACGGCGATGCTCACGCCGATGTCGCGCACCTTCGCCGCGCGTTCCGCGTACTCCTCGTCCTCCGTGGCCGGGCGGCCGAACAGCTTGACCAGCAATGCGCCGGCGACGTTGAAGCGCTCGGTCATCCGAGCACCGAGATCGGCGTTCTCGACCATCTGCGAGCGGGTGAGTCCCGCCAACCGGCGACCCATGATGCGGGTCGGGATGAGGAAGAAGGGCACGAGCACAAGGGCACCGAGCGTGAGCTGCCAGGACAGCAGCGCCATCGCGATGATGATGACGACGAGACTGACGGCGTTCGAGACCACATTCGACATCACGGACGTGAACGCCTGCTGGGCGCCGATGACGTCGGAGTTGAGTCGGGTGACCAGCGCACCGGTCTGGGCGCGGGTGAAGAACGCGATCGGCTGACGCAGCACGTGCCCGAACACCTCACGGCGCAGGTCGTAGATCAGTCCCTCGCCGAGCCCGGCCGACAACCAGCGTTGGACGATCCCGAGCGCGGCGTCCAGGACCGCCACCACGGCGGCCGCGACCGCCAGCCAGACGATCAGCTCCTTGTCCTGCGGCACCACGCCCTTGTCGATGATCTCCTTGAGGATCAACGGCGTTGCGATCACCAGCAAGGCGTCGAGCACCACAAGGACGAGGAACACCGCGATCCGTCGCTTGTACGGAGTCGCGTACGACAGCACCCGCTTCGTGGTGCCCTTCTTGAGCTTGTTGCCCTTCACCGACGAGTCCTTCGTCAGCGACTGCATGACCTGCCAGTTTCCGGTCACCGGGAGCCTCTCTCGATCGCCACTTGCGCCAACCCGATCGGTCGGCGTTCTATGCCCGGGGTCAGGCGAGAGTGACCAGGTCGAGGTAGTCCGGACCCCAGTGGTCCTCCACCCCGTCCGGCAACAGCAGGACCCGCTCGGGTTGCAGCGCGTCCACGGCTCCCTCGTCGTGCGTCACCAGGACGACGGCGCCCTCGTAGCCGTTCAGCGCACCGAGGATCTCCGCTCGGGATGCCGGATCGAGGTTGTTGGTCGGTTCGTCGAGCAGCAGCACGTTCGCCGCGGAGACGACCAGCATCGCCAGCGACAGACGCGTCTTCTCCCCGCCGGACAGCACTCCGGCCGGTTTGTCGACGTCGTCGCCGCTGAACAGGAACGAACCCAACACCTTGCGCACCTCGGTCTCGCCGAGGTCCGGCGCTGCCGACTTCATGTTGGCCAGCACACTGCGCTCGACGTCGAGGTTCTCGTGCTCCTGCGCGTAGTAACCGAGCTTGAGTCCGTGGCCCGGCTGCACCTCACCGGTGTCGGGCGTGTCCACACCGGCCAGCAGACGCAGCAAGGTCGTCTTGCCGGCACCGTTCAGACCGAGGACGACGACCTTGCTCCCCCGGTCGATCGCCAGGTCGACATCGGTGAAGATCTCCAGGGATCCGTACGACCTCGACAGTCCTTCGGCCCGCAGCGGCGTCCTGCCACAGGCGGCCGGGGTCGGGAAGCGCAGCTTGGCGACCTTGTCGTGCTGACGCTCGCCCTCGACACTGGCCAACAGCCGTTCGGCGCGTCGTGCCATGTTCTGCGCAGCGGTCGCCTTCGTGGCCTTTGCGCGCATCTTGTCAGCCTGGGTCAGCAACGCAGCCGCCTTCTTCTGCGCGTTCTGCAGCTCGCGCTTGCGGCGCTTCTCGTCGGTCTCGCGCTGCTGCAGATAGGGCTTCCAGCCGACGTTGTAGATGTCGAGCTCGGCCCGGTTGGCGTCCAGATGGAAGACGCGGGTGACGACGGTGTCGAGCATCTCCACGTCGTGGCTGATGATGATCAGACCGCCCCGGTAGGCCTTCAGGTAATCGCGCAGCCAGATGATCGAGTCGGCGTCCAAGTGGTTGGTCGGCTCGTCGAGCAGCAGGGTCTGCGCACCGCTGAACAGGATGCGGGAGAGTTCCACGCGGCGACGCTGACCTCCCGAGAGCGTCTTCAACGGCTGGCCCAGTACCCGCTCCGGCAGGCTGAGGCTGGAGGCGATGGACGCCGCTTCGGACTCGGCGGCGTACCCGCCCTGCGCGGTGAACTCGGCGTCCAGCCGGGAGTAACGACGCATCGCCTTCTCGCGCAACTCCTCGTCCTCGTCCGCCATACCTGCCTCGGCCTTGCGCAGGTCGCGGATGATCGAATCGAGTCCACGCGCCGAAAGGATGCGGTCCCGGGCCAGGATCTCCAGGTCGCCGGTGCGCGGGTCCTGCGGCAGGTAGCCCACCTCGCCGGAACTCGTGACCGTGCCGGCGGCCGGAATGCCTTGTCCGGCAAGGACTTTGGTGAGCGTCGTCTTGCCGGCACCGTTGCGTCCGACCAGGCCCACCCGGTCTCCGGGAGCGACGCGGAAGGTGGCGTTCTCCACCAAGAGTCGGGAGCCGGCGCGCAGCTCGATGCCTTGAGCGGTGATCATCTTCAGAAGTCCTTCGGACAGATCGCGGGTGCACTGCGGATCGACCGCGGCAACTGGGTGGCGCGCATGCGACGAGTGGCGCGCGCGACTGGATAGTCTACGCAGGCAGTAGAGCGGCGACCTGACCAGGGCGCCGACGGACACGGAGGTCCCAAGTGACGTTCAACGACAATGCCCAGCTCGACACCTCACAGGTGGAGGGTGGCGGCGGTATGGCGCCCGGTGGCATCGCCGTCGGCGGTGTCGGCGGTCTCATCCTGACGGTCATCATGGTCCTGCTGAACGGCCTCGGTGGAGGCGGCGGTGGAGGCGGCGGTGGAGGTGCCGGCGGGGGCGCCAACCCGTGGGACTTGGGCACCCAGAATGTCGCCGGCAGCAACAGCTCGGTCGACCAGTCGATCTCCCAGTGCAAGACCGGCGCAGACGCCAACCGCGACGACACCTGCCGCGTGATCGGCACGGTCAACAGTGTCCAGGACTTCTGGACCAACTACCTGCCCGAGTACGGCAAGCAGTACGAGCCCGCGAAGACCGTCCTGTACAGCGGCTCCACCCAGACCGCGTGCGGTACCGGTAGCTCGGCGATGGGCCCGTTCTACTGCCCGCTGGACCAGAAGGTCTACATCGACGTCTCCTTCTTCCAGGAGCTGTCGAGCAAGTACGGCGCCGACGGCGGCAACCTCGCGCAGATGTACGTCGTCGCGCACGAGTACGGCCACCACGTGCAGAACCTGCTTGGCATCCTCGGCCGCTCGCAGCAGGACCCGCAGGGTCCGAACTCCGCCGCGGTTCGCACCGAACTGCAGGCCGACTGCTACGGCGGGCTCTGGGTGCACCACGCGGCCAACACCAAGGACGCGAACGGCAACACGCTGCTGCAGAAGCCGACCGAGCAGGACATCGAGTCCGCGCTGTCAGCTGCCGCAGCTGTCGGTGACGACCGGATCCAGGAGAAGTCCCAGGGGCGTGTGACCCCGGAGAACTGGACCCACGGCTCCGCAGCCGCTCGCCAGAAGTGGTTCATGGTCGGGTACGAAACCGGCGACATCCGCCAGTGCGACACGTTCGCGCCGGCCACTGTGGAGTAGTCCTAGCACCACCCAACAACGAGTGGGTCCAGCCACCATCGCGTCCTCAGACCAACGAGGGTCCGGGGTTGCAGACCTGGATCACCGACCCGTACCGCCACCGGAAGGGGCGGTGCGCGTGTCGACCGGAACCGTCAGTGCGACCTGGTAGCCGACACTCGGACTGCCTGTGGCCGTGGCGATCTGTGACTTGCCGCCGTCGTCCCCGAACACGTTGTCGCTGTCCAGGCTCAGCTGGGCCAGGTTGGTGACCGACCGTTCGTACCCCGAGGTGGCGTACACCGCATCGCAGACGTTCTTCGGCAACGCGACCTGGGAGGTGGCGATGACCTTCGACGAGTCGGTGATGGCGTCCTGGTCTGGGTACACCTCGAAGTGGATGTGCGGCCAGCGCCCCGAGTAGCAGGCGGGAAAGATCGAGGTGAAGGTGACCTTGCCGTCGGCGTCGGCGATCTGCACGCCGCGCAGGTAGTTCTCGTTCTCGACCCCGGAGCTGTACATCGAGTAGTTGCCGTCTCGGTCGCAGTGCCATGCGTAGACGGCGGCGTTCTTGAACGCGGCGCCGGAGTCGGCCATGTCGAGCACGGTGAGCTCCAGAGTCATCGGCACGCCCTGCGCGGTGCCCCTGGCCGAACCGATGCTGCTGCGGATGTCCCGGCGCACGACGCCGGACTCCTGCAGGATGTCCGGTCCGTTGGAGCCGTCACCGGGGTACGGCCCGGCGGTCTCGTCCGGGATCTCGGACAGACTCGCGGACGACGTGGCGGCGCTGCCCGAGGAGTCGGTTGCATTGCTCGTCGACGCACCGGTTGAGTCACCGCCCGAACCGCAGGCTGCCAGTACCGCAGTGCCCGCACCGAAGCCGAACACCTTGAGCGCGCGACGGCGGCTGAGCGTGGTCAGGTCGAACTGCAAGCCCTGATCCACGACCTCCTCGTCCTGCTTCGGCAGCACGCGGCCCTCGTAGGTGCGCAGTCGGTCGGTCATGGTCTTCTCCCTCGTTGACATGACCGTCAGTCGACACCTGCTTGCCGGCGTCGTCCTGTCGGGTCACTGTGCACTGTCTGTGAGCGCCCGGTCGGTCACGTGCCGCTTATCACCGGGCCCGAGAGGTCTGCCGAAAGGGCACCGACGGGTCATCTTCGGACTGACCGGCTCGTGCTCCGTCCGGACCGGCTCCGGTCCACGAGTGCTTTACGCGTTGTCGGGAATCATCGGTGACGTCAGCGGCGCGTCCTGGCCGTACTTGCGCACCAGGACGGCCTGCTGGCCGAGCGTCCACAGGTTGGAGAACATCCAGTACAGGACCAGGCCCGCCGGAACGAAGAAGGCACCGAAGACCACGCCCACCAGGGACAACCAGGGCATCACCTTCAGCACGCCGGCCATCGGGTCACCTTCGGCCGGGGTGCTGAAGTTGAAACATCGTTGGGTGGCCCAGGTTGCCCCGCCGGCGACCAGCGCGATCAGCAGGATCACTACGAACTGAGTGCCGCTCACCGCGTTGAGCCGTGAGTCGAGACCGACGCCGAACAGCGATACGGCCATCGCTGATCCGACCGCCTGGTTGCTCAAGGCGCCGACCCGCTTGCCGTCGGTCACCTTCATGATCAGGTGGTACAGGGAGAGGAAGACCGGCATCTGCAGCAGCACCGGCAGGCAGCCTGCGGCCGACATGCCGTGCTCGACCTGGATGGCCTTGCGCTCCTGCATCATCGCCTTGATGCTCTCCTGGTCCCGCTTGCCGGCGTACTTCGCCTGCAACTCGCGCATGGCGGGTGCGGCCTTCGCCGCGGCCCGGGCGTGTTTGGCCCCGGAGATGGCAAGCGGGAGCAGGACCAGACGGACTGCACAGGTGAGCAGCGCGATCGCCACGACCCAGTCGGCAGCGCCGGATAGACCGATGGTGGTGGCCAACGCGTGGGCGCCGGCCAGGAGTGTGCCCAGCAGGGCGGTCAGGGGCGAGAAGAAGTCAGGCATGGCAAGGTGCTCCGTTTCCCCCACACGGGGATTCGTTCGGGTCGAGTCTGAGTTGTGCGGGCTCAGACCAGCCCGGGAGCGCGTGGCTGGATCGGGTGCCGCAGCACGATCTGTGCCACCGAGCATCGTGTCGGGGCGGTGAGCACGGATGCCGGAGCGTGCAGACCTGCGGTCGCGCGCGGGCCGTACGAGCGTTGACCAACAGCGACCGCGACGACGCCGACGAGCACCGCCAGCACGGCAGGCAGCACGCCACCGTCGGGTAGCCCGGCCAGACAGACCGCCGCGACAACGACAACGACCGGCCAGCCGACCACCCACAGGGTGCCAGCTCGCCGGTCGTCACTCATGCGGTCCAGGCTAGACGTTGAAGCCGAGGGCGCGAAGCTGCTCGCGCCCGTCGTCGGTGATCTTGTCCGGGCCCCAAGGCGGCATCCAGACCCAGTTGATCCGGGTCGAGGAGACGAGCCCCTCAAGCGCCTGGTGGGTCTGGTCCTCGATGACGTCGGTCAGCGGGCAGGCCGCCGAGGTCAACGTCATGTCAATGACGGTGTTGTTGTCGCCGTCGACGGTGATGCCGTAGACGAGGCCGAGGTCGACGACATTGATGCCGAGCTCGGGGTCGACGACGTCGCGCATCGCCTCTTCCACGTCCGCCACGTTGGGCGGGGTCTGTACGTCGGTCATGAGTTGCCTCCCTGAGATCGGGCCTGCGAAGAAGTACTTGAGATGTCGGCGCCGGCTCGTGCCAGCGCGTCGGTGTAGGCGGTCCACCCCAGCAGCGCACACTTCACCCGGGCCGGGTACTTGGAGACACCGGCAAGGGCGACGCCGTCACCGATCATCTCCTCATCCCCCGGGTCCTGGCCACGGCTGGTGAGCATGGAACGCATCGCCTCGAAGGTTTCCAGGCTCTCGGTCACACTGTGGCCGATCACCTCCTCGGCCAGGATCGAGGTCGAGGCGACAGAGATCGAGCAACCGATCGAGTCGTAGGAAACATCGGCGACCTTGGCGTCCGAACCCTCACCCTCGAGGTGAACTCGAAGGGTGACCTCGTCGCCGCACGAGGTATTGACGTGGTGTGTCTCGGCGTCAAACGGCTCGCGCAGGCCCGCGTGCTGCGGGTGCTTGGAGTGGTCGAGGATCAACTGCTGGTACAGGTCCATCAGGAGGCCTCCGCCTTCGCATCGGGCGCCTGTGCGATCTCGGCATCGAGACCGAACACTGCCGGCACGCGATCGAGAGCGTTCAGGAACGCGTCCACCTCGTCCAGCGTGGTGTACACCCCGAAGCTGACCCGCGTCGAGGCCGAAACCTTGAACGCCCGGTGCAACGGCCACGCGCAGTGGTGCCCGGTACGGACGGCAACTCCGGAGTCGTCCAGGATCTGGCCGACGTCGTGCGGGTGCACGCCGTCGACGACGAACGCGACCGCACCGGCTCGCGAGGCGGCGTCGAGCGGACCCAGCACCCGGACCCACGGACGCTTCGCCAGACCGTCGAGTGTGGCCTGGACGAGTTCACGATCGTGGGCGGCGGCGACGTCCATGCCGATGTCGCACAGGTAGTCGCAGGCGACGCCGAGACCGACGGCCTGAGCGGCCATCGGGACACCGGCCTCGAACCGCTGCGGCGGGGCCGCGTAGGTCGAGTGGTCCATGTAGACGGTCTCGATCATCGAGCCACCGGTGATGAACGGCGGCATGGCTTCGAGCAGTTCTGCCCGTCCCCATAGCACACCGATGCCCATCGGGCCGAGCATCTTGTGGCCGCTGAAAGCCAGGAAGTCGACACCGAGAGCGGTCACGTTGACCGGGATGTGCGGCACCGACTGGCACGCGTCCAGCACGACCAGGGCACCGACGGCGTGTGCCCGGTCGGCGATCTCGCGCACCGGATTGATCGTGCCCAGCACGTTGGACACGTGCGTGAAGGCGACGACCTTGGTGCGTTCGGTGAGCAGCTCGTCCAGGTTCGACAGGTCGAGAAGGCCGTCCGGCGTCATCCCGATCCAGCGCAGGGTCGCGCCGGTCCGACGGCACAGCTCCTGCCAGGGGACGAGGTTGGCGTGGTGCTCCATCTCGGTGACGAGCACCTCGTCACCCGGACCGATCTCGAAGCGTTCGCTGCCCTCGATCCGCGGATGCGGCGAGGTGGCGAACGCGTTGGTCACCAGGTTGATCGACTCGGTCGCGTTCTTGGTGAACACGATCTCGTCGACCGAACTACCGATGAACGCGGCGATCTTGGCCCGCGCCTGCTCGTAGGCGTCCGTGGCCTCTTCGGCCAGCTGATGTGCACCGCGGTGGACGGCGGAGTTCTGCTGCTCGTAGTAGCTGCGCTCCGCGTCCAGCACGGTGAGCGGCTTCTGCGACGTCGCACCGGAGTCGAGGTAGACCAGTGGCTGGTCACCTCGCACGGTACGGCGCAGCAGCGGGAAGTCCTCCCGCAGCCGCTTCACGTCGAAAGAACTCATCCGGCTCAGGCCTTGGCGGTCAGGTAACGGTCGTAGCCCTCGGCCTCGAGGCGCTCGGCCAGCTCCGGGCCACCCTCCTCGGCGACCTTGCCGTCGACGAAGACGTGCACGAAGTCGGGCTTGATGTAATTGAGGATGCGCGTGTAGTGGGTGATCAGCAGCACGCCCACCTCCGAGGTTTCCTTGGCGCGGTTGACGCCCTCGGAGACGATGCGCAGCGCGTCTACGTCGAGGCCGGAGTCGGTCTCGTCGAGCACGGCGATCTTCGGCTGCAGCAATTCCATCTGCAGGATCTCGTGACGCTTCTTCTCACCACCGGAGAAGCCCTCGTTGACGTTGCGCTCGGCGAACGCGGGGTCCATGCGCAGGTTCTCCATGGCGCTCTTGACGTCCTTGACCCAGGTGCGCAGCTTCGGCGCCTCGCCGTCGATGGCGGTCTTGGCGGTACGCAGGAAGTTCGAGACGGTCACGCCCGGAACCTCGACCGGGTACTGCATCGCCAGGAAGATGCCGGCGCGAGCGCGCTCGTCGACCTCCATGTCGAGGACGTTCTCGCCGTCCAGCAGCACCTCACCGGAGGTGATCGTGTACTTCGGGTGCCCGGCGATCGAGTACGCCAGGGTCGACTTGCCGGAGCCGTTCGGGCCCATGATCGCGTGGGTCTCACCCGACCTGATGGTCAGGTTCACGCCCTTGAGGATCTCCTTCTCGCCGTGCTCGGTGTCGACCGAGACATGCAGATCCTTGATCTCGAGAGTCGTCATATCAGTGTTCTCTTTCCTTGAAGCAGGTTCGAAAAGTTCAGTTGTTCAGGGCGACGTTGACGTCGGAGCCGTCGATCTTCACGAAGTGGACGACGACCGGGACGGTGGCCGGCAGGCCTGTCGGCGCCCCGGTGTTGAGGTCGAAACGGGAGCCGTGCAGCCAGCACTCGATGGTGCAGCCCTCGACCTCACCCTCGGCCAACGAGACGTTCGCGTGGGTGCAGGTGTCGTCGATCGCGTGCACCTCGCCGAGGCTGTCGCGCACGATGGCGACCCGACGACCGTCGAAATCGGCGACCACTGCGCCGACCTCGGGCAGGTCGTCCAGGGTGCAGACCTTGACGTACTCGCTCACTGCTCGGTCGCCGCCAGTTCGTCCTCGATGGCTTCCATCAGGCCGTCGACTACCTCGGGAACACCGATCTTGGCGACGATGTCGGCGAAGAAGCCGCGCACGACCAGGCGACGGGCCTCGGCCTCGGGAATGCCGCGAGCCTGCAGGTAGAACAACTGCTCGTCGTCGAAGCGGCCGGTCGAGGACGCGTGCCCCGCCCCCTCGATGTCGCCGGTCTCGATCTCAAGGTTGGGCACCGAGTCGGCGCGCGCCCCGTCGGTGAGCACCAGGTTGCGGTTGAGCTCGTAGGTCTCGATCCCCTCGGCCTCGGCGCGGATCAACACGTCGCCCACCCAGACGGTGCGGGCGGTGTCGCCCTGCAGCGCACCCTTGTAGGTGACCAGCGACCGGCAGCGCGGCGCGTTGTGGTCGACGAAGGAGCGGTGCTCCAGGTGCTGACCGGCGTCGGCGAAGTAGACACCGAGCAGCGTCGCGTCGCCGCCGGGGCCGGCGTACTTCACGTTGCTGTTCAGCCGCACGACGTTGCCTCCCAGCGTCACGACGATGTGACGGTAGGTGGCGTCGCGTCCGACCATCGCGTCGTGCTGACCGAGGTGATTGGCGTCGTCGTCCCACTGCTGCAGCGAGACGACCGTGAGGTTGGCGCCGTCACCGACGACGACCTCGAGGTTGCCGGTGTGGTCGGCCGACCCGGTGTGCTCCAGAATCACCAGGGCCTTCGAGTGCCGTCCGGCCTCGATGACGTAGTGCGCGTTGGAACGACGTCCGGCACCCTCACCGTGCACGCGGACGCGCAGCGGCTCGGCGTACTCGGTGTCGTTGTCCAGCTTCAGGTGCAGCGCCTGCTCGGTGTTGGCCGAGGCAACCACTGCCGCCCGATCGGCCGGCGTGAGCACGGTGCCGCGCGGGGCCTCACCGATGTCCAGCGTGTCGGCCACGACCGCCTGCGCCCCGCTGACGTCGACGGTGACCGCACCGTCGTCGCCCGCGGCGTCGCTGAACAGGTTGGTCAGCGTGTCGATCGGGGTGAAGCGCCACTCCTCCTCGCGGCCGTGCGGCACGGGGAAGTCGGCCGACTCGAACGAGGTCTTGCGCTCGGCGCGCGACTGGTCGGGCACGAAGGCCGCGGACGAGTCGGTGTGCCCCTGGGCCTGGTTGCGCTCTGGCGTGATGAGCGTCATGAAAGTTGAATCTCCTTGTCGTTGATGGATTTGCGGGTGCGTCGGGGGTTATCCGACGGCACCTTCCATCTGCAGCTCGATCAGGCGGTTGAGTTCGAGCGCGTACTCCATCGGCAGCTCACGGGCGATCGGCTCGACGAAGCCACGCACGATCATCGCCATGGCCTCCTCCTCCGACAGACCGCGCGAGCGCAGGTAGAACAGCTGGTCCTCGCTCACCTTGGACACGGTGGCCTCGTGACCCATCTGCACGTCGTCCTCGCGGACGTCGACGTACGGGTAGGTGTCGCTGCGGCTGATCTGGTCGACCAGCAGCGCGTCGCACACGACGCTGGACTTGGAGTGCTCGGCACCCTCCAGCACCTGGACCAGGCCGCGGTAGGAGGTGCGTCCGCCACCACGGGCGACAGACTTGGAGACGATCGTCGACGACGTGTGCGGAGCCGCGTGCACCATCTTGGCGCCGGCGTCCTGGTGCTGACCCTCGCCCGCGAACGCGATCGACAGGGTCTCGCCCTTGGAGTGCTCACCGAGCAGGAAGACGGCCGGGTACTTCATGGTGACCTTGGAGCCGATGTTGCCGTCGATCCACTCCATCGTCGCGCCCTCGTCGCAGGTGGCGCGCTTGGTGACCAGGTTGTACACGTTGTTCGACCAGTTCTGGATGGTCGTGTACCGGACGCGGGCGTTCTTCTTCACGATGATCTCGACGACGGCGGAGTGCAGCGAGTCCGACTTGTAGATCGGCGCGGTGCAGCCCTCGACGTAGTGGACGTAGGAGTCCTCGTCGGCGATGATCAGCGTCCGCTCGAACTGGCCCATGTTCTCGGTGTTGATGCGGAAGTAGGCCTGCAGCGGGATGTCGACGTGGACGCCCTTGGGCACGTAGATGAACGAGCCACCCGACCACACGGCCGTGTTCAGCGCCGCGAACTTGTTGTCGCCGCTGGGGATGACCGAACCGAAGTACTCCTTGAAGAGTTCCTCGTGCTCGCGCAGGCCGGTGTCGGTGTCGACGAAGATGACACCCTTCTCCTCCAGGTCTTCGCGGATCTGGTGGTAGACGACCTCGGACTCGTACTGGGCGGCGACGCCGGCGACCAGGCGCTGCTTCTCCGCCTCGGGGATGCCGAGTCGGTCGTAGGTGTTCTTGATGTCCTCGGGCAGGTCCTCCCAGCTGGTGGCCTGCTTCTCGGTGGACTTCACGAAGTACTTGATGTTCTGGAAGTCGATGCCGGTGAGATCGGAGCCCCACTGCGGCATGGGCTTCTTGTAGAACAGGCTGAGCGCCTTGAGGCGCCGCTCCTTCATCCAGGCCGGCTCGCTCTTGCGGTCGGAGATGTCGTGGACGACCTCGTCGTTCAGGCCGCGGCGAGCGCTGGCGCCCGCGGTGTCACTGTCGGCCCAGCCGTACTCGTAACGGCCGATGTCCTTCAGTCCCGGGTTGAGCTCTTCGATGGTGCTCATCGCGGATCCCTTCTCTTCTGTGGCGAATTGGCAAGTTGGTTGGCGGGGATGAACGTCGTGCAGACGTGGTCGCCGTATGCGAGCGACGCAAGCCTTTGGACGTGTGCTCCGAGCAGGTCGGAGAAGACTTCGGTCTCGGCTTCGCAGAACTGCGGGAACTCGGCGGCCACATGTTGCACCGGGCAGTGCCCTTGACACAGTTGAACGCCTGCGAGTGGCGTTCCCTTCCCGACCGGCCGGGACGATGCGGCGTAGCCCTCGATACGCAACGCTTCGGCGAGTGCCGCGGCGCGCGCCTGCGGGTCGTCGCCCGCCGCCTCGACGGCGGGGCGGATCTGCTCGGCGAGCTTCAGGGCTCGCGCACGCGCGAAGGCACCCACGGCCTCCTCGCCCTGGTTGTCACGCAGGAAGCGCAGCACCGAGGTGGCGAGTTCGTCGTAGTCGCCGCGCAGGCTCTGGTGGCCCCGTTCGGTCAGCACATACGCGCGGGCCGGACGTCCCCGCTTACGGGCGCCGGCCAGCGCGTGATCGGATTCTTCGACCGCGCCTTCCTCGGCGAGCACGTCGAGGTGACGTCGGACGCCGGCAGTGGTCAGACCGAGAATCTCGGCGACTTGCGCAGCGGTGATCGGACCGCGCTCGCTGACCAGCGTGAGCACGCGGCGACGCGTGCCGGACTCGGCACGGTCGGCTGCGGGCACAGCACGGTCAGCAATAAACACAACACCAGTATGTCCTTATTCGAAAAGCCTTGGAAACTCAGGTAGACCTAACCCGCTCACGTGCCTCCGGCGAGGCCTCGGCGATCAGGCGGACATGCTGTCGATCCCGTCCGACAACCACGTCCGCAGCCGCCGGCTCGCGCGTTCCCGTCCGGCGTCCCCGGCAATCGAGCGGCGCGTGCTCGGACTCCCAGACGTCGGCCTGAGCTGACGACGGCTGTCATCGCCGTCCGGAAAGCAACCTAGACTGGGTGACCGTGAAGTCTCCGGCGGTCGCGTTCGATCAGGTGACGCACCGATACGGCACCAACACCGCTCTCGATGCGCTCACCTTCACAGCCGACGCCGGACGGGTGACCTGCGTCCTCGGGCCAAACGGAGCCGGTAAGACCACCGCGATGGAACTCGCCGAGGGCCTCAAGCAGCCGCAGACCGGCTCGGTCCGCGTGCTCGGCCACTCCCCCTGGCGCGCCGACGATCGGCACCGCAGCCGGGTCGGTGTCATGTTGCAGGATGGCGGGCTTCCGGGTGCAGTCGGCGCACGACGCTTCCTGCAGCACGTGGCGACTCTCGTCGACGGACGTGTTCGCCTCGACGAACTCGCGAATCGGCTTGATCTGCAAGCTTTCTGGGACACCTCGATGCGCCGGCTGTCCGGCGGCCAACGGCAGCGCGTCGCCCTGACCGCCGCGCTGCTCGGCACTCCCGAGGTGGCTTTCCTCGACGAACCGACGGCCGGCCTCGACCCGCATGCACGCCTGGACGTGTGGGACCTCATCCGTGACGAACGCGACCGGGGCTGCGCGGTCGTGGTGACCACGCACTCGTTCGAGGAGGCCGAACGCCTGGCGGACGACATCGTCGTGATCGCTCACGGGCAGGTCCGCGCAGCGGGCACGCTCGCGGAGGTGGCCGGCACCACCGGCCTGGAGGCGCGCTACTTCGAACTGACCCGCCGTACCGAGGCGACCCGATGAGTTCCACAACCGCTGCCCGCGTCCGGGCCCAGGCGGGGTACGAGACCCGCACCCTGCTCTCCAACGGCGAGCAGCTGCTCGTCTCCCTGGTGCTCCCCGCGCTGGCACTGCTTGCGCTGGTCCTCACCGACGTCCCCGACCTCGGAGCCGGCCGGCGGATCGACCTGATCGTCCCGGGCGTACTGGCCCTCGCCGTCGTGTCGACCGGGTTCACCGGGCAGGCCATCGCCACTGGTTTCGACCGCCGCTACGGGGTGCTGCGCTTCCTCGGCACCACTCCCCTGGGTCGCTCAGGACTGTTGTGGGGCAAAGCAATCGGAGTCCTCGCGGTCGTCGGCATTCAAACCGTCGCGCTCGGTGGACTCGGCCTCGCACTCGGCTGGCGTCCCTCGGTCGGGGGCCTGCCGGTGGCGCTGTTCTTCCTCGTGATCGGCACCTGGACCTGGGTCGCCCTCGCTCTCCTGCTCGCCGGGTCGCTGCGCGCCGAAGCAGTCCTCGCGGTCGCCAACCTGATCTGGGTACTGGTCGCAGGACTCGGGGGCCTGCTGCTCCCGTCCGACCGGCTGCCCGGAGTGCTCGGCTCCGTCGTCGCGTGGTTGCCGTCGGGCGCTCTCGGCGACGGTCTGCGTCATGCCCTGACCGGTCACGTCGGCGACGCACTCCTGCCCCTCCTCGTCCTGGCCTCATGGGGAGCCCTGGCTTCCGTGCTCGCCCTGGGCACCTTCGACTGGAGCGACTGAAGCAACGAATGACGACGAATGGCACCTGACATGACGAGCACCCGGACCGACCACGACCTGCGCACCTGCGAGGCGGCGGGTTCAGCCGGACGCGGGTTCCTCCTGCCCACACTCTCCTCGCGTCCCCTTCCCCGCTGGCTGACGACGCTGTTCTGGTTGAACCTCGCCTGCCAGATCGGCATCGTGGTGACGGGTGGACTGGTCCGCCTCACCGGCAGCGGTCTCGGATGTCCCGAATGGCCGCAGTGCGTGGAGGGGTCGATCACGCCCACGCGCCACCAGGAACAGTCGTGGCACAAGTACGTCGAGTTCGGCAACCGCACACTGACCGGCCTGCTGAGCATCGTGGCTCTCGCCCTGCTGATCGGGATCATCAAGGGCGCACCGCAGCGCAAGGGGCTGCGACTGCCGACCGCGATGGTGCTGTTCGGTATCGCACTGCAGGCGATCGTCGGCGGCATCACGGTGTTGACCGGCCTCAACCCGGCGATCGTCGCCGCGCATTTCATGATCTCGATGCTGCTGGTCGCAGCCTCCGCCTGGCTGGTGTGGCGCGGCCGGGAAGGTGACGCGCCCGCGCGACTCATCGTCCGGCCGGGCATCTGGCGCCTTGCTCAAGGCGTCGCCGTGTTCACCGCGGTCGTGCTCCTTCTCGGCACCCTGGTCACCGGCTCGGGTCCGCACTCCGGGGACGCCGACGAACCCGTCCGTCTCGGACTCGACCCGCGCACGATCTCCTGGTTGCACGCCGATGCCGTCATGCTCTTCGTCGGACTCGTGATCGGCGTGCTGGTCGCCGTCCGCCTCACTGCACCCGGCACCAACGCCCCGCGCGCCTGGACCGCACTGCTGATCGTGACCCTGCTGCAGGGACTGATCGGATACGTGCAGTACTTCACCGACCTGCCCTGGGTGCTCGTGCTGCTGCACATGCTCGGTGCGTCGCTGCTCGTGGCGAGCGTGACCTGGGCGCTGCTGTCGCTTCGGGTCCGCGAGGACGTGTAGCCGCTCGCCGGACGCATCGTCACGATTCGGCGTACGCAGCAGACAGAGCGCCGCCGGCGGGCCATGCTGTGATTCATCACACACCAGGGGGAATCATGAGCGCTCGTCTCGTCCGGAATCGCACTCACCTACCCGACCGGGACGGTCTCGGTGGCGGCTCAGGACGACCCGAACAACTGCTCCACCACGTCGAACGGCACGTTCACGGCGGACCCCGCGTTCGGCCGCGTGCTGACTGATTCGGCGAAGCAGGCCAGATGGGTGCCTCCGCCGCGGGACGGGGGGTGTTCGCGTGGGACGGGACGAGTCGGAAGCGACCGTGACCTCATCCCGGGTGACCCGATCGGATTCACCGTCTGCGACGCGAGCAACGCCATGCGCCCACCCTCTGCAGCGCTGCGCACCGAGGTCATTCGTGTCCTGGGGGCCCTACCGACGACCACAGCACAAGGTTGGAGTTCATGCGGCCGGGCGCCGAAACCCCAGCAGAACCGATCGTTGGTCTTCGACTACGCCTCCGGTCCTGCTGTGTCGATCGACGTCTTCGTCGGATGTACGCCGGAGTTGATGGGTGCAGGTCGGCAGGCGAAGAGCGCTGCGCCGATCGTGGCGCTGCTGCGGGAGAACGGCTACCTGTGAGGCGGTCGCCGGTGGCGACTACAGACCTGGGAGGGCGGCGTACAGGATCGGGTCGAGGGCGACACCGAGGAAGACCAGCGTCAGGTAGCTGATCGAGTAGTGGAACAGCCGCATCGGCTTCAGCACCGAGTACGGCACTCCCTGCTTGGCGCGCGCCTGCAGCTTGTGCGCCTCGACCAGGAACAGTGCGCCGGACAGCACGGCGAGCACGGTGTAGATCCATCCCATCGGGGCGACCGGGATCAGCACCAGCGTGGTCAGCACGGTCACCCAGGAGTAGATGACGATCTGCCTGGCGACCGCGGTGTCCTGCGCGACGACCGGGAGCATCGGCACACCGGCGTTGGCATACTCGTCCTTGAAGCGCATCGACAACGGCCAGTAGTGCGGCGGCGTCCAGAAGAACACGACCAGGAACAGCACGAGCGCCGACCACGACAGCGAGTCGGTGACGCTGGACCAGCCGATCAGCACCGGCATGCAGCCGGCGACGCCGCCCCAGACGATGTTCTGGGAGGTGCGGCGCTTCAGCAGCATCGTGTAGAAGCCGACGTAGAGCACGATCGCGCCCACCGACAGTGCAGCCGACAGCCAGTTGACCAGCAGACCGAGCCACAGCGTCGAGGTCACACCAAGCACGGACGCGAAGATCAGCGCGTTGCGCGGGCAGATCGCGCCGGTGACCAGCGGGCGACCCTCGGTCCGGTGCATCAGCTTGTCGATATCACGGTCGAGGTAGCAGTTGAACGCGTTCGCGGAACCGGCCGACAACGCGCCGCCGACAAGGGTGGCCAGGATCAGCCAGACATTCGGGATACCGCGCTCGGCCAGGAACATCACCGGGAAGGTGGTCACCAACAGCAGTTCGATGATCCGCGGTTTGGTGAGGGCGACGTAGTCGGCAATCACCTGGCGGGTGGAGCGATCGGTCGATCCGGCGTCGTTCGTACGGCCGGCCGTACGCGGCTCGATCGTGGTCACGATGCTCCTTGACGATGGTTCGTGCGGTGAACGCGCACGAACTCAAGTCTATCCCTTCGGTTCCGGCCGCCCGAACGCTCACCCGATGTGCCGGCGACCGACGCGAGTGAGACTCGCCATCCCACGGCGCCCCAGTCGACCCGCACGCAGCCGACACCGACGCGTGCGTCAGGTCTAGGCTCGAACACGAACCCAAACCTCCGTTTCGAAGGAGCCCTCACACGTGACCACGGACGCCTCCCCCATCGCCGGTCGAGACGACAGCCTGACCCTGCCGAAGGCCGACGCGGTCGGCTGGACCGACCTCGACGTCCGCGCAGTCGACACCGCGCGCCTCCTCGCGGCCGACGCGGTGCAGAAGACCGGCAACGGTCACCCCGGCACCGCGATCAGCCTCGCGCCGGCGGCGTACCTGCTCTACCAGAACGTGATGACCCACGACCCGTCCGACCCGCACTGGTTGGGTCGGGACCGGTTTGTGCTGTCGGCCGGACACTCCAGCCTGACCCAGTACATCCAGCTCTACTTCAGCGGCTACGGCATGCAGCTGTCCGACCTGGAGGCACTGCGCACCTGGGAGTCGGCGACGCCCGGCCACCCGGAAACCACGCATACCACCGGTGTCGAGATCACGACCGGTCCGCTCGGCTCGGGCTTCGCTTCAGCGGTCGGCATGGCGATGGCCCAGCGCCGTCAGCGCGGTCTGCTCGACCCCGACGCACCGCAGGGCGAGAGCCCGTTCGACCACCACATCTACGTCGTCGCCGGTGACGGCTGCCTGATGGAGGGCGTCAGCGGCGAGGCCAGCTCGCTCGCCGGCACCCAGAAGCTCGGCAACCTGATCGCGATCTACGACCAGAACCAGATCTCCATCGAGGACGACACCGACGTCTCCTTCACCGAAGACGTCAAGGGCCGTTACGAGTCCTACGGCTGGGAGGTCATCGAGGTCCCGTGGCGCAAGCAGCACGGCACCACCGACCCCGGATACGTCGAGGACGTCGACGCCCTCTACGCCGCTTTGCTGAAGGCCAAGACGCAGGCCGACAAGCCGAGCCTGATCATTCTGCGCACGGTCATCGCCTGGCCATCGCCCACCAAGCAGGGCACGGGCAAGTCGCACGGTTCGGCACTCGGCGACGAAGAGGTCACCGGTCTGAAGAAGCTGCTCGGCTTCGACGGCCGCAAGACCTTCGAGGTCAGCGACGCCGTGATCGACCACGCCCGCGGTGTCGTGCAGCGCGGCAAGAAGGCGCGCGCCGATTGGGACGCCAAGTACGAAGCCTGGCGCAAGGCCAACCCGGACAACGCAACGTTGCTCGACCGCCTGGTCGACCGCAAGCTGCCCGAAGGTTTCGAGAAGGCGTTCCCCACCTTCGAGGCCGACGAGAAGGGCATCGCCACCCGTGCGGCGTCCGGCAAGATCCTCACCGCGCTGGCCGACATCATGCCGGAGCTGTGGGGCGGTTCGGCCGACCTCGCCGAGTCGAACAACACCACGATGGGCGGCCAGCCCTCGTTCATCCCGGCCGATCGGCAGACCGAGGAGTGGAAGGGCAACCCGTACGGACGCACACTGCACTTCGGTGTTCGTGAATTCGCAATGGGCCTGGCACTCAACGGAATCGCCCTCGAAGGATTGACCCGTCCGTACGGCGGCACCTTCCTGGTGTTCTCCGACTACATGCGTCCGGCGGTGCGCCTGGCTGCCCTGCAGAACATCCCGGTCACGTTCGTCTGGACCCACGACTCCGTCGGTCTGGGCGAAGACGGTCCGACCCACCAGCCGATCGAGCACCTCGCCGCGTTGCGCGCGATCCCGATGCTGGACGTCGTCCGCCCGGCCGACGCCAACGAGACCGCCGTCGCATGGCGCACGATCCTGGAGACCACCGACCACCCCGCCGGTCTGGCGCTGTCGCGTCAGGCGCTGCCGACGCTCGACCGTAGCGAGTACGCGTCTGCCGACAACGTCGCCAAGGGTGCGTACGTGCTGGCCGACACCGACGGCACGCCGGACGTGATCCTCATTGCCACCGGCTCCGAGGTGTCCGTGGCCATCCAGGCGCGAAAGGCGTTGGAGGGCAAGGGCGTTGCTGCCCGAGTCGTCTCCGCTCCTTGCCTCGAATGGTTCGAGAAGCAGCCGAAGAGCTACCGCGACCAGGTGCTTCCGCCGTCCGTCAAGGCGCGCGTCAGCGTCGAGGCCGGGATCTCGATGCCCTGGCACCGCTACGTCGGCGATGCCGGCCGCTGCGTGTCGATCGAGCACTTCGGTTCGTCCGCCGACGGCGCACTGGTGCTGAAGAACTTCGGCATCACTCCCGACCACGTCGTCTCGGCGGCGCAGGAGTCGATCAAGGACGCCACGAGCGGTGACGCTGTCCCCGGGGTCGACGTCGAGGTGCCCGTCTGGCCGCTGTCGAAGCGGCACTGAGCGCCGCCTGAACTTCGTTCCGTCACAAGCACATACAGCTGATTCCCGAGAGGAATGACATGACCAACAGCAACACCGAGGCACTGTCCGAGGTCGGAGTCTCGATCTGGCTGGACGACCTGAACCGCACGATGCTCGAGCAGGACGAGCTGGCCAAGCTGGTCGAGGAGAAGAACGTCGTCGGCGTCACCACCAACCCGACGATCTTCGCCACCGCACTGTCGGACGGCGCTGCCTACGACGAGCAGGTGAAACTGCTCGCTGCCGACGGAGCAGATGTCGACGAGGCGGTCTTCCTGATCACCACCGACGACGTCCGCAACGCGTGCGACCAGTTGATGTCGGTCTACGACAGCACCGACGGCAAGGACGGACGCGTGTCGATCGAGGTCGACCCGCGACTGGCCAAGGACACCGACGGCACCATCGAGAGCGCGAAGAAACTCTGGAAGAGCGTCGACCGCCCGAACGCGATGATCAAGATCCCTGCGACGCAGGCAGGCCTGCCGGCCATCACCGCCGTTCTGGCCGAGGGCATCAGCGTCAACGTGACGTTGATCTTCTCCCTCGATCGCTACCGCGCAGTCATGAACGCCTATCTCGAGGGTCTGGAGCAGGCCGACAAGAACGGACACGACCTGTCCAAGATCCGTTCGGTCGCGTCCTTCTTCGTCAGCCGCGTCGACTCCGAGATCGACAAGCGCCTCGACGAGATCGGTACGGACGAGGCCAAGGCGCTCAAGGGCAAGGCCGGTGTGGCGAACGCCCGGCTGGCCTACCAGGCCTTCGAAGAGGTCTTCTCGACCCCGCGTTGGCAGTCGCTCGCCGACGACGGCGCCCACGTCCAGCGCCCGTTGTGGGCCTCGACCGGTGTGAAGAACCCGGAGTACAAGGACACCATGTACGTCGTCGACCTCGCCGTCGCCGACACGGTCAACACGATGCCGCCCAAGACGCTCGACGCGCTCGCCGACCACGGTGAGGTCGCGGGCGACCAGGTGACCGGTGGCTACGACGGTGCCCGCGAAGTGCTCGCCCAGCTCGACGCCGTGGGCGTCGACTACAACGACGTCGTGAAGGTGCTCGAGGACGAAGGCGTCAGCAAGTTCGAGGGCTCCTGGGGCGAGCTGCTCGACTCGGTGAAGGGCGAGCTCGACAAGGCGGCCGCCAAATGAGCAACCTCGAGGTGCTGCCGGTGGGCGCTGCCGCCGACGCGATCGAACGGCACCTGCCCGAACTCGTCCAGGACAATGTCGCGAGCCGCCTGTTCGCGCAGGACGCGACGCTCTGGGGCAAGGACGCCGAGAGCGAATCGGCCAAGCGACTGGCCTGGGTAGGGCTCGCCGAGTCCTCGCGTCCGCTGGTCGCCGAGATCGAGGACCTGCGAAAGTCGCTGCAAGACAAGGGCGTCAGTCGAGTCGTGCTGTGCGGCATGGGCGGATCGTCGCTGGCTCCCGAGGTCATCTGCGCAACGGCCGGGGTGCCGATCACCGTTCTGGACAGTTCGCAGCCGGACATGGTGCGCGCGTCCGTCCAGGAGCAGCTCGACCAGACCGTCGTCGTCGTGTCGTCGAAGTCGGGCGGCACGGTCGAGACCGACTCCCAGCGCCGGGCGTTCGTCGACGCGTTCGAGAAGGCGGGCATCGACCCGACCGAACGCATCGTCGTGGTCACCGACCCGGGCAGCCCGCTCGACGAGCAGTCCCGCAAGGACGGCTACCGGGTGTTCAACGCCGACCCGGACGTCGGAGGTCGCTACTCGGCTCTCACCGCGTTCGGACTGGTGCCGAGCGGTCTGGCCGGTGCCGACATCTCAACACTGCTGGACGAAGCTGCTTCTGTTACAGAGCGATTGGGTGCCGACGACGACTCGAACCCGGGCCTACGTCTGGGCGCCGCGATCGGTGGCACGCAGCCGTTGCGCGACAAGCTGGTCTTCGTCGATGCCGGTACCGAAGCCGTCGGGTTCGGCGACTGGGTCGAGCAGTTGATCGCCGAGAGCACCGGCAAGCAGGGCAAGGGTCTGCTTCCGGTGGTCGCCGGTCAGGCATCGGTCGACACCGACGGGCAGACGGACGACGAGTTGGTAGTCCACCTCACCTCCGGTGACCCCGGCACGCTGAGCGGCGACGCCGTCGCCGTCTCGGGCACGCTCGGCGCCACGTTCCTGTTGTGGGAGGTCGCCACGGCGGTCGCCGGGCGGTTGCTCGGCATCAACCCGTTCGACCAGCCCGATGTGGAATCGGCGAAGGAAGCGGCCCGCTCGATGCTCGAGTCGGGCACCGGTGCGGTGGACGACCCGGCGTTCACCGACGGTTCCATCGAGGTGCGCGCTTCGGGCGACTTCCTGGGCAGCGCTTCGACGGCAGCGGACGCGATCGCAGCCTTGTTGCGCGAGGTGCCGAAGGACGGCTACCTGGCGATCATGGCCTACCTCGACCGCATCGCCGACCGGTCGCTGGCCGACGTCCGGCAACTGTTCGTCCGTTCGTTGCACCGTCCGGTCACGTTCGGCTGGGGCCCGCGCTTCCTGCACTCCACCGGGCAGTACCACAAGGGCGGACCGGAGTTCGGTGTGTACCTGCAGATCACCACCGAGCCCCGCGAGGATCTGTCGGTGCCCGGCCGCGACTTCACCTTCGGTGACTTCGTCGCAGCGCAGGCCGCCGGCGACGCCAAGGTGTTGGCCGACAAGGGACGTCCGGTGCTGCGTGTGCACCTCACCGACACCGAGCAGGGCATGAGCGATCTCACTCAGGCGATCCGCACCGCGACGAGTTCGCACGCGGGTTCGCAGGGCGGCTCGTGACCACTGCTCGCGTCGCACGCGGGATCAACCCGTTGCGGGAGGCGGCCGACCGCCGCCTCCCGCGCATCGCGGGTCCGTGCAGTCTGGTGATGTTCGGTGTCACCGGAGACCTCGCCCGCAAGAAGCTGCTGCCCTCGATCTACGACCTCTACAACCGCGGTCTGCTGTCCCCCAGCTTCTCCCTCGTCGGCTTCGCCCGGCGTGACTGGGAGGACCAGGACTTCGGACGCATCGTCAAGGACGCGGTCAAGCAGGGCGCCCGCACGGGCTTCTCCGAGGACGTCTGGCGTGACCTGTCGAAGGGCCTGCGATTCGTGCCCGGTGCCTTCGACGACGACGAAGCCTTCGACAAGTTGGCCCGCACCGTGGAGGAACTCGACCAGGAGCGCGGTACGGGCGGCAACCACGCGTTCTACCTGTCGATCCCACCGGCCGCGTTCGGCACCGTCTGCCAGCAACTCGAACGCTGCGGCCTGTCGACGCCCAAGCCGGACACCTGGCGTCGCGTGGTCATCGAGAAGCCGTTCGGTCACGACCGCGAAAGCGCCCGGAAGCTGAACGAGATCGTGGGTGCGGTCTTCCCCACCGACTCTGTTTTCCGGATCGACCACTACCTGGGCAAGGAGACCGTCCAGAACATCCTGGCGCTGCGCTTCGCCAACCAGTTGTTCGAACCGGTCTGGAACGGCAACTACGTCGACCACGTACAGATCACGATGGCCGAGGACATCGGCATCGGAGGTCGCGCCGGCTACTACGACGGCATCGGCGCCGCCCGCGACGTGATCCAGAACCACCTGCTGCAGTTGCTCGCAATCACCGCGATGGAGCAGCCGAACTCGTTCTCCGCCAAGGCTCTTCGCACCGAGAAGGAGAAGATCCTCGCCGCGGTGAAGCTGCCCGCCGACATCGGCAAGCACACCGCGCGGGGTCAGTACACCGCGGGCTGGCAGGGCTCGGAGAAGGTCATCGGCTATCTCGACGAGGACGGCATCGCGAAAAGTTCCACAACCGAGACGTACGCCGCGATGAAGCTCGAACTGGCCACCCGCCGCTGGGCGGGCGTGCCGTTCTATCTGCGCGCCGGCAAGCGACTCGGCAAGCGGGTGACCGAGATCGCCGTCGTGTTCAAGCGTGCCCCGCACCTACCCTTCAATGACAACTCGACCGAGGAACTGGGCCAGAACGCGATCGTCATCCGTGTGCAGCCCGACGAGGGCGTCACCATCCGCTTCGGGTCGAAGGTGCCCGGCGCGGGCTCGATGGAACTGCGCGACGTCACGATGGACTTCGGCTACGGCACCGCGTTCACCGAGTCGAGCCCCGAGGCTTACGAACGACTCATCCTCGACGTCCTGCTCGGTGACCCGCCGCTGTTCCCGCGACACGAGGAGGTCGACCTGTCCTGGCAGATCCTCGACCCGGTGGAGCGGTACTGGGAACGGCATGGCAAGCCCGCACCGTACGAGGCCGGTACGTGGGGACCGACGACGGCCGACACGATGATGAAACTCGACGGCCGCTCCTGGAGGATCCCGTGATCGTCGACCTGCCCAGCTGCAACACCCGCGACATCTCCAAGCAACTCCTCAGGCTGCGTTCGCAGGTCGGTGCGGTGACTCTCGGTCGGGTGATGACGCTCATCGTCGTCACCGACGAGGCCCACGCGGACGCCGCGATCGACGCCGCCGCGGAGGCCAGCAGGGAGCACCCGAGCCGCATCCTCGCTCTGGTCCGCGGACACCGTCGCGCCGCCAGCCGGCTGGACGCGCAGGTGCGCGTCGGCGGCGAGGCCGGTGTCAGCGAGCTTGTGGTGATGCGGATGCACGGCGAACTCGCTCGACACGGCGGCAGCATCGTCACTCCGCTCCTGCTGCCCGACTCGGCGGTCGTCGCGTGGTGGCCGGGTGCCGGGGAGACCGACCTGGCCGGCTCGTCCGTCGGCTCGCTGGCCGGACGACGGATCACCGATGTGTCCTTGGACAAGAACCCACGTCGGGCATTGGCCCGTCGAGCCGAGAACTACACACCCGGTGACACCGACATGGCGTGGTCGCGCACGACCAGGTGGCGGGCGCTGCTCGCGACGGCATTGGACCACCCTCCGTTCGAATCGGTCGATTCGGTGACGGTGACGGGTGCGTCCGACTCAGCCAGTGCCGACCTGCTCGGTGCGTGGCTCGCCGTCCGGTTGCGTTGCCCGGTCCGACGGGTGTCTGCTGCGGCCGGTCGCGGGTTGGTCAGCGTCCGGATGGAGCGTGAGAGTGGACCGATCGTGTTGGAACGCGCGAGCGACGACCAGGCGACGCTCACCCAACCGGGTCACCAACCGCGTCCGTTCCCGTTGCCCCGGCCGACCACGGCCCAGGCGCTCAGCGAGGAACTGCGGCACCTGGACAAGGACGAGGTCTACCGACTCGCGCTGCAGAACATCGGGCTGATGAGAACAACTCCGGCGGCGAAGCAGACATCATCGAGCAAGAGCACGTAACCCTCTCCCCCGCACGCACAACGAGGAGCGCCGTGAGCGACCGCACGATCGAGATTCGTCCCGACAAGAACGAACTGGCAGCAGCGGTCGCCGAAGCCCTCGAGCAGGCGGTCGACGCGGCACTGCAACGCGGACGGAACGCGCACATCGCGCTGACCGGCGGGTCGATGGGTGAGGCACTCATGAAGGCCTGGGTCGCCCGGGCCGACGACGAGCGCGACTGGACGCGCGTGCACATCTGGTGGGGCGACGAACGTTTCGTGCCCGCCGGCGACGATGACCGCAACGACAAGCAGGCGGACGACGCGGGTCTGAAGAAGCTGGGCGTCCCGGCGAACAACGTGCACCGCATGCCCTCGAGCGACGACGGTGACGCTGCCGCGGGAGCCGAGGCATACGCTCAGGAGCTGGCGGTGTTCACCGACGTGACTGCGGTCGGTCTGCCGGAGAAGCCTCAGATGCCGACCTTCGACGTCCTGATGCTCGGTGTCGGGCCGGACGGTCACGTCGCGTCCTTGTTCCCCGGCCACCGCGACCAGTTGGTGGACCGGGTCACGGTCGTTGCGGTGCAGGATGCCCCGAAGCCGCCGCCCACTCGCCTCAGCCTCACTTTCCCCGCGCTCGCGGAGGCGCGCGAGGTCTGGCTCATGGTGGCCGGCGAAGACAAGGCGGACGCCGTCGCGACTGCCTTCAGTTCCAGCGACCCGGTGGAGTGCCCGGCCTCCGTCGTCGGCGGCCAGGTGAGCACGACCTGGTGGCTCGACACCGCAGCAGCCTCGAAGGTCGAGCAAAGCTGATCCCGGTGGTCGAGTAGGTGCGCCGGCGCTGCAACCGGTCATGAGAGGCCCCGGAAACGACGGGGCCGCCCGAACCGTGGTTCGGGCGGCAACCTCGTTCGAGCTACTTGATCAGACCGCGGTTGCGCAAGGTCTCCAGCGCCTCGTCCAGGATGACGGCCCCTTCGGCGTCGCTACGACGCTCCTTCACGTAGGCCAGGTGCGTCTTGTACGGCTCGGCCTTCGGCGGAGAAGGAGGGTTCTCTTGGTCCTGACCGGCCGGAAAACCGCAGCGCGGGCAGTCCCACTGCTCCGGCACGACCATGCCCGGCTCCTGCGCGAAGCTCGGCTTGGTCTCGTGCCCGTTGAAGCACCAGTACGAGATGACGACTCGGGGTGCGGACTCGCCGCGCTCCGCTTCGCCCATGGGTCCGGCGCCGACTCGGCTACCCCGGATTGCGTTTCCACCTGCCACGATCGTTCTCCTTCTGGTGCTTAGGCGCTGAAGCGCGCGACGAGCCCCAGCCCGACGATCGCCGTGATCCAGGTCAGACCGGCGATCACCGTGAGGCGATTGAGGTTCTTCTCGGCGACCGAGGAGCCGCCGAGGTTGCTGCTGACACCGCCGCCGAACATGTCGGACAGGCCACCGCCCTTGCCCTTGTGCATGAGGATCAACAGCACCAGGAACAGGCTGCTGAGCACGACCACTGCCTGCAACGCGATCCGCACCGCATCCACGTCGGGAACTCACCTTCGTCGGGAACATTCGGCAGTCGCCGAACGGCGACAACCCGTCCAACTTTACGGCATGGACCAGGCCGCTCCGAGCAGCCGTACGCCGACCCGCCGTGATGGCCGGGTCGGCGTACGCGTTACCGCAAGCCAACGGTGCTCAGTTGCCGCCGCCGTGGTGCTGCTTGTACCGGCAGATGGTGGCGAACTCGACCGGGTCGGTGCTTGCGCCGCCGACGAGCGCACCGTCGACATCGGCCTCCGCCATGATCGAGGCGACATTGCCCGATTTCACCGAGCCGCCGTAAAGGACGCGGACGCCGTCGGCCAGCTTCTGGTCGTACAGCTTCGCCAGCTCACCACGGATCGCCGAGCAGACCTCCTGGGCGTCGGCCGGGGTCGCGACCTCGCCGGTGCCGATCGCCCATACGGGTTCGTAGGCGATGACGATCGACTGGGCGGACGTCGCGGCCAGCCCGTCGAGGGCGGCACGCACCTGCCCGAGAACGAACTCGACCTGCTCGCCGGCCTTGCGGGTCTCGAGCTTCTCGCCGACGCACAGGATCGGGGTCAGATCGTTCTTGTAGGCAGCCTTCACCTTTGCTGCCACGACCTCGTCGGTCTCGTCGTGGTACTCACGACGCTCGGAGTGGCCCACGACCACGTAGGTGCAGCTGAGCTTCTTCAGGAACACCCCGGCGATGTCGCCGGTGTAGGCGCCTTCGTCGTGCGGGCTGAGATCCTGTGCCCCGAGCTTCAGCTTGAGCTTGTCGCCGTCGATCAGCGTCTGCACCGAGCGCAGGTCGGTGAACGGCGGGATGATCGCGACCTCGACCTCCTCGTAGTTGTGCTTGCCGTCGCGCAGCGTCCAATCCAGCTTCTGCACCAGCACGGTGCCCTGCTGGTGGTCGAGGTTCATCTTCCAGTTGCCGGCGATGAGCGGAGTGCGGGTATCTGCCACTTCGATTCCTTCGGTAGAAGCATGAGGCGGCGGACGATCGAATCGCCCACCGCCTCAGGCGTTTTGGTTCGGGTTTCTCAGCTTTCGAGCACGGACAGGCCGGGCAGTTCCTTGCCCTCGAGGTACTCCAGGCTCGCGCCACCACCGGTGGAGATGTGCGTGAAGTCGGAGTCCTCGAAACCGAGCTGACGGACGGCAGCCGCAGAGTCGCCGCCACCGACGACGGTGAGCGCGCCGTTCTTGGTCGCCTCCACGAGCGCGCCCGCGAGCTCCTTGGTGCCGGCCGCGTACGGCTCCATCTCGAACGCGCCCATCGGGCCGTTCCAGAAGACCGTCTTGGCCGACTTCACCTTCTCGGCGAAGACCTTCGCCGACTCCGGTCCGATGTCCAGCCCCATCCGGTCGGACGGGATCGCGTCAGCAGCGACGACCTCGTGGTCGGCGTCCGCCGAGAACTCGGTGGCCGCGACGACGTCGGTGGGCAGCACGATCTCGACGCCGTCCTTCTCCGCCTGCTCCAGGTAGCCCTTCACGGTGTCGATCTGGTCCTTCTCCAGCAGACTCTTGCCGACCTCGTGACCCTGGGCCGCGAGGAAGGTGAAGACCATGCCACCACCGATGACGAGCATGTCGGCGGTTTTGAGCAGGTTGTCGATCACGCCGAGCTTGTCGCTGACCTTGGCGCCACCGAGCACGACCGCGTACGGCTTCTCGGGGTCCTTGGTGAGACGCTCGAGCACCTTCACCTCGTCCTGCACCAGGTCGCCGGCGCCGTGCGGCAGCTTCTGCGCCACGTCGTAGACGGACGCCTGCTTGCGGTGCACCACACCGAACCCATCGCTTACGAAAACGTCTGCGAGGCAAGCGAGTTCGTCGGCGAACTTGCCGCGCTCAGCCTCGTTCTTGCTGGTCTCACCCGCATTGAAGCGCAGGTTCTCCAGCAGGACGACGTCGCCGTCCTTCATCGCGTCAACCTTCTCCTTCGCCGACTCCCCCACCGTGTCGGTGGCGAATTCGACGGAGCTGCCGAGCAATTCGGCGAGGCGCTCGGCGACGGGTGCGAGCGAGTACTTGTCCTCCGGCTCGCCCTTCGGGCGGCCGAGGTGCGCGCACACGATGACCTGAGCGCCCTGCTCGGTCAGCTTCTTGATCGTCGGGACCGAGGCGCGGATGCGTCCGTCGTCGCCGATCTTCTTGCCGTCCAGCGGGACGTTGAGGTCGCTGCGCAGCAGCACCTTCTTGCCCGAGAGGTCGCCCAGGTCATCGATCGTGCGCATAGTCTCAGAGGTCCTTGCCGACGAGCTCGACGAGGTCGACGAGGCGGTTGGAGTAGCCCCACTCGTTGTCGTACCAACCGACGACCTTGACCATGTTGCCGGTGACCTTGGTCAGGCCGGCGTCGAAGATGCAGGACGCCGGGTCGGTCTCGATGTCCTTGGAGACGATCTCGTCCTCGGTGTAGACCAGGTAACCCTTGAGCGGGCCTTCCTCGGCGGCCTTCTTCACCGCAGCGTTGACCTCCTCGACGGTGACCTCCTTGGAAGCCTCGAAGGTGAGGTCGGTGGCCGAGCCGGTCGGGGTCGGCACGCGCATCGCGTAACCGTCCAGCTTGCCCTTCAGTTCCGGCAGCACCAGGGCGACGGCCTTGGCCGCACCGGTGGTGGTCGGCACCATGTTCAGGGCTGCCGCGCGGCTGCGGCGCAGGTCCTTGTGCGGGCCGTCCTGCAGGTTCTGGTCCTGGGTGTAGGCGTGGATGGTGGTCATCAGGCCCTTCTCGATACCGATCGAGTCGTTCAGGGCCTTCGCCATCGGCGCCAGGCAGTTGGTGGTGCAGGAGGCGTTGCTGATGATGTTGTGCGACTTCGGGTCGTACTTGTCGTCGTTCACACCCATCACGATCGTGATGTCCTCGTTCTTCGCCGGGGCGGAGATGATGACCTTCTTGGCGCCTGCGTCCAGGTGCGCCTTGGCCTTCTCGGCGTCGGTGAAGAAGCCGGTGGACTCGACGACGACGTCGACTCCGAGGTCCTTCCACGGCAGGTTGGCCGGGTCCTTCTCGGCGAAGGCACGGATCTTCTTGCCATCGGCGGTGATCGACTCGTCGTCGTAGGTCACCTCGCCGTCGAAGCGTCCGAGGATCGAGTCGTACTTGAGCAGGTGGGCGAGCGTCTTGTTATCGGTGAGGTCGTTGACGGCCACCACCTCGACGTCAGCACCCGAGGCCACCACGGCCCGGAAGAAGTTGCGGCCGATGCGGCCGAAGCCATTGATTCCTACGCGGACGGTCACAGTGAAACATCCCTTTCTGGGAGGCGGTATCCGAACTTACGGACGGGCTCCCCCGAGAGGATCCAGTGCTGCGAGAACCTCACGAGGTGTCACCTTCGACCCTATGGGATGACCGGGAAGTAACTGCAATCAGGCCGCACCGGAAATCAGCAGGCGGAACGAGTCGTGAGACGCACTCACTCGCCGTCGAGCATGTCCGGGGTCAAGCCGGCCTCGGTGCCCTCGATGCCCATCTCCTCGGCCTTCTTGTCGGCCATGGCCAGCAGACGGCGGATGCGTCCGGCGACGGCGTCCTTGGTCATCGTGGGCTGGGACAGTTGGCCCAACTCCTCGAGACTGGCCTGCTTGTGCTCCAGCCGCAGTCGGCCCGCATGTGCGAGATGTTCGGGCACCTCGTCGCCGAGGATCTCCAGCGCCCGCTCCACCCGTGCCCCGGCGGCGACCGCGGCACGCGCCGAGCGACGCAGGTTGGCATCGTCGAAGTTGGCCAGGCGGTTGGCGGTCGCGCGCACCTCGCGGCGCATCCGGCGCTCCTCCCAGGACAGCACACAGTCGTGCGCGCCCAGGCGGGTCAGAAGTTGGCTGATCGCGTCGCCGTCGCGGATCACCACGCGGTCGACGCCGCGAACCTCGCGTGCCTTGCTGGCGATACCCAGCCGGCGAGCGGCCCCGACGAGCGCCAGCGCGGCCTCCGGCCCAGGGCAGGTGACCTCGAGCGCCGACGAGCGTCCGGGTTCGGTAAGCGAACCGTGAGCCAGGAACGCCCCGCGCCACGCCGCCTCGGCGTCGCAGATCGCGCCGTTGACCACGCGCGGCGGCAGGCCCCGAACGGGGCGGCCCCGGTTGTCGATGAGCCCAGTCTGGCGGGCCAGGGCCTCACCGTCATGGCTGACCCGGACCACGTAGCGGCTGGTGCGCCGGATGCCGCCGGCGCTCATCACGACGACGTCGGGCACCTGCCCGTAGAGGTCGGCGATGTCGCGGCGCAACCGGCGGGCGGCATTCGCGGTGTCGAGCTCCGCCTCGATGACGATGCGACCACCGACGATGTGCAGACCTCCCGCGAAACGCAGGATCGCGGAGACCTCCGCCTTGCGGCAGCAGGTCTTCGTGACCGGCAACCGGCTCAGTTCGTCCTTGACCGCGGATGTCATCGCCATGGCGGCAATCCTCTCACCGCTGTCCAGACCGGCTCGTGGCCGAACTGGGCAGCGTCCCTCAGGTTCGATTCAGGTCCGTCGGCAAGGTCAACCGAGGATGTCTCGATAGGCAGCAGCGAGCAACAGTACGTCGTGTGTGCTCGAGTGGTCACGGTTGGCAACCGATTTGAGGATCAGTTCCGCCCCGACGGACTCGGCCGCGCGGCGTAGGAGGTCTTCCTGACCCACCACCGCCTCGGCGTCGGCGAGCACGGCGTCGAAGTGCAGTTCGGGGGCGTGAGCGACCATCACCTCGAGGTGGTTGGCGGCGGTGAAGCCCTCGGTCTCACCACTGTTGACGACGTTGAGGGTCAGCAACCGGCGGGCGCGGGTCTGTACCAGCGCCTCGCGCAGATCGGGCACCGCGAGGTGCGGCATCACAGAGGTGAACCAGGAGCCCGGACCGAGCACCACCCAGTCCGCGTCATGAACGGCGTCGAGCGACTCGCGGCACGCCAGCGGGGGGTCGGGCAACAGCCGGATCGACTGAACGCGTCCCGGTGTCGTGGCGACCTGCACCTGACCGACGACCTCGGTGACCTCGTCCGAACCCGGCTCGGCGCCCTGCACCATCGCGCGGATCTCGAGGGGCTCGGTCGACATCGGCAGCACGCGGCCACGCGCTCCCAGCAGGCGACCGACGAAATCGAGACCGGAGACCGGGTCGCCGCGCAAATCCCACAGCGAGGCGATGATCAGGTTGCCGAGGGCATGCCCGCCGAGCGGACCGTCGCCGGCGAACCGGTGTTGCAACGCGTCCCGCCACTGCAGGCCCCACTCGGTGGAGTCACACAAGGCAGTGAGTGCCATGCGCAGGTCACCGGGCGGAAGGATGTCGAACTCCTCGCGCAAGCGTCCGCTCGAGCCACCGTTGTCGGCGACCGTCACGATCGCGGTGATCCGGTCGGTGACCAGTTGCAGCGCCTGCAGCGAAGCCGACAGGCCGTGGCCCCCGCCGAGTGCGGCGACCCTGGGGCGGCCGCTCACTCGCGCCCCAGATCGCGGTGCACCACCACGGCACGCAGCCCGGGGACGTCGTCCAACCGGCCGCGCAACGCCTCGGCCATCGCGACCGAACGGTGTTTTCCGCCGGTGCAGCCGAACGCGATCGTCACATAGCTGCGTCCCTCTCGCAGGTAGCCCTGCAGCATCGGCTCGAGCATCGCCTCCGCGCGGTCGAGGAACTCGGCGGCACCCGGCTGGGACAGCACGAAGTCGGAGACGACCGCGTCCTGACCGGTGAACGGCCGCAGGTCGGGGTTCCAGAACGGGTTGGGCAGGAAGCGCATGTCCAGGACGATGTCGGCATCCAGCGGGATGCCGTACTTGAACCCGAACGACAGGACGGCCACGCGCATCCTGACCTCGGTGCCGTCCGGACCGAGGAACTGCTTCACCTTCGCAGTCAGCTGGTGCACGTTGAGGCCGCTGGTGTCGATCAGAACATCGGAGGTGGCGCGCAACTCCCCTAGCGCCTCACGCTCGGACTGGATGCCGTCGAGCAGACGTCCCTCCCCTTGCAACGGGTGGGGACGGCGTACCGACTCGAAGCGGCGCACGAGCGCCTCGTCGGTCGCGTCGAGGAAGATCACCGTCGGACGCCATCCGCCGTCGCGCAGCCGGTCGAGCCCGTCTCGGAAATCGGTGAAGAAGGTGCGGGCTCGGATGTCGACCACGGCCGCCAGCTTGGCCGGCTTGCGGGCCTGACCGCCGGCCAGGAGCTCGGCCATCGCGGACAGCATCTGCGGCGGGAGGTTGTCGATGACGTACCAGCCGGCGTCCTCCAGGACGTTCGCCGCGGAGGTGCGTCCTGCGCCGCTCATGCCGGTGAGAATCAGGAACTCGTTCTTGTCGGCAGGTCTCTCGCCGACGTCGTCGTGGTCGGCCGTGGGTGCGGTCGAGTCAGGCATGCGTTCCTACTGCTCCTAGTCCAGGACTTCGCCCGTGGTCACGTTGACCGACGGCGCACTCTCATCTTGGCGCAGACGGGAGGAGATTGCCTCCGCAAGTCGAGGACCGATCCCCTCAACCTGTTCGATCTCGGCGGTGGTGGCCGCACGGATCTTCTTCACCGACCCGAACTTCTTCAGCAGCGCCTTGCGTTTCACTTCACCGAGCCCGGGAATCTCATCGAGCGCGGAGACGGTCATCGACTTGCTGCGGCGTTGCCGATGGAAGCTGATCGCGAACCGGTGAGCCTCGTCGCGGACCCGTTGCAGCAGGTAGAGACCCTCGCTGGTGCGCGGCAGGATGACCGGGAAGTCATCGCCTTCGACCCAGACCTCCTCCAGTCGTTTGGCCAACCCGACCACCGGGATGTCGTCGATGCCGAGGGCGCGCAGGGCGCGGACGGCCGCGGTCACCTGCGGCTTTCCGCCGTCGACGACCACGAGTTGGGGCGGGTAGGCGAACCGTCGCGGTCTGCCGGTCATCTCGTCGATCGGACCGGAGGTCATTTCCTCGTCGTCCACGTCACCGAGCTCGACGTCGCCGGCATCCTGCCGATCGGACAGGTAACGCTTGAAGCGGCGGGTGAGCACCTCGTCCATGGCGGCGGTGTCGTCGAGGCGGAGTTCGCCGGACTCGGTGGGCGTGCCGCGCACCAGGAACTTGCGGTACTCCCCCTTTCGCGGCAGACCGTCCTCGAACACGACCATGCCGGCGACGACGTTCGTGCCCTGGACGTGGCTGATGTCGTAACACTCGATGCGCAGCGGCGCCTGACCGAGATCGAGGTACTCCTGCAACTCCTCCAGCGCCTTGCTGCGCGCGGTGAGATCGCCGGCGCGCGCGACCTTGTGCCTGGCCAGCGATTGGGTGGCGTTGCGGGTGACCGTCTCCATCAGCGTCTTCTTGTCGCCACGCTGCGGCACCCGCAGGGAGACCTGCGCGCCGCGTCGTTCGGTGAGCCATTCGCTCATCGCGTCGGCGTCGGTCGGCAACACCGGCACGAGCACCTCGCGCGGAAGACCTTGGCCGCTCTCCTCGCCGTACACCTGCTGCAGCAGGCGCTCGACGACGTCCGCGAGCCCCACATCGCCCTCGGCCTCCTTGTCGACGACCCAGCCGCGCTGGCCGCGGACGCGACCACCACGCACGTGGAAGACCTGGACGGCTGCTTCGAGGTCGTCGTCGGCCATGCCGAAGACGTCGGTGTCGGTGGAGTCGCCGAGCACAACCGCGCTGTGCTCCAACGACTTTCGCAACGCCATGATGTCGTCGCGGCGCCGCGCGGCGGTCTCGTAGTCGAGGTCGGCGGACGCCTGGTTCATCTGTTGCTCGAGGCGTTTGACGAAGCGCGTGGTGTTGCCGTCCATGAAGTCGCAGAACTCTTCCGCGATCTCCCGGTGTTCTTCGGCGCTGACGTCGCCGACACACGGCGCCGAGCACTTCTCGATGTAACCCAGCAGGCACGGACGACCCACCTGGCCGGCCCGCTTGAACACACCGCTGCTGCAGGTGCGGATCGGAAAGACCCGCAGCAGCTGGTCGAGGGTCTCCCGGATCGCCCAGGCGTGGGCGTACGGACCGAAGTAGCGAGTGCCCTTGCGTTTGGCGCCGCGCATCACCTGAGCACGCGGGAACTCCTCGCCCATCGTCACCGCGAGATAGGGGTAGGACTTGTCGTCGCGGTACTTGACGTTGAACCGCGGGTCGAACTCCTTGATCCAGGAGTACTCCAGTTGCAGGGCCTCGACCTCGTTGCGGACGACCGTCCACTCGACCGATGCGCCGGTGGTGACCATCGTCCGGGTGCGCGGGTGAAGAGCGGTGATGTCCTGGAAATAGGAGGACAGCCTGCTACGCAGAGACTTCGCCTTGCCGACGTAGATGACCCGTCCGTCCTTGTCGCGGAAGCGGTAGACACCCGGGTCGATCGGGATGTCGCCCGGTTTCGGTCGGTAGGAGGAGGGGTTGGCCACGTATCCACTCTAAGGAGGGCCACCGACATCGCAGACCACCCCACCGAGGCGTCTGCGCGTCGGTGGGGTGGTCTGCCGAACAAGGAGGTCTCAGGTCACCTTGAGGTCGTCGCCCTCCACACTGACCTTCTTCTCGTCCAACGGCTTCTCGGCCGGACCGTTCTTCACCGAGCCGTCGGCCAGGGAGAAGGCGCTGCCGTGGCAGGCGCATTTGATCTGGTCACCGTCGATCTTGGTCATCGGGCACTTCTGGTGCGTGCAGATGTTGCTGAACGCCTTGAACTGGCCTTCGGTCGGCTGACTGACGACGACCAACTTCGCCTTGTCGACGAATCCGGAGCCGACCGGCACCTGCGAATTCGGGATCACCGCTGCGTCGGCGACGACCGAGGACGCGCTCTGCGAAACCTCTCCGGCGCCGGAACTCGCCTTCGCGCCGAGATCGGACGCGGTGGACTTCGCCGCCTCCTGGTCCTCCTTGCTGCACGCGGCCAGGCCGCCGGCTGCAGCCACGATGCTCATACCGCGAAGAACCGAGCGTCGGTCCGCGTCGAAGGGCTTCTTGTCGGTCATCGCTACCTCCAGTCGTCGGGGTGTTTGCCCATCCTGACAAAAGGTTGACCGGGCAACAGCACGCGCGACCTGTGAATTCACCTACTTTTTCGAGGTGGCCTTCGTGGTCGTCCTCTTCGTGGCCGCCTTCTTCACCGGTGACTTCTTGGGCGCAGCCTTCTTCGTCGCCGGCTTGGTCAGGACCTTGCTCGAGGAACTGGCCGACCGGGTCTGCGACGGACGAGCAGCGCCGGACGCGGCGAGCAGCGGCTTGAGGAATCGGCCGGTGTGGCTCTCGGCGACCTCGGCGACGTCCTCGGGCGTGCCCTCGGCGACGACGGTGCCACCGCGGAAACCGCCCTCGGGACCCATGTCGACGAGCCAGTCGGCCGACTTGATGACGTCGAGGTTGTGCTCGATGACCACCACCGTGTTGCCCTTGTCGACCAGACCCTGCAGCACGAGCAGCAGCTTGCGGATGTCCTCGAAGTGCAGACCGGTGGTCGGCTCGTCGAGCACGTAGATCGTGCGGCCGGTCGATCGCTTCTGCAGTTCGGAGGCGAGCTTTACGCGCTGTGCTTCACCGCCGGACAGCGTCGGTGCCGGCTGTCCGAGACGGACATAACCGAGTCCCACGTCGACCAGCGTGTTCATGTGCCGGGCAATGGCGGGCACCGCGGCGAAGAAGTCCTTCGCCTCCTCGATCGGCATGTCGAGCACCTCGGCGATCGTCTTGCCCTTGAAGTGCACCTCGAGCGTCTCGCGGTTGTACCGCGCCCCGTGGCAGACCTCGCACGGCACGTAGACGTCGGGCAGGAAGTTCATCTCGATCTTGAGCGTGCCGTCACCCGAGCAAGCCTCGCAGCGACCGCCCTTGACGTTGAAGGAGAACCGGCCGGGCATGTAGCCGCGCACCTTCGCCTCGGTGGTCTCGGCGAACAGTTTGCGGATGTTGTCGAACACACCGGTGTAGGTGGCCGGGTTGCTGCGCGGCGTGCGGCCGATCGGGCTCTGGTCGACGTGCACCACTTTGTCGAGTTCGTCCAGGCCCTCGACCGTGCGGTGACGCCCCGGGACGTGGCGCGCTCCGTTGAGTTGGTTGGCCAGGACGTTGTAGAGGATCTCGTTGACCAACGTGGACTTGCCGGAGCCCGAAACGCCTGTGACAGCAACGAGATTGCCGAGCGGGATCGACACGTCGACGTTCTGCAGATTGTGCTCGCGGGCGCCTCGGACGACGACCGTGCGGCCGTCCTGCGGACGACGCACTGCGGGCGTCTCGATCTGGCGGCGACCGGCCAGGTAGTCGCCGGTGATCGACTTCTTGTTGGCGAGCAGATCCTTGACCGATCCGGCGTGCACGACCTCGCCGCCGTGCTCGCCCGCCCCCGGACCGATGTCGATGACCCAGTCGGCGGTGGCGATCGTGTCCTCGTCGTGTTCCACCACGATCAGCGTGTTGCCGAGGTCGCGTAGGCGGGTGAGCGTTTCGATCAACCGGTGGTTGTCGCGCTGGTGCAGACCGATGGACGGCTCATCGAGCACGTACAGCACCCCGACCAGACCGGATCCGATCTGCGTGGCGAGCCGAATTCGTTGTGCCTCACCCCCGCTCAGCGTCGCGGCAGGACGGTCGAGCGACAGGTAGTCGAGTCCGACGTCCAGCAGGAAGCCCAGCCGCGCGTTGATCTCCTTGATCACCTGCTCGGCGATCTGCCGCTCGCGGGGCGTGAAGTCGACGCTCTCGAGGAAGGTCGCGGACTCCGAGATCGGCAGCGCACACACCTCGGCGATGGAATGCCCGCCGACGGTGACCGCGAGCGTCTCGGGCTTGAGGCGCGACCCCTTGCACGTCGGGCACGGGACCTCACGCATGTAGCCCTCGTACTTGTCGCGGCTCCAGTCGGATTCGGTCTCACTGTGCCGGCGCTTGATGAAGGGGACGACGCCCTCGAACCCCGTCGTGTACGAGCGCTCGCGGCCGTAGCGGTTCCGGAACTTCACGTGCACCTTGTAGTTCTGGCCGTGCAGCAGCGCTTCCTGCGCCCGCTGGGGCAACGCGCGCCAGGGCGTGTCCAGGGAGAACCCGAGATCCTTGCCCAGCGCGCCGATCACTCGGGTGAAGTAGTCGCTCGACGTGCCGCTGGTCGTCCACGGCAGGATCGCGCCCTCGGCGATCGACTTGTCCTCGTCGGGCACGACCAGTTCGGGGTCGACCTCGAGTTCGGTGCCCAGACCGGTGCACGCAGGGCAGGCACCGAACGGGCTGTTGAAGGAGAACGACCGCGGCTCGATCTCGTCCATGCCGAGCGGGTGGTTGTTCGGGCACGCCATCTTCTCGGAGAAGCGGCGCTCGCGCTCCGGGTCGCCGGCCTCCTTGTCGACGAACTCGATGAGCACGATGCCGCCGGCGAGACCGAGTGCGGTCTCGATGGAGTCGGTGAGTCGCTGCTTGCCGGTGCGGTCGTCCGGTCCCTTGGCGACCAAGCGGTCGACGACGACATCGATGGAGTGCTTCTTCTGCTTCTCCAGCTTCGGCGCCTCGGAGAGGATGACCACCTCGCCGTCGACCCGGGCGCGCGAGTAGCCCTTGGCCTGCAGTTCGGCGAACAGGTCGAGGTACTCGCCCTTGCGCTCGCGCACCACCGGCGCCAACACCTGGAACTTGGTGCGGTCGGGCAGCTGCATCAACTGGTCGACGATCTGTTGCGGGGTCTGGCGACCGACCGGCTCGCCGCAGATCGGGCAGTGCGGGCGACCGGCACGCGCATACAGCAGACGCAGGTAGTCGTAGACCTCGGTGATGGTGCCGACCGTCGAGCGCGGGTTGCGGTTGGTGGACTTCTGATCGATCGACACCGCGGGCGACAGCCCCTCGATGAAATCGACGTCCGGCTTGTCCATCTGGCCGAGGAACTGACGCGCGTACGCCGACAGGGACTCGACATAGCGGCGCTGGCCCTCGGCGAAGATCGTGTCGAAAGCCAGCGACGACTTGCCCGAGCCGGACAGGCCGGTGAACACGACGAGACTGTCGCGGGGCAGGTCGACACTGATGTTCTTGAGGTTGTGCTCGCGCGCACCACTGATCCGAAGATGATCGTGCGTGGGGCGGGCGGAAGCGTTCGAAGGGGTCTGTGCAGGCACGACCGCAATGCTAAGCCGCGCCACCGACAACCTCCGCTTCGCGAGCCGAACGACTGCGTCACGTTCTCACTGATGGCGCCGCGCTGTGTTTGCGCTCCGCTGTGAACCCCGGGCGACTCATGGCGCAGCAGTACGGATTGGCCATCACCGATGTCACCTGCGGTGCGGCCAAGACCCAGGACTTCGCGGGCCTCGGCTGACGAGCACGAACAGGCAACGGCGCGGTTCCCGAGGCAGCCGCGCCGTTGATCTAGTCTGGCGCGATGCTCGAAGACCTGCCGGTGGGCGTCGAACGCGCTCGCGAACCCGCTCACACCCCGATCGAGGACTACGCGATCATCGGCGACACCGAGACCGCCGCACTGGTGAGCCGGTTCGGTTCGATCGACTGGCTCTGCCTCCCCCGGTTCGACAGCGGCTCCTGCTTCACCAATCTGCTCGGCACCCCCGAACACGGTCGTTGGCTGTTGCGACCGTTCGGTCCGTCCGAGGCCACACGTCGGTACGTCGGCAACACCTCGATCCTCGAGACCACACACCGCACTGCGACCGGGATCGTCAAGATCACCGACCTCATGCCGCTCGGCATGGAACGCGCCGACCTCGTCCGGATCGTCGACTGCATCGAGGGCGAGGTCGAGATGCAGCACGAGTGGATCGTCCGCTTCAACTACGGACGCACCCGCCCCTGGGTCTCGCACCACCCCAACCTCGAACCCGACCAGGACGCGCTCATCGCGATCGCCGGCCCCGACATGCTGGTGCTGCGCAGTTCGCGCGGCCCACAGGCCGAGGACGGCACGCACCGCGACCGGTGGACGATGCGGGCCGGTGACCGCGAGGAGTTCGTCATGAACTGGCACGCGTCGTGGAAGCCGATCCCGCCCCCGACCGATGTCGAAAAGCGGGTCGCGAAGACCTTCGCCACCTCCGAGGCGTGGGCCTCGGCCTGCACCTACGAGGGCCCGTACGAAGACGCGGTCGTGCGATCGCTGCTCGTCCTTCGGCTGCTCACCGATACCCGTCGCGGTGGAATCGTGGCCGCTCCGACCACGAGCCTGCCGGAGGACTTCGGCGGGGTACGCAACTGGGATTACCGCTACTGCTGGCTGCGCGACGCAGCGCTCACGCTGGAGGCACTGCTCGCCGCCGGTTTCGTCGAGGCCACCGACCTGTGGCGCGATTGGCTGATCCGCGCGATCGCCGGTGACCCCGAGGACATGCAGATCATGTACGCGGTCGACGGCGGACGTGAACTCCCCGAGCGAGAACTCGACCACCTGCCCGGTTACGCAGACTCCAAACCGGTACGGATCGGCAACGGCGCGGTCGACCAACGCCAGACGGATGTCCTGGGCGAGGTAATGATCGCGCTGGAGGACGCCCGGACGATGGGCCTAACGGAGTCCGAACGGTCCTGGGCAGTCCAGCGCGCTCTGGTGGAGAACCTCGCCGAACACTGGGACCAGGCCGACAACGGGCTGTGGGAGATCCGCGGTCCGCTACGGCACTTCACTCACTCGCGGGTGATGGTCTGGGCGGCGTTCGACCGTGCGATCAGTGCGGTCGAGGACCACGGCGCCGATGGCCCGGTGAAGCACTGGCGCGAACTGCGCGACCGTGTTCGTGCCGAGATCATGGAGCGCGGGTTCAACAGCGACATCAACTCCTTCGTGCAGCACTACGACACCACCGAGGTCGACGCGAGCCTGCTGCTGATCCCGTTGGTGGGCTTCCTGCCGGGCGACGACCCGAAGGTGCTCGGCACCATCGAGCGCATCGAGCAGGACCTGATGCGGGATGGACTGTTGCTGCGCTACCGCACCGAAGCCGGCATCGACGGACTCCCCGGCGACGAACACCCGTTCCTGGCCTGCTCCTTCTGGCTGGTGTCGGCGTACGCCAAGGCGGGACGCCTGGACGACGCACACCGATTGATGCAGCGACTGGTCGGCCTCTGCAACGACGTCGGTCTGCTCGCCGAGGAGTACGACGTCGACAACGACCGGATGGTCGGCAACTTCCCGCAAGCATTCAGTCACCTCACCCTCGTCGGCGCCGCCGTCGAACTCGCCCGGGCGGAGAAGGGCGCTGCGGCCACAACGGCAGGCACGCGTCCGGCATAGTGTGATCTCGAGCGGCCCGGGGCAGAGCCGTTCGATCGACAGCAAGCGAAGGAAACGATGACCCGTTACGACGGCAAGGTACAGCCGGGCGGCGACGTCCAGATCCGAGATGTCGGCAATGCGCGCATCCACAAACGCAATGTCGGATCGATGGGCAACAACGCCTATGTGATCGAGTCGAAAGCGACGGGCGACGCCCTGCTCATCGACGCCGCAGCCGACTGGCCCAAGCTGCAGCAGATGGTGTCATGGGTCAACGTCGTCGGTATTGCGACCACCCACCGTCACCAGGACCACACCGGGGCCTTGGCCGACGCCGTCGCCGCACTCGATGTCCCTACCTACGCCGGCGCCGACGATGCGGATGCGATCGAACAACCCACGACGACCCGTCTGTCGGACGGCGACACGATCGAGGTCGGCGACCTGAGGATCGACTGCGCCCACCTGCGTGGGCACACCCCTGGGTCGATCGCCTTCTCGTTCACCGATGCCGACGGGCACAGCCACCTCTTCTCCGGCGACACGCTGTTCCCGGGCGGGATCGGGGCGACGAATCACTATGACTATCAGTCATTCCCCCAGTTGATCGACGACGTCGAGGAGCGTTTGTTCGGACGCTTCGACGACGAGACGTGGGTCTACCCCGGTCACGGTGACGACACCACGATCGGCACCGAGCGGCCGTCCCTGGACGAGTGGAGGAACCGTGGCTGGTGAGGCATGGGTGGCCGTCCCGGTCGCCGGGCTGTGGCGTTCGCCGGAGGCACCCAGAGCGGTGGATACCCCTGCGCTGCAGGACGATCCGGACCACACCGGCTGGCTCGCCGCGATGGATCAGCACCCGGTCGACCATCACGACAGTCGCGTCGGGCTGTTGGACCGACTCGACTCCGAAGTGCTGCACGGTGAACCGGTCGAGGTTCGCGAGGAACTCGACGGGTGGGTGCGGGTGACCTGTCCGCTCCAACCGGCAGGCAAGTCGCTGCAGCCTTACGAGGGCTGGGTACGGCGCGCGCACCTGAGCCACGACGCCCCGCAGCAGCCGCAAACGGCGTCCCCTGACCGTCTCGATGCGAAGGAGTTCGTCGCCGAGGCGCGTAAGTACCTCGGCCTGGGCTACCTCTGGGGTGGCCTGTCCCCCGCCGGCCTCGACTGCTCGGGTCTGGTGCATTTCAGCGCGCGCAGCCTCGGTGTCGTCGTGCCCCGTGACGCCGGCGACCAGCAACTCGCGGCCGAACCGGTCGACCTGGATCAGGTGCGCGAGGGTGACCTCTACTTCTTCGCCCACCCCGGCAAGCACGTCCACCACGTCGGCATCGTGATCCGGCCCGGCTTCATGTTGCACGCCCCCGAGTCGGGTGCCCGCGTCGTCGAGGAGGACCTCGGCGAGGATCGCTTGCGGACCCTCGTCGGAGCCGGACGCATCACCCGTTGAGCCGAACGTCCATCGGCTCGTCCGTCGATCGGGTGCCCCCGGTCGTCTTGGTCCTCTCCGCGGTCGTGTCGGTGCAGTTCGGCGGCGCGCTCGCCGCGACGCTGGTCCCGCAGGTGGGAGCACCGGGCACGGTTGCGCTGCGCATGGTGATCTCGGCACTGGTGCTGTGGCCTGTTGTGCGCCCACGCTTGCGCGGACGCACGGCATCCGATTGGCGCATCGTCGGCGTGTACGCGGCCGCACTCGCGTTGATGAACCTCAGTTTCTACGAGTCGCTGGCCCGGTTGCCGATCGGTGTGGCGGTGACGATCGAGTTCGTCGGACCGCTCGTGCTGGCGGCGGTGCTGTCCCGCAAGGGCCGCGATCTGATCGCCGTCCTGGCCGCCGCGATCGGAGTCGTCCTGATCTCGGGGGCCTTGTGGACGCCGTGGTCGGAGCTCGACCTCGTCGGCATCGTGTTCGCGTTGCTCGCCGGCGCCATGTGGGCGCTGTACATCCTGGCCGGCGGACGCACGGCCGCGCGCTTCGCACAGTTGGACGGACTGGCCATCGCGCTGGCGCTCGGGAGCGTCGTGCTGCTGCCGCTCGGCTTCGCCACGGCCGGCACGACGTTGTTGGAGCCGGCGATTCTGCTCAAGGGTCTGGGCATCGCGATGCTCTCGTCACTGATCGCGTACAGCCTCGAGCTCCTGGCTCTCGGCCGGATGTCGGCCGGGGTGTTCGGAGTGTTGCTGAGCCTCGAACCCGCCGTCGCTGCGCTCGCCGGTCTGGTGGTGTTGTCGCAGACGCTCAGCCCGATCCAACTCGTCGGGATGTCGCTCGTCGTGCTCGCGAGCGTGACGGTGATGAGTCGCCGTCGCTGCGCCGAGCCTCAGGACGGCGGTTGATCAGACCCGCTGGGTGTCGGCTGCGGCGCCGCCCAGCAGGCCGTGACGCTCGGCGTGTTTCTCGAACCAGAGCGTCATCAGCGGCGGTACGGCGCTGACCAGGCCGAGGACCAGGTGCTTGGGCGTCCACTTGTGCACCATCGCCACCCACAGGCAGCTGATCACGTAGAGCACGAACATCCCACCGTGGATCGGTCCCATGATCTGCACGCCCTTCTCCGTGGTCTCGAGGATCCACTTGAAGAACATCCCGGTCAGTAGACCGATCCAGGACAGTGCTTCGAGGACGGCTGCGACCTTGAAGAGTTTGGCGGAGGGGTGCGTGGTGGTGAGGTTCTCGGACACGGTCTCACCCTATGAAATCGTCCCGCCCGCGCGGTCCATGGGGTAGCCGGCGTAGCTCCCCCACCAGCTGACGACCTCAGCAGAAACCCGACCTAACTCCTTTGTCGATTCCGTCTGAGCCTCGCAGATGCATCTCACCGAGTTTTCCGCTCAGGTTGGTGGCCGCCGGTGAGTTGGTGGTCATCGACGGACTTCCACCACCACCGCCGGCCACCAAGTCATCATCGACTTCAGCTGGTCGCCGCCGTCATCTGACGCAGTTCTTTCTTGAGGTCGGACAGTTCGTCTCGCAGCCGTGCGGCCAGCTCGAAGTGCAGGTCGGAGGCTGCCTGGTGCATCTGCTCGGTCAGTTCCTGGATCAATTGCGCCAACTCCGCCGCCGGCATGTTCGCCGCCTTGCCTGCACCGGCGACCTCGGCGTCGGCGGCCGCAGCACCGCGACCACCGCGGCCCTTGCCCCGCGACTGAGTACGACCGCTGCCGAGTAGGGCATCGGTGTCGGCGTCCTCTCGCTGCAGCAAGTCGGTGATGTCGGCGATCTTCTTCCGCAACGGAGTCGGGTCGATTCCGTGTTCCTTGTTGTAGGCGACCTGCTTGTCGCGCCGTCGCTGGGTCTCGTCGATGGCGTCCTGCATCGACGGAGTGATCTTGTCGGCGTACATGTGCACCTGGCCCGACACGTTGCGAGCCGCGCGACCGATCGTCTGGATCAGTGAGCGTGTCGACCGCAGGAAGCCCTCCTTGTCGGCGTCCAGGATGCTGACCAGCGAAACCTCCGGGAGGTCGAGGCCCTCACGGAGCAGGTTGATACCCACCAGCACGTCGAACTCACCCAGTCGTAGCTCGCGCAGCAACTCCACGCGCCGCAGCGTGTCGACCTCGGAGTGCAGGTACCGCACCCGGACGTCCTTCTCCAGCAGGTAGTCGGTGAGGTCCTCGGCCATCTTCTTGGTCAACGTCGTCACCAGCACGCGTTCGTTCTTTGCCGTGCGCTCACGAATCTCGTGCAGCAGGTCGTCGATCTGGCCCTTGGTCGGCTTGAGGATGATCTGCGGGTCGACCAATCCGGTCGGTCGGATCACCTGCTCGACGTAACCGTCGGACTTCGCCATCTCGTAGTCGCCCGGCGTCGCCGACAGGTAGACGGTCTGTCCGATGCGCTCCAGAAACTCCTCCCACTTCAGCGGACGGTTGTCCATCGCGCTGGGCAGCCGGAAGCCGTGGTCGACCAGCATCCGCTTGCGCGACATGTCGCCCTCGAACATCGCACCGATCTGCGGCACCGTCTGGTGCGACTCGTCGATGACCAGCAGGAAGTCCTCGGGAAAGTAGTCGAGCAACGTGTTCGGCGCGGTGCCCGGCGCACGGCCGTCGATGTGCCGGGAGTAGTTCTCGATCCCGGAGCACGAACCGACCTGCCGCATCATCTCGATGTCGTAGGTGGTGCGCATCCGAAGTCGTTGCGCCTCAAGCAGTTTGCCCTGCTTCTCGAACTGCGCCAGGCGTTGTTCGAGTTCGCTCTCAATCGTGCCGATCGCGCGCTCCATCCGCTGCGGTCCGGCCACGTAGTGCGAAGCCGGGAAGACGTACATCTCGTCCTCTTCGCGCATCACCTCGCCGGTGAGCGGATGCAGCGTGTAAAGCCGCTCGATCTCGTCGCCGAAGAACTCGATGCGCACCGCGAGCTCCTCGTAGACCGGGATGATCTCGACGGTGTCCCCACGCACCCGGAACGTGCCACGGCTGAACGCGAGGTCGTTGCGGGTGTACTGCATCTGCACGAACCGTCGCAGCAGGTCGTCACGATCGAGTTGCTGACCCACCTTGAGCCGGGCCATGCGATCGACGTATTCCTGTGGAGTGCCCAGACCGTAGATGCAGGAGACGGACGCGACCACGACGACGTCGCGACGCGTCAGCAGCGAGTTGGTAGCGCTGTGCCGCAACCGCTCGACCTCGTCGTTGATCGAGGAGTCCTTCTCGATGTAGGTATCGGTCTGCGGGATGTAGGCCTCAGGTTGGTAGTAGTCGTAGTACGACACGAAGTACTCGACTGCGTTGTGCGGCAACAGTTCTCGGAATTCGTTGGCCAACTGCGCGGCGAGCGTCTTGTTCGGTGCCATCACCAACGTCGGCCGTTGCACCTGCTCGATCAACCAGGCGGTGGTGGCCGACTTACCGGTGCCCGTCGCACCCAGCAGGACGACGTCCTGCTCCCCAGCGTTGATCCGCTTGGTGAGGTCCGCGATCGCGGTCGGCTGGTCACCGCTCGGGGAGAACTCGGAGACGACTTCGAACGGGGCGACTCTGCGTTGCAGATCGGTGGTCGGGCGCATGGAACAACCGTACGACGCGGCACCGACAAGCAGGATGACAACGTCCTGAGCACCGACCTCACCATCCACCTGATGGCCCACCGAGCGTCGCGCGGATGACGGCAGAAGAGCTCGCACCACCCCCCAAAAACCAAGGCGTACACCGGTTTGCTCGCTCCGTTCGAACGGACGCAGGAGGCATACCTGACAGACTGATCCAATGACCGATCAGCTGCGTCCCGCATGAGTGCGTCCACCTACATCGCAGCTGCATATCTGATCATCGGAATCGCCCTCTTCGTCGGTCTGCTGCTCCCCCGCATCACGGCCAACCGGGCGATCTCCAGCCCGATCGTGTTGCTCACGATCGGGCTGGCCGCCGGGATGCTCCCGCTGCCGGACGGCGTGAGTCTGGACCCGATGAAGCACCCCGCGCTGACCGAACAGATCACCACGATCACGATCGTCATCGCACTCACCGGCGTGGGCCTGGCCCTCGACCGCCCGTTGCAGCGCAGTCGTGAGACGTGGAAGAGGTGGAACAGCACCTGGCGGTTGATCTTCATCGCCATGCCACTGGCGATCGCGGTCACGGCCGTCCTGGGCTGGTGGCTCGCCGGTCTCGTGCCGGGCGCCGCGCTCGTGCTCGCCGCCGCACTTGCACCCACCGACCCGGTGTTGGCTTCGGACGTTCAGGTCGAAGGTCCGACGGTCGACGTCGACGACGAGGAACGTCTGGACGAGGACGACGAGATGCGCTTCGCGCTTACGTCCGAGGCCGGCCTGAACGACGGTGCCGCCTTCCCGTTCGTCGTCGCCGGACTCTCCCTGCTCGGGGCGGGGTCGGTCTGGTCATGGGCGCCGTCCTGGATCGCGTGGGAACTGGTGGGGCGAACGCTCATCGGAGTGTTCGTGGGATGGGTCGTCGGCACGCTGCTCGGCAAGTTGGCCTTTCGGGCACCGCGAAGCGTCCGATTCGCCGACATCGGTGATCCGCTGCTGATCGTCGCCGCCCCACTGATCGCGTACGGCCTGGGCGAACTGGTGCACGGCTGGGCCTTTCTTTCGGTCTTCGTGTGCGCGCTGTGCATGCGCGCGAGCGATCGAACGCACGAGTACCACCAACACATGCACGGCGTAATCGACCGGCTGGAACACCTGTTCACTTTGCTCGTGCTGCTGATGCTGGGGGCCGCACTGACTGACGGGATGTTGGCGCACCTGACCTGGGCCGGGGCGCTCGTCGGGGTGCTGCTCATCTTCGTCATCCGGCCGGTGACCGCCTGGGTAGCGCTGTGGAGTCCGCACAAGGTCGATCGAGCGGGCGACGGAGTGCTCGGGCCGCGCGAACGATTGGCTACTGCCTTCCTCGGCGTGCGAGGCATCGGCACGCTCTACTACCTCGCCTACGCGTCCTCGCACGCCAAGGTCGACAACGGGGCCGAACTCTGGTCGATCGCCGGCTTCACGGTGGCTCTGTCGGTGATCGTGCACGGCATGGCGGCCACGCCGATCGTGCAGTGGCTCGACCGCACGCGGCGCGCCAAGCCGGCTTAGCCGGGCATCGTCCATCCGGACGTCTGCGCCCACGCCCGCGCCTTCGGCAGTGCTTCGGCGAACCACGGCTCCTTGGCCTGGACGTAGTCCTGCTTGGTCTCCTGCGTGCCGCCTGGGTGTTCAGCGGCCACGGCTCGCTTCATCTCGGCGTACGCGTCCCGCTCCTCGTCGTTCGCGCGAAGCCAGTCACGGAACTGCAAGGCCGCCGTCGCAGCAGGACCGCCGTTGGTCCTGATATGGACGTGCACGACCTGCGCCGGGTCGGCGCCGTTGGCGTAGAACTTGCGCCACTGCTCGGGATCCGGCGCCCACGGTTGGGGCGCATCGTGGTTCGAACGCACCTCGACGACGCCTGCTCCCCAGAGTGCTCCAACGAACGAATCGCTCTGTGCCACAGCAAGATCCGGCACCTGGATCTGAAGATCGATGACGTCCTTCGCGGCCAGCCCGGGCACCGACGTCGACCCGATGTGATCGACCTGCACCTCGCTCATCCCTGCTGCCGAAAGTTGGTGCGCGAGGCGGGCGCACCAGCGGCGCCCCTGCTCGGCCCATTCGGGATCCGGTTCGCGGATGGTGACGCTGTCCGGACGCCGCACGCCGCGTACGGCGGTGAGGTTGTCTGCGTAGGGCCGAATCCGGTTCTCCCACAGCGAATTCACGGTCGTGTGCAGCTCCTCGGGGGAACCGGAGTTGTCGAGCAACACGTCCGCCGCCGCGCGACGCTGCGCATCGGTGGCCTGCGCGTCGACCCGGGCTTGCGCGTCCTCGCGATTCATCCCACGCTGCTCCACCAGCCGGTCCAGTCGGACCTCCTCGGGCACGTCGACGATCACCATCAGGTGATAGCCGTCCGTCTGACCGAGTTCGACCAACAGCGGCATATCGTGGACGACCACCGCATCCGCCGGCGCTCGGGCGAACAGCTCGGCGGTCCGTTCCGCGATGAGCGGGTGCGTGATGGCCTCCAGGGCTCGACGCCGTTCGCTGTCGGCGAACACGATCGCGCCGAGCGCAGGACGGTCGAGTACCCCGTCCGCAGTGATGACTTCGTCCCCGAACTCTTCACGGATCAGGCCCAGCCCCGGTGTCCCCGGCTCGACCACCTCGCGAGCGATCGCGTCGGCGTCGACGATCACGGCACCATGTTCCGCGAGCAGTTTCGACACCGTCGATTTACCCGATCCGATCCCGCCGGTCAGCCCGATTCGCATGGGCCGAGGTTATCGACGCTGTTCAGGTTCTAGGTTGGTGGCATGACTTCTGGCTCGTCTCGACGCATCGTCATCACCGGTGGAGGCACCGGCATCGGCAAGGCCATCGCGCAGCGCTTCCTGCAGGAGGATCCCGACCTCGTGCTCGTCGGACGCCGCGCAGAACCTCTGGACGCGGCCGCAGCCGAACTGCGATCTGCCGCACCCAAAGCGCGCATCGCGACCCGCACCTGCGATCTGACTGTTCCCGAACAGGTCGAGCAGCTCGCGGACGAACTGAAGACCGGAGCACCGATCGGCGTGCTGGTCGCGAACGCCGGCGGCAACTACGGGCTCGGCGCGAAGACCCTCACCGAGACCGCACAGGCGTGGCGGGCCGACTTCGACGGCAACGTCCTTTCCGCCGTCCTGATCACCCAAGCGCTCCTCGACCACATGCCGCGTCCAGGGGGACGGATCATCGCGATGAGTTCCATTGCCGCACTTCGAGGTTCGGGTGCGTACGGCGCTGCCAAGGCCGCTGTCAACGCCTGGGTGCTGAGCCTGGCGGCGCAGGTCGCAGCCGACGGAATCACCGTGAACTCGGTCGCGCCCGGGTTCGTTCCCGGAACGCCGTTCTGGGCCGGACGCATCGCCCGCGATCCCGACATCGTGCAGAACCGCACCGCCCCGATCCCGATGAGGCGCCCGGGAACTCCCGAGGAGGTGGCCGAGGCTGTCGCCTACCTGGCCTCCCCCAACTCCGGGTGGACCACGGGACAGATCCTCCAGGTCAACGGCGGCACCCTCTTCGGCCGCGGCTGACCCCGAAAGTCCGCAGGACGCGGGTAAGCGCCGCCATCGCGCGGACACCCGCCATCGACTGTCCGCGAAACTCGCGGGTCAGCTCGACAAGGTTGCGGACTTTCGGGGAAGGCGAAGGCCCGCCCACCGAAACGGTGAGCGGGCCTTCGTGGCTTCCAGCTGTTGATCAGCCTCAGTTGCCGGTGAGCTTCTCGCGCAGAGCAGCAAGTGCTTCGTCCGAAGCAAGCGTGCCCTCGGCCGGAACCTCGGCCTGCTCGCCACCGGAGGAGTACGAGGTCGGCGCGGTCTGCGCGGTGGCGACAGCCTCCGCGTCGGCCTTGCGTGCAGCCTCGATCTGAGCCTGGTGAGCCTCGTAGCGAGCGTGGGCGTCGGCGTACTGCGCCTCCCAGGTCTCGCGCTGGCTCTCGTAGCCCTCGAGCCACTCGTTGGTCTCCGGGTCGAAGCCCTCGGGGTACTTGTAGTTGCCCTGGTCGTCGTACTCGGCGGCCATGCCGTACAGCGTCGGGTCGAAGTCGTTCGCACCGGCGGCGTCGTCGTTGGCCTGCTTGAGCGACAGCGAGATGCGGCGGCGCTCCAGGTCGACGTCGATGACCTTGACGAACAACTCGGTGCCGACGGTGACGACCTGCTCCGGCAGCTCCACGTGGCGCTCGGCCAGCTCGGAGATGTGGACCAGACCCTCGATGCCGTCCTCGACGCGCACGAACGCACCGAACGGAACGAGCTTGGTGACCTTGCCCGGGACGACCTGACCGATTGCGTGGGTGCGGGCGAAGTGCTGCCACGGGTCTTCCTGGGTCGCCTTCAGCGACAGCGAGACGCGCTCGCGGTCCATGTCGACGTCGAGCACCTCGACGGTGACTTCCTGACCGACCTCGACAACCTCGGACGGGTGGTCGATGTGCTTCCAGGACAGTTCCGAGACGTGCACCAGACCGTCGACGCCACCGAGGTCGACGAACGCACCGAAGTTGACGATCGAGGACACGACGCCCGAGCGGACCTGGCCCTTCTGCAGCTCCTTGAGGAACGTGGTGCGGACCTCGGACTGGGTCTGCTCCAGCCAGGCGCGGCGCGACAGAACGACGTTGTTGCGGTTCTTGTCGAGCTCGATGATCTTGGCCTCGACCTCCTTGCCGACGTACGGCTGCAGGTCGCGGACACGACGCATCTCGACCAGCGAGGCGGGCAGGAAGCCGCGCAGGCCGATGTCGAGGATGAGGCCACCCTTGACGACCTCGATGACGGTACCGGTGACGACGCCGTCCTCTTCCTTGATCTTCTCGATCGTGCCCCAGGCGCGCTCGTACTGCGCACGCTTCTTGGACAGGATCAGACGGCCCTCCTTGTCCTCCTTCTGGAGAACGAGAGCCTCGACCTCATCGCCCACGGAAACGACCTCGGTCGGGTCGACGTCGTGCTTGATGGAGAGTTCGCGCGAGGGAATGACGCCCTCGGTCTTGTAACCGATGTCGAGGAGAACCTCGTCACGGTCGACCTTGACGATGACACCTTCGACGATGTCGCCGTCATTGAAGTGCTTGATCGTCGCGTCGATCGCGGCGAGCAGCTCCTCCTCGGATCCGATGTCGTTGATCGCGATCTGGGAGGTGGTGGCGGTAGTCATGTAGTAGGAAACCTTTGGTGGACGGTTGAGTTGGACAATGATTGGATCCCTGGCCACTCACCGAGGCGAGCGAACAGGTCGAGCACGCACAAGAAAGTGCACCTCTACCCTACCGGCTGTGCAAGAAGTGGGCAAAACCACAGATTTCGACTCCGAAAGGACCCATGAGCAGCAACGACCCGACCGACGACCGGACCAACACAGACGACGCTACGACGTCCGAGGCGGCGGGCCGCGACGGCACCCGGACGGTCGATGACCGGGAGAGCGCCCGCGCCCAACGTGCCTGGTGGGACGGCGAAGCGGACGACTACTACCGCGAGCACGGGGCCTTCCTGCGCGACGAACACCTCGTCTGGGGACCGGAGGGCTGGACCGAGGAGGAACTTCGGATCATCGGTCCCGTGGACGGGCTCGACGTCCTGGAGTTCGGGGCCGGCGCCGCGCAGGGCGGGCGGTGGATGCACGACCAGGGCGCCCGCGTCGTGGCCTCTGACATCTCTGCGGGCATGCTCGAGGTCGGCCGCCGGATCGACGAACGTCAGGAGCGCGCACTCCCCCTCGTCCAGGCCGATGCGGCTCGACTTCCCTTCGCGGACGCGTCCTTCGACCTGGCGTTCTCCGCCTACGGCGCGGTGCCGTTCATCAGCGACACCGCCGCGCTCATGGTCGAACTGGCGCGCGTGCTGCGGCCCGGCGGCCGACTGGTGTTCTCCACCACGCACCCGACCCGCTGGGCCTTCCCCGACGTCCCGGACGAGGCCGGCCTGGTCGCGCAGTACGACTACTTCGACACCGCGCCGTACGTCGAGCGTGCCGGCGGCCTGGTGACCTATGTCGAACACCACCGCACCTTGGGCGGACGGATACGTGAACTGGTCGCCGCCGGCCTCCAGGTGCAGGACGTGGTCGAACCCACCTGGCCGGAACGCAACGATCAGAACTGGGGTGGATGGAGCCCCACCCGTGGACGCGTCATCCCGGGCACCGCGATCTACGTCGCGAAGAAGGCCGGGACCGCCTGACGCACAAGAGATCCGGCCTTCGACGAGGTGAGACTCAGCGAACGGGTCGCGGCACCGTGTGACCGGTGGCGATGATCTCCTCGGTCGCCTCCGGCGACAACGGCGGCACTTCACCGTCGTGTCCGCGGAACCAGGCGATGGTGCGGTGCAGGGCGTCCTCGATCGGGACGATCGGCGCCCAGCCGAGCTCGCGCTGGGCGATCGTCGTGTCCGGACGGCGCACCGTGGGATCGTCCACCGGACGGTCGATGTGCACGATCGGCGAATCCGAGCCGACCAGCCGGACGATCCACTGTGCGAGGTCGAGCATCGAGATCTCGTGCGGGTTGCCGATGTTGATCGGGCCGCTGTGATCGCTCGCCGCCATTGCGAGGATGCCCGCGACGAGGTCGTCGACGTAACAGATCGAACGAGTCTGCAGACCGTGGCCGGCGACAGTGACTGGCTCCCCCATCAGCGCTTGGCGGATGAAGTTCGGGATGGCACGCCCGTCGTTCGGACGCATCCGCGGGCCGAAGGTGTTGAAGATTCGGACGATGCCGGTGTCGACCCCGTACGCCTGCCGGTAGGCCAGCGTGAGCGCTTCACCGAAACGCTTCGCCTCGTCGTACACGCCGCGCGGACCGACCGGGTTCACATTGCCCCAGTACGACTCCGGCTGCGGGTGCACCAGCGGGTCGCCGTACACCTCGGAGGTCGAAGCGACGACGAACCGCGCGTCCTTGGCATGTGCGAGATCGAGCGCGTGGGTGGTGCCCTGCGAGCCGACCTGCAAGGTCTCGATCGGCATCCGCAGGTAGTCCACGGGGGACGCTGGGCTGGCGAAGTGCAGCACCAGGTCCACGTCGCCCTCGATGCGCAACCCCTCGGTGACATCGGCCTGCACGAGCCGGAACCGTCCGGTGTCGTGCAGGTGCGCGACGTTGTCCGGGCTGCCGGTGCAGAAGTTGTCGACGGCGACGACCGTATGCCCCTGTCGAAGCAGGGTCTCGCACAGGTGCGAGCCGAGGAATCCGGCCCCGCCGGTGACGACAGCCCTCATGTCAGTGGCGCGGTTGGCGCCGGCTCTTGCTCATGACGGCCATGATCGCGCCGAGAACCAGCAGGATCAGACCGAGCGGCATCAGCACCCACGGAGCTACCGAGAGGGCGTTCAGCGACTTGCCCTTGCTGCTGTAGTCGTCGACGTTCTTCTTGATCGTGTCGTCGGTGAACACCGAGGTGGTGTCCATGACGGTGATCGGCTCGCGGTTGGGCACCGTGAGCTTCTGCACCTGGTGCTGCTCCATCTTCATGAACACGCCGGTGATCGGGTCGGCCCACACGGTGATTTGGTTGCCGTACGAGCGGTCGGCGTTCTGGGCCGGCGACTCCTTCGGCAGACCGAAGAGCGATCCGGGAACTTCCTGCTTGGTGAAGACGGTGTCGGGAATGACGACCTGGAACTTGTAGGTCTCCATGTCGCGGACCTTCTCCTCGCCCTTGAACTCCAGGTTCACCGGCTTGGCCAGCGTGGTGTCGAAGTAGGGGTAGGTCTTCTTCTCGACGTTGAACGGCAGCTTGATCGTGTAGGAGCCCTGGTAGTCGACCTTCTCACCGTTCAGCTCGGTGCCGTCCCACTTCAGCGTCTTACCGGTCTTGCGGTCGATCGCGTACCGCTGGACCGTCGCCGAGATCGGCGGGTTCTTGGTCTTGTCGCCCTGCTGCTTCTTGGCGTTCTCGACGCTGTCGGTGTACTGCCACTGGTTGAGCACCAGCGCGTCGTCCGAGATGCCCTTCGCCGCCTTCTCGTCGGCGACGACCGTCGCGGTCGTCTGGATCGGCGAGTCCTTCTTGAAGGACAGCGAGGCGACGTCGAGGAAGTTCGCCTTCTCGTCGACGAGGGTCTGCGACGTGTTCTGGTCCTTCGGGATCACCGCAAGTCGCGGGTACGCGTAGAACTTCAAGAGCAGAGCGAGGGTCAGGAAAAAGGCTCCGAACCCGATGACGATGGCGGATTTCCGCACGCTGGCCTCCCAGTGGTGAGCAAGGTCTACCGGAGAGTAGCAGCTTGGATGCGGCGTAGGTCACACCTTCAGAAGACGTGTCATGGAGTTTTTGTCGAGCAACCGTTCCCTGCCGTCGACCTTGACAACTGCCATACCCAGACCGAGCGCGGGCTGCAGGTCCGAATCGCTGTCACCCACCATCACGCAGCGGCGCGGATCGGCCCACGGCGCACGGTCCAGAATGTGGCGGAACAAGCCGTCCGCGGGCTTTCGGCAGGCGCACGTGCCGGCCAAGTGAGGGCACACCGCGAACGCGTCGATGCGACCCGGTTGCAGGCCCTCGATCAGCGCCCGATGCACCGCGACGAGCGCTGCGGCGTCCATCAGTCCCTTGCCGACGCCCTGCTGGTTGGTGACGATCGCGACCGGGATTCCATGGTCGTTCAGCGAGCGGACCGCGGCGGCCGCCCCCGGCAGCACCTGCAGATCCTCGGGACGCTCGATGTAACCGGGGCGGTGGACGTTCAGCGTGCCGTCGCGGTCGAGCAGGACAAGATCCCAACGCCCGCGGGCAGAGGGTTGCGGAATCCCTGCGGTGCCCGCGCCGAGCAGTTCGGCGTCAGACAGATGCATCGCGGGACAGTACGTCGACGGCCTCGCACCACACATGTGCCCACAGCATGTGGACCTCCTGGATGCGCGGCGTCGAGCGCGAGGGCACGACGAGCAGGTGATCGACCGATTCGGCCAGGTGTGCCCCGCCTTCCCCCACCATCGCGATGGTTAGCAGACCACGACGTCGTGCCTCGGCCAGCGCCGCCACGACGTTCGGACTCGTGCCGCTGGTGCTCATGGCCAGCAACACATCGCCCTCCTGGCCGTGCGCGGCGACACCGCGGGTGAAGACCTTGTCGTAGCCGTAGTCGTTGCCTACCGCGGTGATCGACGAGAGCGACTCGGCCAGGTTGATCGCCGGCAGCGGGTCGCGGTCGTGGATGCACTTGCCGATGAACTCGGCCGCGACATGGGACGCGATTGCGGCCGACCCGCCGTTGCCGGCGACCAGCAGCGTCCGTCCCGCGACGAGGGCCGCGATGAGTTCCTCACCGGCGGTTCGAACCGCATCCGCCAACTCCGGATCGGCGAGGGCACGGGCCAGCTCCGCCCAATCGTTGATCCCATCGGCGAGTTGCCGGTGCACGGCCGCGGTCGCATCCCCGGGGGTCGTGCCGTGCAGCGGGTGAGTGTCCGGGTTCACTTCTGGGCTCGCCATGAGACGACACCTTCCTTGCTGAACGTCACCTCGGACACCACGAGCCCCATGTCGATGAGTCGCTGAGCCACCAGGTGGCGCCTCTCGAACTCGCAGACGAAGACCATGTGACCGCCGCCGCCGGCACCGGTCACTTTCCCGCCGAGCGCACCGCACCGGCCGGCTTCCTCCACGGCCTCAAGGATGAGGGGGGTGGCGATGCGCGAGGACATCTTCTGCTTCTCCTGCCAGGCCTGACCCAGAAGTCGGCCGACGGTGTCGACCTCGCCCCGCACCAGCGCGATCTTCATCGCCGCAGCGAGGTCCTTCTGTGCGCGCAGACCGGCCAGGGCCTGGCTGTCGCCGGTCTCGTACCGGGAACGCTGGTCCTCGATGATGTGGTCACTCACCCGCGTCGCCCCGGTGAACGCGAGCAGCATGTTGTGTTCGAGTTCGTGCACGGTTGCCGGGCGGATCCGGAGCGGGTTGACGATCACCTGCTCCTTCTCGAACTCGATGAAGTTGAAGCCACCGAAAGCTGCTGCGTATTGATCCTGGGAACCGCCGGGGATCCCGAGGTCCTCGCGCTCGAGCTTGTAGGCCAACTCGGCAATCTCGTACGGCGTGAGGTCGACATTGCAGTGCTGGGCCACCAGGCCGATCACCGACACCATGACCGCACTGGAGGAACCGAGTCCGGAGCCGGGGGGCGCCTGGGTGTGCAGGAACAGGTCGAAGCCGCCGGACGGCGTTGCTCCTTCGAAGTCACGCACGCGGGCGATCGCCGCCTTGGGCAGGTCGAGTTGTCCGTCGTACTCCACCGGCTGGTCGATGTCGAAGCCGATCGACTTGCCGAAGTCCTGCGACTGGACGGTGACCTTGCCGTCCGTGCGCGGACGCAACGTGGAGAAGGCGAACGCGGAGATCGTGCTCGACAGAACACACCCGCCCTCGCGCTCCGGGAACGGCGACACATCCGTACCGCCACCGGCGAACGAGATCCGCAATGGCGCCCGGGCCCGTAGCACTGGGCGGCGGTGATCGATGACAGAAGGATCGGTCGGCTGCGTGAACGTCATCGGGACGGCTAACCTCCACCACGTCGAACCGATTTCCCAGCAGGTCGATGAGAAACTTACTGCACAGTAGCCAGGAGTCGGGAGAGAGGTATGCGCAGATTCCCGATGCTTGACGGGCTGCGGTTGCTGGCTGCAGGTCTGGTGCTGGTCTCCCACGTGGCCTTCTGGACGGGAGCGTCCGGGATCGATGTCAGCGGCCCGTTGCTGGCGCGGGGCGACAGCGGAGTCGCGGTGTTCTTCGCCATCTCGGCATTCCTGCTGCTGCGCCCCTACTTCGGGCGCGACGTCGACCTGCGTCGGTACGTCGTGCACCGCGCGGCACGGATCCTGCCGGCATACTTCGTCGCGCTGGCCGCCGTCTGGCTGGTGCTGTTCCTGCGGACGGGCTCGGTCGGCGGCGCGATCGATGTCGTGGCGCACCTGTTCCTCCTGCAGGGTTACACAGGCGCCGACTACCAGGCGTTCACCCAGACCTGGAGCCTGACTACCGAGGTCACGTTCTACGCGCTCGTGCCGTTCGTCGGACCGGTGTTGGCGCGTCTCGCACGACGCGACGTCCGGCGAACGCTTCTCCTTCTCGCTGCGGTCGCCCTCGTCGGCGTGCTCGCTCAGGCACTCGCGACGGCCGGCACGGCGGCACGCGCCACCACGTGGCCGGGAGTCCTGGCCACCAGCGTGATCGGTCACGCCTCGTGGTTCGCCGCCGGTGCAACGCTGGCCGTACTGATGTCCGGAGCCGGACGAACGTGGCTCGCCGGTCGCGTCCCGGCGCCGTCCGCGAGCATGTTGTTCTCGACCGCAGCGCTGACCTATCTCCTCGCGTCCCTCCCGTGGGCCGGACCGGTCGACCTCACGGCGCCGACGGTGTCACAGGCGATCGTGAAGGAATTGCTCTACACCGCGTTCGCGTTTCTGGCGCTCGCGGCCGCGACCCGCCCGGCCGGCGACGAAGCTGCCGAGCGAGTGCATCGCTCCCCCGCGCTGCGCCTGGCAGGCGATCTGTCGTATGCCGTGTTCCTCTGGCACGTCCTGGTGCTGCAGGTGCTCTACCTGGTAGCAGGATGGCCTTTGTTCGCAGGCGGATTCGGCTGGATGTTGTTCGCTGTAGTCACCGTGACGGGCATGATCGCCTATGCCTCGGCCCTACTCATCGAACAGCCGGTGATGAAACGGTGGGCCTCGAAACCGACGACTGCCCCGGACGACGGAACGGTACTTCCGTCGCGATCACGGTGAGCGTGAGCGTACCCAGCACCTGGCCGGCTGCCGCTCCCCAGGAACGCTGATCCACCACTCCCCCGAACGCGAGCGCCAGCCCGGCGAGAGTCATGGCGAGCGCCGCGACGAGCGGTCGCAGACGCCGGGGTGACGCCGCTGCACCGAGGCCGACGAGGACGCCCACCGGACCGGCGGCGAGGCCACCGACAACAGCGCCGAGCAGCGCGCTGCGAACCGGGCCGGCTCTGTGTGTTTCAGGCTCGTCCTCGACGCCGTCGAACGAAGACGTCGCGTCCACCCGTCGGGTGATGAAGGCGACCGCTGCCAGGAGCAGGACGCACAGGAGTCCGACCAGCAGCCCTGCGCGATGCCAGGCGGTCGGAGCGAACATCTCCCGCACGGCACCCTCACCCGGGGCGTACGCCTGCCGCCAGCCGTCCACCGTCAGGCTGGTTCTCCCCCGCGCGGTCCAACCCGGGTTGGCACCGTGCGTCGTGACGAACAGCGGTTGCTGTTCACCGCGGGGTGGGGATCCGAGGAGCAGGTGCTCGACCTGCGCACCCTCGGCGGGATCGACCCGGATGTCCAGTCCGCCGGGCGGCACGTCGACCCGCTCCGAGAAGCACGGGACGGCACGACGCAGCGTCCCGGTCGCTCCTGCGGCGAAGCGGAGCGGGAGCTTGGAAGCACCCAGGGTCACGGATCCGGCGGCGCCACAACCTGATCCACCGGCTTCGGCAGTCCGCACCCACACGGACAACGGCACTCGGCCACCCGCCTCGATGCGCACGCGCCGACGGAGCACCTCTTCCTCGCCCGCACGGGAGGGCACCGTCGCAGCGGTCACGTCGGCTCCGAGCAGCAGCGCGCCTGTCCGCAGATCGACCCCGTCCGGGACGACGACGATCGAGCCGATGGCAACGCCGTCGAGCGAAACCTCGTTCAAGCCCATCACCGGTTTCGCAGCACCGTCCGGTGCCCGCAGGGACACCCGGATCGTGGTCGTGCCCCGGGCGATGGAGAAGTCCGCGTGTTGCGCTGCCGGGTGTCGTGACTGACCGTTCACCGTGATCTGCGCCGGCACGGTCAACCCTTGTCCGGTGGCCACGCCGACTCGCATCCGCCCACCGTCGGAGGGTGCGTCGAGTTCAAGGTCGTAGGTGGCCGTCGTCTCGTGATCGCCGGTGAGCCAGGTCGTCCGCGGGTCACCGTCGATCGCCGCGTACTGCGAATGCGCAACCGAGACAGGGGCTTTCGCGAACGGGTCCGCCGCACTGGAACTGGCGGCAAGGGCTCGCAGGCCGATGAGTTGACGATGCGGTCGCGCCTGGGCCGGCACCGGCGGTGGGAGGTCCTTGGATCCCGCCACGCCCGGAGACGGGTCGGATGCCGGAAGGGTCGGACCGTAGGCGAGTTGAGCGGGCGCGCCGTTGTGATAGACCCGCCAGCCGCCGGAGTCGGTGACGAGGCCGGCCGGCTCACGCGTGTCGGCCGACAGCACGGTCGCGATGTCACGGGTGATCGCTCCGGTGGCAAGAGCGGCGGGCAGCGCTTCGGATCCACCGGACATCACCACCCGCGCCGCGGTTCGCTCGACCGGCGTGGGTGCGACCCGCCAGATGGAGCGGTGCTTGTCGCGCTCCCCCGCCACCTCGGCCAGTCCGGGTGACGCGGCGAGGGTTTTCTCGACGTTCTCCCATGAGCCGGCCCCGGCATTGCCCGCAAGATCACGCCGGACGACGACGGTGCGGATCCCCATGCGCGCCAACGATTCTGCGAGCGCGGGCTGCGATTCACCGGACGCAGCCAGCGCGTCGATTGCGTCCAACATCCTCGTCGCCACCGGATGACCCAGCGGTGCGGAGGCGCGCACTACAACCGGACTGTTGGCCATCGCGGACAGCGGTTCGTCGGTGGACCGTCCCCAGGTGTAGGACGCCGTACGCGACGACGGGAGCAACAGCGTGGACCCCTCATCGCCGGACAGCCGGTCCACGGTCTTGGCGGCTCGCTGCCAGGACGCGGGTACGGCGCTGTACGACGCGTCGGAACCGACCCGTCCTTGCCACAGGGGCACGAGAGCGAGCAGCGTGACCGCCGCGACGGCACCGGCACGTATCCTGCGCTCGAACAGGTCGCGTCCGCGCAGGTGTGCCGACGAGCCCACCAGACCCGCCAGCCCGAGCGCCAGGGGCAGGCGGATGAGCAGGTCGATCTTGTGGACATTGCGGAACACGACCAGGGGTCCGTCGAGCAAGCCGCGGACGGCGTCCGCGAAGGGTGCGCCGGCGAAGCCCGGGTGACCGACGACCATGACCAGCGTGCCGAGGACAACGCTGACCAGCGCGAACCGGCGCACCACCCCCCGTAGGCGCAGTACCCCCACCACCCCGAGCGCCGCGACCAGACTCGTCAGGACGATCGCGGTGAGAGACTGCGCGACGATCCACCCGCCCTGCCAGGACGGGTGGCCCTCGGCGTCCAGGATGTAGGCGATCCAGTTGTTCGCACCACGCAGCGTGTTGGGCACCGAGGTGACCGCGGTCGTGATCGAGGCCGTCTCGATGTAGTCAAGGAACGGATAGGCATAGCCGCCCAGCACGAACAGCGGCAACACCCACCACAGACCGCCGAGCGCGGCGGCGAGCAGCAGCAACAGTATTCGCCGTCGGCCCACCGGATGGACGGCCAGCAGGATGAGGGCCGGCACCACCGCCACCGCGGACGCTGTCGCGTTCACCCCGCCGAGTGCTGCGACCAGGAGCCCGAGTCGCGCAACCGGCGCGAGAAGCGCACGGCCGCGAATCCGCGGGTCGCAGAACCCGCCGGCCGCCAGTAACAACCAGGGCGCGACGGCCCCCGGCCAGGCCTCGACCGAGTGATCGGACAACAAGGTGAGCACCCGGGGTGAGAGCGCGTACGCGGTCGCGCCGACCAGCGATGCCGTCGGCCCGGCGATTTCCCAGCGACGGATCAGTGCTCTGACGCCGGTGAACGCGACGACGATCAGCAGGGTCCACCAGATCCGTTGGACGACCCACGTCGGCAGACCGAGCGAATGCCCGACGCCGAAGACCGGCCCCATCGGGAAGAGGTACCCGTAGGCCTGGTTCTGCAACTCCCCGAGCCCGTTGTGCCCGTTCCATGCGTCCAACGAGCGTCCGAGGTAAGCCCAGGGGGCGATCGTGAGGTCGACCTTGGTGTCGGGCTGGATGCGGCCGGGTTGGACGAGCCACGGGATGAGCGCGATCGCGAGGAGCCAGACCCGATCGTAGAAGCGAGCCCTCGTTGCACGCTCCGTCCGAACGCTCATCGGTGGTCCGGTCGCCGCCGAAGGATCAACAACAGGTTCCAGGTCAACACTTCGCGCACGCCGGGCACCGTCACCAGGTGCGCCGCCCAGTCCGGAAGATAGCGCGGACGGGCGGCCAGCACCTCGAGGTCCGGGTGCGACTGCGCCCAGTCCAGTCCCTGCCGGACGCTGACCCGGAACAGAGTGTCGTCGACCAGGTTCTTGGGTCGGTGGCCGTGCTTGCGCTCGTACCGGCGCGCTGCGCGGTCACCGCCGAGCCAGTGCCAAGGAGACGTCTCGTGTCCGCCCCAGGGTGACAACCAGTTGGTGTACGACAGCAGAATCGTCCCGCCGGGTTTGGTCACCCGGACCAGTTCGTCGGCGACCCGTTCCGGTTCCGCGACGTGTTCCCAGACGTTGCTGCTGAACACGACATCGGCGGTGCCGTCGGCGAACGGCAGAGCGGCAGCAGTCGCGACGACCCCACCGTCGTGCACCGAGGGAACGTTCACGTCATGATCGATGGGCACGTATCTGGCTCCGGCAGCACGGAATTCACGTGCGAACTCGGCCGGTCCGGCCCCCACGTCGAGGACGAGGACGTCGTCGAATTTCACCCACTCGTCCAACAACTGCACGGAGTCCTGAGCCAGGGCGCCGTAGAACACTTCGGGGCGGGTCTGCTCGAGTCGGAAGGCGCGGAACAAACGCACCGACCGACGAAGGCCACGCCGTGTTGTCATCGGGGACGACGCGCGATCAGCTGGAGCGTGGGCCGCATCGCCGGCACCACCGCTCGTCCGGCGATCACCAGGGGTGCGGTGGCCGCGGCGGCCCCCAGGACCGCCTTGGAGGCAAGGACCCCGTGCGGGGTCGACTTGCGGGCGAACCTGCGAGCGACCGAAGCGATGTCCGTGGACAGGCTGTCGAGCAGCGGTCGGCGCACCTCGATGTCGATGAATCCGGCCGCTCGCAACGCCTGCTCCGCGCTGGCAGCGGTGAAGAAGCGAACGTGAGTGGGGTCCTCCAGCATCCACCACGCGGATCCGTAGGCCGTCAGGCCGGCGCTGTCCCCGGCCGGCGTGAAGAACTGCACCTGGCCACCCGGCTTCAGCAGGGCGTGGGCGATGCGCAGCGTCTTCGCCGGGTCGATGACGTGCTCCAGTACGTGGATGCCGAAGACCAGGTCGACCGCCACCGATCCGTGCGGGATCTCCTCGACCGGGCAGGCATACAGGTCGCCGTGCTGCCGCACGACCTCGTCGACCCTCAGACCCAACTGGTCGGGGTCCGCGCCGGCGACCGTGGCACCGACGTCCAGGAAACGGCGCAGCATCGACCCGGTGCCGAAGCCGATCTCGAAGACGGAGTCCGGGACGCTGGAGCGCACCATCTCGCGGTAGGTCAGGGCGAGACGTGCCTTGTCGAGCGTGGGCTCCCCGCCGTACGCCTGATCGCGGTGAGCGGCCGGTGCTGCCGCCAGGTCACGCGTCAGATGACCACATGCGGTGCACTGCTGGAGCACATCGCCCGCCGAGAGCGTCCGGGGTGAAGTCGTCGCGGAACAGACCTCACACGCTTGAGTCGCGATTATTGCTACCTCCGAGTAACCAATAGGCGCTAGCCTAGCGACGCACATCACATGAGCTGGCAAACACCGCAAGGAGAGTACGTGAGAACGTCCCAAGTCGCCGCGCAGTCCGCGCCGCTTCGGGTCCTCTACCTCTCGTGGCGCGATCGTGACAACCCCGAAGCAGGCGGCGCGGAGGTGTTCACCGAGCGGACCAGCGAAGTCATGTCCGACCTCGGCGCCCAGGTCACCATCTTCGCCAGCAAGTTCACAGGTGGACGCTCGCACGACCGGCACGGCAATGTGCGTGTCATTCGGCAAGGTGGCCGATTCGGCTGCTACCTCGCCGGGTTGGCGCACCTGGTGCGTCACCGAGACGACTACGACGTGGTCCTCGACGTGCAGAACGGGGTGCCGTTCTGGGCTCCCCTGGTGTCAAAGGTGCCGGTGATCAACGTGACCCACCACGTACACAAGGACCAGTGGCCGGTGATCTTCGGGCCGAGGATCGCGCGACTCGGCTGGTTCCTGGAATCCAGGATCGCCCCGCGCGTCTATCGCGGAAGCCGGTACATCACGGTCTCCAGAGCGACGCAGGACGATCTGGGGGATCTCGGCATCAACGTCGCCGACATCGACCTCGTCTACTCCGGCAATGATCTGCCGGACGACTACGACTCCTACGAACTCGTGCCGCGCACGCAGCACCCGTCGATGGTGGTGGTCTGCCGACTGGTGCCGCACAAGCAGGTCGAGTTGGCAATCGATGTCCTCGCACAACTACGCGACCAGATCCCCGACCTGACTTTGGACATCGTCGGTTCCGGCTATTGGCGCGCGGAACTCGAGAGGCACGCGCAGGCACGTGAGGTTGCCGACCGCGTCCTGTTCCACGGCTTCGTCGACGAGAACACCAAGCACACCCTCCTCGCACGTGCCTGGCTTTCCCTCATGCCCTCGCACAAGGAGGGTTGGGGTCTGACGATCGTCGAAGCCGGACTGCACGGCACACCGACGATCGCGTTCGCTCATGCCGGCGGCCCGAGCGAATCGATCGTGCACGGGATCAGCGGACTCCTCGCGCAGGACATCCACGACATGACCGAGCAGGTGCGGGTGCTGCTGACTCATCACGACCTGCGCGAGGAACTCGGACGCGGCGCCCGCAAGCACGCTCGTGGTTTCTCCTGGGAGGCTGCCGGTGAGCAGGTCCACCAGGTGGCTCTCTCGGTTCTGGGTCGTGGCAGCCGCCCGGCGACACCGTCCACCGCCAGGGTGAACTTCAAGCGCATCGATCAGATCGTCCGCGAGTACGAGATCGAGCGCAGCCTCTCCCGAACACACGCCTGAACTTCGTCTCGGGCGAACGAGGCCGGCCACCCGCTGATGCGGATGGCCGGCCTCGAAGATTCAGCTACTCAGGTCACTGGTCGTAGTTGATCTGCGCCTTATAGGTCTGCGGCTGGCTGACGGAGGACTGCTGCTGCACGAGGCCGAAGATCGCGACTGCTGCGAGCAACGCGCCGGCGATCGCACCGCCGATGTTCCAGGCAGCCTTCTTGCCGACGTTGTTGTTCGTGGTGGCACTCATGCGATTCCACACCCATCTTTCTCGGATCGCCCGTCGGCGATTCGGGACTCTGTCAAGTCGACAGGTTACCAGGGTGCCGGGCGGTTGTCTGCGACAATGTTACCCCCGCGTTCGGGCCCGTGCTCGACGATCTGCGAACACCGTCACGAGGACCGCTGCGACGCCCACCACCGGGCCGACAATTCCGCTCCAGCGCCACGGCGGACGCTCGGTCGGTGCCGTCGCTACACCCGGCAACTCGTACAGGCGTAGCCCCGGTTCGGACGCGCTCGGCGTTCGTCCAACAGGGTCGAAGCTGCGCACCGCCGGCTGATCGATCTGGACGAGGACGTACCGGACACCGACGCGGCGCAATTCCCGCTCGATGCCACCAGGAGCACCGGCCGACACAGCCGCAGTGATCCGGGCGGACTCGGTGGACTCGCCACGGACCACCCGATCGGACAACGGCAGGTCGTCGTTGACAAGCACCTCGCGGCCGACGAGGCGCTGCCAAGGGTCCAGGGTGACGACGTCGTGATTCCAGCTGTAGCGCCGGTACAGATTCCACGGGAAGACCGCCACCTTCCCTGGGGACAGGCTCTCGATCCGTTGTGCCATCCGTAGATGACCCGCCGGATAGTCCACGGCGTGCCAACGCCCACCCGCACCGAAGGCCAAGCCGGCGAAGGTCGCCACCGGCCACAGCGCCAACGCGGCGGCCAATGCCACCCGGACGGCCCCCGCCGCGCCGGCGGCACGCGCGAGCCCGGTCAGACGTTCGGCGGTGATCCCGGACGCGACGGCGACGGCGACCATCCACGGCGCGATGAATTTCTGCGAGTCGCGCAGCAAGCCACCCCCCGGCACGGACGTGACGATCCATGTCATCACTGCCTCGCCCCCGGGCAGGGCCGCAGCGCAGGCGATGAACAGGCCTACTCCCCCGGCCAGGTAGGCCGCCGACAGAGTTGCGCGTCGCTCGACCTGCTGCGCCGTCCGATGATCGGGTCGTATGACTGCCCGCCAGGCGACGACCAGGACGAAGGCGACCGCCAGGGTCGCCGCGACCGCGACGGGGAGCGAGCGTCGGTCGGCGAACCAGACTCCCTCGTTCCAGATCCCGCCCCCGGTGAACACCGACAGCACGACCCCGAGCGGGGTGTCGGATCGAGACATGAACGCGGTCACGCCTGCCGGATCGGCCGTGTCCCGGGGCGCCAGGAACAGGAAGGGGAACCACCAGGCGGAGTTCACAACGACGAAGGCGCCGAGGGGCAGCATCGCCGTGCGCAGTCGTTCACGCGGCGATGCCTCGTCCACCGGGACGAGCAAGGCGGCGACCGTGGTGAGCAGACCGATGACCGCACCGGTGCTGCCGGTGAGCGCGGTCAGGAGTATCCACAGCAGCAGGCGGAAACGAGCCCCGTCCTCCGTCCGGCGGTACGACAACACCGCGCGCACCAGGAACGGCAGACAGGCGTACCCGAGCAGGAATCCCCAGTGACCGATGGCGAGTCGCTCCCCCACATACGGATTCCAGGCGGCTGCGACGGCAGCCGCGACGGCTCCTGTGCGGCTGCGGAAGAACGAGGCGGCTCCGGCCGCGACACCCACGAACACGAGCAGGAGCACTACCTTCTGAACGACCCACCCTGGGGCAAGGTGCGACATGATCGAGACCACCAGGTCGCCCGGAACCGCGCGCGGGACGGATCCGTCGGTGCCGAGCGTGCGCTCACTGAGGTCGAGACGCGGTACGAACACCATGTCGTAGAACAGCAAGTAGCCGGGTTTGATCGCCGGGCCGAGAGCGAGGACCCCACAGATCAATCCGACGAGAGCGCCGAGCCAAGTCTTTCGGTCCGTGCGGCCGGTCCCCTTGTGGGAGAACATGATTCAGGACCGTTCGACGTCGGCGAACGCGTCACCCATACGCGCGCACTGGGTCGCGAGGTCGTGCTCGGCGAGCATCCGCGCGCGGTTGTGCGCACCGACCGAAGTGCGCAGCGCGGTGTCCTGCAGGAAGCGGAGCAGTCCGTCGGCCAGCGCCTCCGCGTCGTCGTCCACCAGCAGGTTGGGTGCGTGGACGGCTTCGTCGTTGGTGCCGCAGCGGGTGGTGACCACCGGCAGACCGGTCGCCTGCGCTTCGAGATAGGCCAGGCCCAGCTGCTCCGACCACTTCCAGGTCGGGCGGGGGGCGGTGCAGAACACAGCCGAACTCGCCAACAGGTCGGCCACGCCATGAGCGTCCAGTTGTCCCGCGAGGCTCACCCCACTGGAAGGGTCGGCCGCCGCTTGCTCGACCAGCGGACGAAGCGGCCCCTGACCTGCAACCACCAAGGTGGCCTCGGGGACACTGCGCCGCACGATCTGCAAGGCCTCCAGCACCCGGTCGATCCCTTTGTTCTCGGCCAGCGGCGAGGTGAAGACGATCTGCGGACGGTCGGCACCGTCGCGCCGTGGGCGGAAGATCTCGGTGTCGACACCGGGTTTGACGACCCGGATCAGTTCATCGGTAAAACCGTTGAGCAGCAGGTGATCCCGTGCCGCGTCGACCATGCACAACAGCAGGTCGGCGCCCCGTGCGGATTCCAGTGCCTGCTTGTACGGCGGCACCCTGTACAGGGGCTGGTAGGGCATGTTCTCCCAGGTGATGACCGCCTGCTTCACCCTCCCGGATGCGCGCCGACGGTACTTCGACGCCTGGCCGGTGACCAGCGAACACAGCTCGAGGCTGGTGACCCAGTCGTACTCGGACGCCGGCTGACGTTCCAGCCCGTCGACCCACGCGAACGCGCCGGCCTCGATGAAGCGTTTGATCGGGCGACGGTAGGTCGACGGCACCCAGGTGATGTCGCCCACCGGCTCCTGGGCGGCGAGCGCGGTGACCTTCGTGTCGGGCATTCGCGACATCCAGTACAACTCGCGCCGTGCCCGCTGGTCGGGCAGCGAGACCCAGAGCAACCGGCGGGTCATGAGCCGGTTGCTGCCCGGTCACGTGCTCGATCACGGCGTCCGCGCCGTGCGCCCAGGGTGTATCCGACGACCTCCATCGAACGCAGCGCGACCATCCCGGCAGCATGCTGAGGGTCGCGCGCCAGCCGGGCACGATTGTCGACGTACGCCTTGATCAGCGCCTTGCCCTGCGCACCGACGGCTCCTTCGTGCTGCTGGGCGAACGCGGGGATGGAGCGCCCGTAGTAGTAGCGCTTGCTCATCACGTCACGCAGCGTCAGACGTCCCTCGTCGTGGTCGATCACGACCGGCGCGAGTTCGATCCTGGCGCCGGCCGCGAGCATCCGCATCCGCAGGTCGGCGTCCTCGGGGCCGGACATGTCGAGATGGAACCCGCCGTCGCCGAGCAGGAAGTCGCGGCGCAGCAGACGAGGATTGTGCAGCCACGGTTGATCGAGGTAGCACTCACGTTCCAGCGCGCGGCACGCCGTCCAGAAGCCTTCACCGGTGGTGCGCTCGGGCAGCGCCACCCCGTCGGCCCCGGTCGACAGCGCCGTCTCGACCGCGACCTCGATGCTCTTCGGCGGCAGGATCATGTCGCTGTCGAGCCAGAGCACCCACTCCCCGACTGCCTGCTCGATGCCGAGGTTGCGCTGGGCGGAGCGCTCCGGGCCACCGGTGAGCACCCGGTCGGCGTACCGTGCCGCGATCTGCGGTGTCGCGTCCGTGCTGTGGTTGTCGACGACGATGAGTTCGAGCGGCCGATAGGTCTGCGCGACAACCGACTTCAGACATTCTTCGATCGTGCGCTCGTTGTTGCGGGTAGGAACGACCACCGTCACCATGGCGTTGCCGACCGAGCGATCATTCATGCCGGTGTTCCTTCGCGTTCGGTTGCCGGTGAAGTACCGGCTGCTGTATCGGACCGGTTGTTCGCGTCCGGTGGGATCGTGTTGCGGCCCGGCCCGCCCCGCTCGGGTTCCGCAGCAGAACCACGCATCGACAATGCCGCGAGCAACACGACAACGAGACCGAATCCGGCCAGCCGATGCGGCCAGAGACTGAGCGCCACCGCGTCCGCGCTCACGGTGCCTCGCTTGTCCCCGATCACCCACAGGTAGAGCGGGACCGCGGCGAACATCAGCCCGGCACCGACGGACAACAGATGCCTGGGTGGGACCGGACGCAGGCGTTGGAGCGCCACGACCAGCGCAGCCGCGACCAGACCCGGCCACCCGACGGCGAAGCCCGCCACGAGCACAGCACCGGCCTGCTTCGACCAGCGCGGAACCTGCTTCGTCCGAACATCGGTCGGCATGACGTCGTCGGCGAACAGCCGCTTTCTCCGTGCGGCCAGCACCACGGACATCAGCGCGACGATCAGGACGAGACCCGATGCACCGGCCGCAATGTTCGACCACATCTGCGGTCCGAACCGCATCTCGATCTCGTACCGGCCACCGGCCGGAACCCGCCATCCCGTGGAGTATCCGTCGAGCGTGGTCGGAGCCCCGAGGTCGCGACCGTTGGCGGTCGCTTTCCAGCGGGCGTCGTAACTCTGACCGAGAATCACGTTGAAGGGGCCCGACGCGGCGACGGTCATCGCCTTCGAGGACGGCGTGTCCTTCGTGATCTTGACGACCGGATCCGTGGTGCGCACCCGCACGCGATCCTGCCGGTCGGTCAGGGTCATGGAGTCGACGACGAAGCCGGCGGCCTGTTCGATGCGATGCTCACCGGCACCGAGGCTCAGCGGTGCGCATGCCGCCCAGGATGTTGCCTGCTCACTCTCTCCGGCGATCGATTTCGTCGCCGGTCGCATCCGCAGGGGTTGACCGTCGACGGTTCCGACCGTCAGACAACGCCCGCCTGAACTGCCTGCCGAGTCCAACGGTCCGGGCTGGTCCTGCGCCATCCGGGCGCCGGTGTCGATCGTGGTGAATCTGGGGGGTGGGCCGTCGCGCCGTCCGATGGCGGCCTTGAAGGTGACCCGAACCGTTCGCCCGTCCACCTCGGGGAACTTGATGGTCGTGCGCCCGTCCTGCCGAAGCTTGTACTGGTCGACCACCTTCTTGCCGTCGACGGTCACCGTCGCCCAGCCGGCCCAGTCGGTGTTGTTCTGGGCACCGAACCCCTCCGCCTGGTCGATCGTGACCGACGAGACGGGGCGCCGCGACCCGGTGAGTTGCCACCACGACCCGTCGGTACCTCCTCCGGGCATCCAGGCGGTGGACGACTTGCCGTCGACGGCCATGGACGCGCGGGCGTCCGCGTTGTGGAAGTAGAAGTCGGACGACGTGGCGCGTGTCGATCGGCTGTACCCGGCTACGTCGTCGTATGCGGTCTCTACATCGCCCTTGGTCCGCACCGTCGCCCTCGCAGTGAAGCTGCGCTCGTCGGGCAATGTCACGATCCGCCGGAAGACCTTCTCCGGATCGTCCGCCGTGGACGCGGTGCCCTGCTGGCGAGCGAGGGTGACATCCAGCGGCGTTCGGGCGAACGCCTGTTGCTGCGCCGGAGTCAGGCGTGCATGCAATGACTGGTAGGTCAGCGGTGTGCGGGCGGTGCGGATCGCCAGGGCGCCTGCCATCTTCACGTCGGACAAGCCGACCATGTTGTATCCGTCACCACGTGTGCCGGCGACGGTGAAGCGGACCGTGTCGGTGGTCAGATCGCCGAAGTCGAAGGACGCGTAGCCCTTGTCCGGCAGGCGATGGGTGATCGTGCGTCCCCCGGCCGTGACCGAAAGCCGGTCGATCCGGGCCGAGCCGAGTTGTGCCTGCTGCACCTTCACTGTGCCCAGACGTATTGGGGTCGGCTGGCGCACGGTGGCGTACTGACCGACCGCACGGCCGAAGTCACCGAACAACCACGAGGTGTCGGGATCTGCGTCGAGGAGGTTCTCCGGTGCCGCCGAGGGAACGTCGAAGAAGGTGCCGCCGCGCGCGCTCGCCGTGACGATCGCACCTGAACGGACAGCGACCGTCTGGTCGTCCGGGGTGCCGAGCGCGCGCATGTTCTTCGCCGTCTCGTCGGCGGCCAACAAGGACCCTTCGCCGTTCGTGAGCCGGTTGGGAATCGCCGCGCGACGCGCATTCGTGTCGGTGATGACCAGCGCGTGCCGCTGACCGAGTTGGTGCAACAGGTCACCGACGGTGAGATCGGCGGCATAACGGAAACTGGGCTGGGTCGACAACAATCCGTCGGCGGCCAACCGTCCGATCGACCACGCGTCACCCGCGACGACGATCGACCGGTTGTCGCTCGTCGCCCGCACTGCCGTGACCGGGTCGCGGACGTCGTACAACTGAACCGGATGCATCAACGCCTCTCCGTAGGAATAGGCGTCGGTGCCGCGTCCGAAGACGAACTCACCCGGCTCACCGAAGTTCGCCCGGCCGAACAGGCCTGGGTCGACACTGATGACCCGATCCACCAAGCCGGGCCGAGCTCCGCCGTCCTGCTCCCACACCGTGTCGTGACGCACCAGCACGCGATCCGCACCGAGGTAGCGGGCATAACTCGAGATTGCGTTCGCCGGGGTACCCGCACTCTGCAGAGCATCGTTCACCGCCGCGAGGTAATTTCCGCCCGGAGCCGAAGCGTTGGGACTGGTCTCCGGCAGGACCGCGTCACGCTTCAGCAGCGAGTTCGGCAGATCGTCCGGACGCTGCGCCGTCCACCGGTAGGTGGGCCGCACCTGACCGGGTAGGAACAACACCCGAGAACTCGGATGCCCCTTGTCGGCGGCCCGTGCGGCCTCGTGCCAGTAGCCGGGGATGTTCATCTGTGAGGTGTAGAGGCGCCCGGTCAGGGCAGGCAACGCCCACGCGGTGAGCAGCACGGACACCATCGCGAAAACCAACGGCGCGGCCCAGCCGCGCCGTTGGACGGCTCGTGCCCAGTGTTCTGCGGCGAGGCCGAGCGCGACCGCGAACCCCAGCGCCAACACCGCACCCACCTTGTTGGTGGTGCGGAAGGCGGAGGCCGCCGGATTCTGGAGAACTTCTCCGAGCACTCGACCGAATGGTGACTCCTCGCGTCCGGGACCCGGGAACATCCCGACCATGACCACAGCCGCGAGCGCGATCCACCCCACGACCATCCCGCGTACGTCACCGGGCAGGTATCGCAACGCCAACGCAGAAAGCGTGGGCCACAACATCGTCAGCAGCACCACGAACGTGCCGACGAGGAAGATCGCGTGTTGCGGCACCCACGGACCGCTGGAATCCGTCCCGTACAACGGCCACATGCCCAGGCCGCGCAGCACCTCCGGGAACGAGGACACCTTCGCGATGCCGTCCAGCGTCTCGGACTGCATGACGATCTGGCGTCCGGTGGTGAGCGCAGCTCGCGCGGGGACCAACCAGTACAGCGAGACCCCCACCACGAAGGCCGCACACTTGGCCGTGACCAGAGCCAGATCGCTGATCCTCGCGCGCCACGCGAAGCGGGCGACGAGGAGGATCGGGATCAGCGCGGCCAACTGGAGCAGCGGAACGACGGCCACGTTCATTCCACTCATGCCGAAGAAGACGAGACCGAAGGCTGCCGGCCAGGCCCAACTTCGCGGATGACGGACGGCGTGGACGAAGGTGATCAGCAGCCAGGGCAGAAGAGCCATCGGCAGCAGGATGGCGAGGGTGACGCCGGCCTGGATCTGGTACGGATTGGCCAGGTACACGATGCCGGCGACCAGGCCCGCCCAGCGTGAGGCTCGTGGTGCGAGCAGCCGCACCAGGCGGTTGGCGCCCCATGCCGCCGACAGCCAGAGCCCGAAGTGGAACACCTTGAAGGCCCACTCGGGATTCATCCCCACGGCGCGCAGCAGTCCGACGACCAGCAGGACGGGGACGAGTCCCACGTTGAAGTTCGCCGAGCCGAGGTAAGGGGACGCCGTCCAGCCACTGAGGTAGCGCGCGAGGGTGTCCCAGGGTGCCAGGTAGACCTCGGGCTTGATGTCGGTGTAGAAGGATCCGAAGCCGTTCAGGGCGACGATCAGCGCCAGACCCACGACCGACGCCACGCACGCACAGGCGTAGCGGCTGATTCTGGGTCGCACTCGGTTTCGCTCCGCACGGTCGGCGTCAACGCCGCGGCGGGCGTCCTCGGACAAATCAGTTCCCCACTATAACTGCCCGGTAACCTAGGTCACAGCGCATCGCCACGATGCTTGCTCTGTCATCTCCCATCATTTCCCGATCACGTGCGGATCGGGTCGACCACATGCCTAGGACACGGTGAAGAATCCAGCCACCAAGGGTTACCGCCATCAGGCGTTGGCGGCCGTCCTGGGACTTGCGATGGGGCTGTCGAACCTGCTCGGCTACTTGATGGTGCTGCTGTTGACCCGCTCACTGGGTCCGGCCGACTTCGGCGGCTACACCGCTTTGTCCACCTACGGCGTCCTGTTGGCGATTCCTGCGGGCGCGTTCCAGATCGTGGTCGCCCGACGGCTGTCCAGCGGCTGGGCCGATACCGGGTTGCGACAGACCTCGGGCATCGGATCGGCTGCCTTGCTGGGAGTCGTGTTCTTCGCAATCACGACAGTGCTCGCCCCGTGGCTGATCGAGATCTTCCACGTGGGTTCCGCCTGGTCCGCGGTCTTCCTCGCAGCGATGTTGCCGCCCATGATGCTCACCGGATGTTTCCAGGGCATCCTGCTGGGTCGCCAACGCCTACGCCAGTTGTCGATTCTCTACCTGGTCACGGCGGTGAGCCGGGTCCTCGCGGCAGCAGTCGCTGCCACGTTCGCGTTCTCGGTACGCGACGTGTTCGCGGCGATGTTCCTGGCCACGCTCGTGTCGGCCGCGACCGGCGCCTGGCTGACACGAGCCGATCTGCGGTCGTTGCCGCGATCAGCCCACGGACTCACCGGTGAGATGCTGCGCTCGAACAGCACCCTCGCCGCGTACGTGGCGCTGACCAACATCGACGTCCTGCTCGCGCGGCACTTCCTCGACCCGCACGAGAGCGGTGGTTACGCCCTGGCGTCCACCTTCGGTCGCGCGATGTGTTGGGGCACGCAGTTCGTCGCGCTCATCATCGTGCCCCGGATGCACGGCATCAATCCCACGCGGACACTGCTGAGAGCCAGTCTGTTGGTCCTGACCATCGGGTTGTGCGGCACTGTCCTCATCGCCGTCGACCCCGGGTTGTTTATCACTCTGGCCGGAGGCGCTGAGTTCACCGAGTACGGCTCTCTGGCGCTCATCTGTGTCGTGCTCGGAATCGCGTGGGCTCTGGCGCAGGTGTGGTTGTTCTCGGAGATGAGCACGGACTCCGGTGTCCTCGGTGCACTCACCTGGGTGGTCGTCGGGGTGCAGAGCGCGACGATCTGGCTGTGGGCACACGAGAGCCCCGGTCAGATCGTCGGTGTCTGCTTGGCGGGGGCACTCCTGATCGCAGTTGCGGGTCTGCTGCGCGTGCTACGCGGGCGCCGACCGCCGGACGGTGCCCGTCCGGAGCTACTTGTCCTCGCCGATGGCCCGTGAGCGTGACAGGAACACCTTCGCCCCGGCGCGGAACAACCCGGGAAACTTGTTGACGGCCTTCCAGGCCACCGTGTTGACGCGGTCCTGAATCCTCGCCTGGTAAAGCCGCAGCGCCTCGTCCCTCTTGGACAGCGCTCGTCCGGTACCTGCCGGACGGCGGAACACCAGTGCGTGCAGACCGTTCGACCAACGCGGGTCATCCGCATGTGCCGCGTCCCAGGTGCGTTCGATCGTCCAGCCGGGGTGCTTGGCCAGGAACAGGCGGTGCGCCTTCTGCACGACCGGCCATGAGGCGTCATCGATGAGCACGAGCGCTTCGTCGGCGAGCAAGGGTTCCACCACCGCGAGCGCCAGATAGTGCGAGATGAGGGTGTGTTCCCCGTCGTAGAAGTACACGCCCACCGGCTTGTCGATCAGGGTCCGGTCGGTCATCAGCTTGAAGCAATCGCCTTCGAGCAGAACGACGTTCGCCTGCCCCGCGTACTTCCCGAGGTTGGCCTCCAGCTCGGCTCGTGCTTGGAGTCCCTGCATACCGAACTCGAGGAAGTTCTCCATCGCATAGAAGTCCTTGCCGGCGTTGTCCTGCACGGCAGCACACAATGACCGGCCCTTGAACGTGCCGACCTCGAGATACGCTTCGTCGTCGGGCATCGCGGCGGCGGCCGCCTGAAGGACGGCAAGTTCATTGGGACCGGTATAGCCCGCGACGTCGGTCGCGATCTGCGCCCACCGCGCGTCGAGAGGATCCGTGGTCTGCGGATCGCCGGGGAAGACGTCAGCCAACTGATCGAAGAACTTCGCGGTGTTCATAGACTCTCTTCCGGATAACGGCCCACGACTGGGACCCACGCGGCATCCTACCGATGGGTAACGTGCGTGTTCGAAGTTCCGCCGCACGTCGTCGCAGGCCTGTCGGGCACCTGCGCTTGCCCGCGGCTCTGCCCGGATCGAGGAGGACCAGCACCACATGGCGCAACACAGCAGATCGCACTACGGCCACAGCCCGGCGCTGGACGGCCTGCGTGGGGTCTTCATGGCTGCGTTCATGGCCTTTCACTTCGGGGCGACGTTCCTGTCCGGCATGTGGATCGCGATCAACCTGTTCTTCGTGCTGTCCGGCTTCCTGATCACCCGGCTGTTGATCGAGGAACGCGAGACCCGCGCAAGCATCGACGTCTGGGGCTTCTACAAGCGACGCGGACGACGGATCCTGCCTGGGCTGTTCGCCATGTTGACGGTGGTGACCGTCTACGTCTGTGCGTGGGCACCGGAAGAGCTACGCGCCCGGTGGGGCGGTGACATTCTGGCCACCCTCGGATTCGTCATGAACTGGCGACTGATCGCCCAGAGCGACGAATACTTCGGCGACCACCTCATCGCGCCCCCGCTACGACACGCCTGGACCCTCGGAATCGAGGAGCAGTACTACCTGGTCATCCCGTTCCTGGTGATGGGGCTAGTCCTGTTGGTGCGCAACCGTGCCGCACGCGTCCTGGCGCTCGTGGCCCTCGCCGGTCTGACGACGATCTGGACGGCGACGCTGGCCGCTCGGGAGTCGACCGGCTTCGCCCGGCTCTATTACGGCACCGATACGCGCATCGCGTCGCTGCTGATCGGTACCGCACTCGGAATCGCGCTCGGATGGACCGCCAGGGAGGGTATCCCTCGGTTGCCGCTGTTGTGGGTCACCGTGCTCGGTTGGGTCGGACTGGTGAGCAATGTCGCGCTCTTCCTGTTGATCGATCCGTTCACCGACTGGATGTACACCCGCGGCGGGATGTTCTTCGGCGCCGTCGGGTCGGCGTTGCTGATCATGTCGCTCGCCGACCCGCGTCGCAGCGCCATCAAACAGTTGTTCAAACCCCGCATCGCGCGCTGGTTCGGTCGGCTCTCCTACTCGCTCTATCTGTGGCACTGGCCGGTTCACTTGCTGCTGGGTCCCGACGGGCTCGCCGGCAGCATCGTGCTCACCGGAGTCGTCGGCTTCGCGATCTCCACTCTGCTCGCCTACCTGTCCGACCGATTCCTGGAGCAGCCGGTGCTGCGCGGTGGGATCAAGGCCCTGCTCCCTCGTCTCCGGGTCCCGATGGCGGCCGTTTTCGCGCCCATGGTCGCCTTCGTGGTGGTGTGTGCCACCGTGTTGCTGCCCACCTCGGCGGCGCCGACCGGATCGCAGACGACGGTCATGCCAGCAGCGATCACGCGGACCCAACCTGAGTACTCGGGCACACCTGCTGCCTTCGCGATGCTGGGCGATTCCGTGCCGTGGTACCTCACCGAACGCTTTCCGCGCAAGCTGTTCCCGCAGGCGAAACCGGTCAACCTCGCCTCCGAGGGGTGCGACCTGCTGGACCGGCCGCTGCTGTCGGTCGACGGCATCAAGGATCAGCACGGAGCCTGCAAGCAGAACATGAACACCTGGGGCGCGCGATTGCGAGAGTCCGGCGCTGCGTCGTTGGTGGTCTGGGGTTCGCCGTTGCTGGCCTCGGCACACCAGATGCCCGACGGTTCGAAGGGGCTGCTGGGTAACCCTGCGTACGAGCAACTGATTCTGCAGACCTACGACCGGATCTGGCAGACCGCACGGGCCAACGGAGCGCGGACCGTCGACGTGGTCAACGTGCCTTGTCGGCGCTTCGGAGCGGCTCCGGACTCCCAGGAGTACCAGCAACTGCAGCGCGAACAACCCGGCTACGTCGAGGAGTTCAACGATCCGGTTCGACTGAACGGCCTCCTGGCCCGCTGGGTGTCCTCCACCCCGGGCGCCCGCCTGATCGACCTGCACAGCGCCATCTGCCCCGAAGGACGCCGGGATTCCATCAACGGAATCACCGTGTTCAACGACGGGCTGCATTTCTCCCCCGAGTTCACCCCGACGCTGTGGCGTTGGCTGCTCGGGCAGCTCAGCGCGCGCGCTTAACCCTCGACCCGCACGACCTGCGGGGCCAGCCAACTCCAGATGAGTTCGGCTCCCGGCTGCGAGAAGTGGATGCTGTCCTTGTAGACGCGGGCACCGTTGATGGTCCGCCGATATTCACCGGCCGGACACAGCTGACCGCTCAGGTCGAGCACCGACACGTCGCCCTGGTGGCGGGCCCTCCACTCACCGATCAACCTGTTCGCCCATGCGGTGTCGATCGGCACGGGCTCACGCCCGACGAGTTCTGCACTACGACCGCGCAATTGGGCCGGTTCGAGCACTCGACACGGAACGTTGACCACGTCGAGACGTCGCGCACCGGTGGTCTTGAACTGGCCGTACAAGGCGTCCAGGCTGCGCAGCAGGAGACGGCCCGCCTCCGGCGACCCCGGTTGGACGACACGCCCGTCGATCTGCAGCGGGAACAGGAATGCAAGGCCGGCCGGAGCGAGGATCACGTCCGACCCTGCGGCACGCGCCTGCCCTGGCCACCGTTCGCGCCAGGCTGCGCAACCAGGATCCTCAGGGATCGTCTTGTCCAGGACGGCGAGGGTCACAGGTACCGGGTTGCAGCCGTTGTACGTCGCCAACCTGGTCATCTGCAAACCCGGATAGCTCGATCGGTGGAATCCTTCGACGAGGGACGAGGGTATCGAGTCGCCGACCACGGCCATCCGGACCGGGGTCGTCGGCGCGACATACCGCACGGATGCGTCCAGAGGCTGCCCGTTCCACGGCGGGCTGTCTGTCTGCGGCAACGAGTTCCACAGACCTGCCGCGATCGCGGCCAGCACGGCCACCGTCACGAAGCCGGTGGCCCGAGGTACTCGTCGGCGCAGCATACGCCGGACCGAGCCGCGAAGCCCGTACATCAGGATCGGCAGTTCGACCAGCCGGTAGGACGCGACCGCGCAGACCCAGGTGAGCAAAAACTGCAGCAACCCGTTGACCAGCGCCGGCAACGAGTCGAAGCGCAACCACAAGGAGATCGGCCAGTGGTACAGGTACAGCCCGTAGCTGATCTGTCCCAAGTGGACCAGGGGCGCAATCCCGATCACCCGGTTGATCGTGAGTCTGCGCGTGTCCAGCGCGGAGATACCCATGAAGGCCGCGAGCACCGCGAAACAGAACAGACCGCCATACCGGAACGCACCTGTGCTGCGCTCGTCGAGCAGGAAGAAGGCACTGAGCGAAACGATGGTGCCGATCCACCCGATCGCGTTGGTGATGCCGCGCGGCAACCGGAACTTCTCGCGTCCGGGGGCTGCGGTGTACATCGCTGCACCGGCCACACCGACGATCAGGGCCTGCATGCGAACGTCGGTGCCGTAGTAGAGCCGGCTTCCGGAGCCGCCCCCCGGGCCGACGAGGTAGGAGGTCCAGGCTGCGCTCGCGGCCGCGAGCGCGACCAACATCCACACGCGCACGGCTTTACGGCGGCTGACCGCGAACAGACCGAGGATGAGCCAGGGAACGAAGAGGTAGAACTGCTCCTCGACGGACAATGTCCACACATGGCGCAGCGGCGAAGGATCGCTGAAGTAGTCGAAGTACTGGTCGTCGCGTTCGATCAGGCGCCAGTTCTGCCAGAACGTCAGTGTCGCGAACGCATCACCCGCGGTCTGCGAGCGGTTCGGGGTGCTGTCGACGAACGCGACCTTGACCAGTACCGCCAGCACCAGCAGACACATCGCGGGGACGATGCGTCGCGCGCGGCGCAGGTAGAAGCGCACCACGTCCAGATCGCCGTACTTGTACCGCTCCTTGATCAGGATGGTGCCGATCAGGAATCCGGAGAAGACGAAGAAATGGTTGATGCCGATCCAACCGCCCACCAACCAACTGGCGCCGAAGTGGTAAGCGATGACCAACAGCACGAACAGACCGCGGTAACCGTCCATCGCGCGGCGGTAGCTCGGTCCGTGCTGCTCAAGGTCGAGCGCGACGCTGCGGCGCAGCACATCGGGCACGTCGAGTCCTGCCATCACATGTCCTCTCGGCCGGACCGCATCCGGCCGGGTATGTCGTGCCGACGGAACAACGAGCAGGAGCCGTCGATCACGGCTCCCGATCTGCTGTGTCAGACGTCTGTCGAGCGCCCGTCGGGAACGCGGTCGGCGTCGACGTCTCCACGGTCGAAGTCGTCATCCTCGTAGGAACGGCGGCGTCGGCGGTCAGCACGCTCGTCCAGGTCGTCCTCGAGCACGGGGCGGCGTCCACGACGTCCGGAGTCGCGTGCGGAATCACGTCCGGTCGGACGATCGGCGTCGTCGTCCACGATTGCGGGGCGGCGACCGCGGCGCTCGGCATCGCGTGCGGAACCACGTCCGGTCGGACGATCGTCGTCGTCCTCGTCGTCGTCGAACCGGTCGCTCGCCGAGGTACGGCGGGGGGCAGGACGGTCGTCGTAGCCCTCGTCGTCATCATCGTGGCGAGCGGGTCGACGTTCCTGCCGCTTGTCGAGACCGAAAAGAGCGACTCCGAGTGCCGGAATCAACAGGCCGAGTGCGAGGGCGATGATCGCGCGCAGTTTGGCTGCGTCGTTGACTCCCTGGCAAGCACCTCTGCCCCATCCGTCCGGCGGGGAGGCCGCCGATCCACACCCGAATACCCCGCCTACGTCACCCTTGGGTACCCACAGAGGTGTGAAGTAGAAGTATGCGGCGAGGCCCAGCAATGGAAGCCCGCACAACAACGCGATCTTGCTGCCTGTCCGCAACGCTGTCACAGTGCGGGTCTCGTATCCATCAGCTGACATGGCGGCGATGCTACCGGCAGCAACGACTGCAGATCTACTGCTCGGTAGATATGATCCGACGAGTTTTCCTGCCGATGGAAGGACCCCGTGGCCAAGCACAAGTCGTTGCCGTACCGTCCGGCTCTCGACGGCCTGCGTGGGGTCGCAGTCGCTGCCGTCGTCGTCTTCCATCTGAACAAGTCCGCCCTTCCTGGCGGATGGCTCGGGGTCGACCTCTTCTTCGTCCTGTCCGGATTCCTGATCACGTCACTGCTGCTGACCGAACACAATCGTTGGGGGCGGATCAGTCTCGGCGGTTTCTGGGCATCCCGAGCTCGCCGGCTCCTGCCGAGCCTGGTCCTCATGCTGTTGGCGGTGCTGACTGCATCCGCGTTCCTGGCCGAGCACGGACGGCGTCCGGCCATCGGTGGGGACGTCCTGGCGGCATTCTTCTACGTCGCCAACTGGCGCTTCCTGCTCGGGGACGAGCAGTACTTCGCGACGATCGCGATGCCCTCACCAGTGCGACACACCTGGTCCTTGTCCATCGAGGAGCAGTTCTACTTCGTCTTTCCGCTGCTGTTGGCGGCGCTCCTGGTCGTGGTCCGGCGGCGGGTCCAACTCGCGGTCGTTCTGGGTGTTCTCGCGACCGCTTCGGCCCTATGGATGTCGGTCAAGTACGTACCGGGCGTCGACCCGTCCCGGGTCTACTACGGCACCGACACCCGCATCTTCGAGTTGCTGATCGGCGCCGCAGCAGGAGCACTTCTGGGTGCTCACGAGTTCGCGGAACGGACCCGCTGGCGCGTCGACGGCATGATCGAGCGCCTGGCCTGGCCGGCCATCGCACTGTTCGTGTCGAGCTTCTTCCTGGTGGACGAGAACAGTCCCTTCGTCTTCCGCGGTGGGTTGGCCCTGCTGTGCCTGATCGCTGTCGTCCCGATCGTCGCCGCATCGGCGCGGACGAGGAACTCCTTCCAGCGACTCTTGGGATGGGAGCCTTTGCGTGGTCTCGGCCTGATCAGCTACTCGCTGTACCTGTGGCACTGGCCGGTAATCGTCTTCCTGAACGCGGAGATCGTCGCGAACCCCTGGGCGCGGGCGCTCGCCCAGGTCACGCTCTCCCTCGGCCTGGCGTACGCGACCTGGCGGTTCGTGGAGCAGCCGATCCGACGTGGCGGCTTTCGGGCGCTGGTGCCTGGCCGACCGGCGACCAGCCGCGCCGTCACGATCGCCACCGTGCCGCTCCTGCTGGCCGGGCCGTTTCTCGTCCGGCTCACACCCGCACCGGCGGCGACGGTTCGTAATGTGGATCTGGCTGTCGGGACGTATGTGCCTCTGGAAGAGCGCGCGGTCGTGACCTTGATCGGCAACTCGATCCCGGAAAGTCTGAAGACCGGTTTCGACGCTGCGGAGTACCCGGACATCGAGGCCAAAGAGGTGACGAGCATTGGTTGTGATCCGTTCGTCTCCAACCGGTGGCGTGACGGAGCAGTTCAACCGCCCTCCTCGGAGTGCCGCGGATGGAAGGACGGCGGCTGGGTCCGAGCGCTCGGCGAGCAGAGACCCGCGCTCACGTTGTTCTTCGTCCCCCAGACAACGACTGGCGACTGGGGTGACGCAGGGCGGAAGATCGAGTTCGGCACCCCGGCGTACGACCGATGGTTGGCCGGAGAACTCACCACGCTGCACCGCAGGGTCACATCGGCAAAAGGGGGCCGGTTCGTGGTGATGAATCTTGCCTGCCACCGCCAGACCGACTTCGGTTTTGATCCGACGATCAAGAACGTCAATGACGATCGCAGGGTGCAACACGTCAACCGGGTCGTCGCGGTTTGGGCGAAGCAGGCAGGAGTTCCGGTCATCGACCAGTACAAGGCGCTGTGCACCGGCGGCTATCACGGATCGGTCAACGGCGTCCCGCTGTACAAAGACACGCTCCACTTCACCCCGGAGAGTGCGCGCATCATGTGGAGTTGGCTGGTGCCCCAGCTCCAGACCGCGTTGCAGAGCAGGGGCTGATCGTGCCGGTGGCGGTGATCCTCGCCGGTGGACTCGGTACCCGGATGCGGCCGCTGACCGACCTGCGGGCCAAACCCGCGCTCCTGGTCGCCGGGACGCCCATCGTCGGTCATCAGTTGCGTTGGTTGGCGTCTGCCGGGATCAGGCGGGTCGTGATCGCGACCTCCTACCGCGCGAAAGACCTGCGCACGGTCCTGGACGACGGCTCGGAGTTCGGGGTAGCGGTCAGTTACGTGCACGAAGCCGAACCTCTCGGGACCGGTGGCGCACTGGCGCTGGCCACCCGAGCGATGGATCCGCACCAGGCTGTCGTCGTCCTCAACGGCGACCAACTCACCGGTCACGACCTCGAAGCGCACCTGCTCGCGTTCGCCGACGGCGGCGTGGCTGTCACCATTCATGCCCGGCGAGTGGACGATGCACGCGCGTTCGGCCTGTTGGAACTCGACGGTGATCAGGTCCGCGGCTTTCGCGAGAAGCCCACCGAGCCGGTTCCCGGCGTCGTGAATGCCGGCACCTACATCCTGCGGGCAGGTGTCCTGCGCGACGTGCCGAGCGACACCGCGGTGAGCCTCGAACGTGAGGTGTTCCCCCGCCTGATCGCCGACGGTTCCGTCGTCACCGCATACCTGGAGGACGCCTACTGCCTGGACGTCGGCTCCCCCCGTGCGCTCCTTCAGGCCAACCGGGACGCGGTCGCCAGAACCGGTGCCATAGCGCGGGTCGACGGCGTCGTGGCGAGCAGCGCGACCATCGACGGACACAGTTATGTCGGGACCGGCGCGGCGGTCGGCGCCGACGCGGTCGTCCACGGATCGGTCTTGATGCCCGGATGTGTCATCGGTGACGGCACGAAGATCGAACGCTCGATTGTCGCCCAGACCGCCGTCGTGGCCGCGGGAGTTCGGCTGCAGGACAACGTCATCGGCGAAGGAGCGCGGGTCAGCAGCTCCCTCGAACCCGGTGCGGTCGTGCCGACCGGTGCTGTGGTCGGTTAGTGCGCCGCCTGGTGCCAGGAATTGCCCACGCCGATGCTCACGTCGAGCGGAACGTCCATCTCGATCGCTGCGCCCATCTCACGACGCACGAGATCCTCGACCTGGTCGCGCTCGCCCGGCGCGATCTCCAGCACCAGTTCGTCGTGCACCTGCAGCAGCATACGTGACTTCAGGTCGGTGTCATCGAGCGCGCGTTGCACACCGAGCATCGCCATCTTCACCACATCGGCGGCCGAACCCTGGATCGGTGCATTGAGCGCCATCCGCTCGGCCATCTCGCGGCGCGGACGGTTGTCGGACGTGAGGTCGGGCAGGTACCGGCGGCGGCCGAGCATCGTCTCGGTGTAACCCACCACCCGGGCGTTGTCGACGACCGAGCGCAGGTAGTCGCGCACGCCACCGAACCGCTTGAAGTACTCGTCCATGAGGTCCTTCGCCTCACCGGTGCTGATCGTGAGCTGCTTGGACAGACCGAACGCGGACAACCCGTACGCAAGTCCGTAACTCATCGCCTTGACCTTCGACCTCATCTCCAGGGTTACGTCGGCGGGCTCCACTCCGAAGACGCGTGCTCCGACGAATCGGTGCAGGTCCTCGCCGGTGCGGAAGGCTTCGATGAGCCCCTCGTCGCCGGACAGGTGAGCCATGATGCGCATCTCGATCTGGCTGTAGTCGGCCGACATCAATGACTCGTAACCCTCTCCCACCACGAACACCTCGCGCACCCGGCGGCCGGCCTCGGTGCGAATCGGAATGTTCTGCAGGTTCGGGTCGACCGAGGACAGCCGGCCGGTCGCGGCGACGGTCTGCAGGTAGGTGGTGTGGATGCGTCCGTCGTCGGCGGCCGACTTCATCAGACCCTCGACGGTGACCCGCAGGCGTGACCAGTCGCGGTGCCGCAGCAGTGCTTCCAGGAACGGGTGCTCGGTCTTGGTGTACAGGTCGGTGAGTGCGTCGGCGTCAGTGGTGTAGCCGGTCTTGGTCTTCTTGGTCTTCGGCATGCCCAGCTGGTCGAACAACACGACCTGCAACTGCTTGGGTGAGCCGAGATTGATCTGCTCGCCGCCGATCGCGTCGTACGCGTCCTGCTGCGCCTGCCGCACGCCGTCGGCGTACTCCGATTCCAGCGACTGCATCGCGTCGGCGTCGACCGCAATACCGGTGCGCTCCATCGAGGCCAACACACCGGTCAGCGGAAGCTCCACCTCGCGCAGCAACTGCGCTCCACCGGTGTTGTCGAGTTCGGTCGCCAATGCCTGGGCGAGTTCGGCAACGGCGGCGGCCCGCACCATGGCTTCGTGCGCCTCGGTGTCGGTGCCGCCGAAGTCGAGCATCCCCTGCGCGGCGGGTTCGGCGTCGGCCCGCAGTTCGCGCTTGAGGTAGCGCAGGACGAGGTCGGCGAGGTCGTACGAACGCTGGTCAGGACGCACCAGGTAAGCCGACAGCGCCGTATCGTTGACGATGCCCTCGACCGGCAACCCACTGGCCACGAGTGCCTGCGCCTGCGGCTTGGCGTCGTGCATCACCTTCGGTCGAGCAGCGTCCGAAAGCCATTCCCGCACAGCGATCTCGCCTCGCGGTTCAAGCGTCGCGAGCTCGAGGTAGGCCGCCTTGTGGTCGGCGCTGATCGCGATCGCTTCGGCCTCGCCCGCGCCGCGCGCCCAGCGTCCGATGACCTCGACACCGGCGGTCACCCCGCTGCTGAGGTGCTCCCCGATCCATTCGGCCACCTCACCCGGCGGGAGCACCTGGCCCTCGACATCGACTCCGTCCTCGGCCTCCTCCTGCACAGCTTCGAGCGTGGCGAACAGGCGGTCCCGCAGCACTTTGAACTCCAGGCCGTCGAAGACGGTGTGCACCTCCTGGCGGTCCCACACCTGGCGCTCGAGACCGTCCGGATCGGTGGGCAGCACGACATCGCGCAGCAACTGGTTGAGCCGGCGGTTACGCAGCACCCCGTCGAGGTGGGCCCGGAACGACTCGCCGGCCTTGCCCTTGATCTCGCCCGCATTGGCAACGACGCCGGCGAGGTCGCCGTACAGGCCGATCCATTTGGCCGCCGTCTTCGGACCGACACCCGGGACACCGGGCAGGTTGTCGGACGACTCCCCCACCAGCGCGGCGAGGTCGCTGTAGCGCTCGGGCAGAACTCCGTACTTCTCCTGCACCGCGGCCGGTGTCATGCGAGCAAGTTCCGAGACACCGCGCACCGGGTAGAGCAGGGTGACTTTGTCGTTGACCAACTGCAACGCGTCCCGGTCGCCGGAACAGATCAGCACCTCGTCGAAACCGGCGTCGACCGCCTGGGTCGTGAGGGTGGCGATGATGTCGTCGGCCTCGTAGCCCTCGGACTCGATGTAGGTGATTCGCAGTGCGTCGAGCACCTCACGCAGCAGGGAGACTTGACCCTTGAACTCGTCCGGGGTGGCCGAACGTCCGGCCTTGTACTCGGCGTACTCCTCCACCCGGAAGGTCTTGCGCGAGACGTCGAAGGCCACGCCGACGTGGGTCGGTTCCTCGTCACGCAGGACGTTGATGAGCATCGAGGTGAAGCCGTAGACGGCGTTCGTGTGCTGCCCCGTCGTGGTCGAGAAGTTCTCGGCCGGGAGGGCGAAGAAGGCGCGGTACGCCAAGGAATGTCCGTCCAACAACAACAATCTCTTCACGCATGGCAGCCTAAGCCCCATGACCGACAACCACGCCGCCCCCACCACCTCCTCGATGTCCGACCCGGAAATGGTCGAACTGTTCAACACGATGAACGCCGGAACGCTCGTCGAACGGATGGGGATCGAGTTCCTCGAAGCCTCCCCGCAGCGGGTCGTGGCCCGGATGCCGGTGGAGGGAAACACCCAGCCCTACGGCCTGCTGCACGGCGGCGCGAGCGTCGTCCTGGCCGAGACGGTCGGATCGGTGGGCTCGGCCCTGCAAGCCGGCGAAGGACGCGCCGCGGTTGGGCTGGACATCAACGCGACCCATCACCGCGGCGTCCGCAGCGGATTCGTCACCGCCACGGCGACGGCGATCTCGCTCGGCCGCACGGTGGCGTCCTACGACGTCGCGATCACAGACGACGAGGGCCGCCGGGTCTGCACCAGCCGCATCACGTGCATGCTGCGTGACGCGCCGACCAAGGCACAGTGACGCCCTAACAGGGCGAAAGTCCGCAGAACTCGCGGGTCAAGGCGCGGGTTCTGCGGACTTTTGCGTTCAGCCTGCGTTGCGGGCGGTCGCGGTCTTGGTGCGGGCGCGGCCACGGATGGAACGGCGCAGCCGGACGACGGACTGTCCGCCCGCCCGCTCGGCCGCGAGTTCGGGCTCGAGATGGCGACGCAGCGCGGCCACCGAGGTCGATCGCAGGGTGGTCGTGCTGGCGAACCCGAGCCGGGCGAAGAATCGGTTGATGTCACGCTGCGCAGCAGGCACCGCAGCGGTGACGACGCCGGCCCCGATGCTCTCGGCGGCGAGCGGGACGACGGCCAGCAGGGAGCGTGCCACGCCGGTGCGCCGGTGCGCGGGAAGCACGTACATCTGATCGATCCAGACGGACGTCTCGTCACTCATCGAGCTCATCGGGTTGCGCAACAGCACCAGGTAGCCGGTGGCCTCGGTCCCGTTGTGCGCCAAGAAGATTCGCACGTCCTTGTGCTCGACGGCGTCCCGCAGCCGGCCGTCGCGAACCATCCGGGCAGCCCATTCACGGGTCTGCCCGGCAGACACCCGGTAGTCGATCCACAACTGCTCGAGGTCCACCAGGTCGGCCGAGCCAGGACGCACCGCACGCACGGACGAACGCGCCATTTCGTGTCTTCTCCGGATCGTTGAGGGTTCACCTTCCGACCGGAACAGTACGCCTGTTCAGTTCGGCGTGGAACAAGAATCCGACAGATTGCTCCCGTCGGACTACCGTTACCGCTCGTGAGCGCAGTCTTTCCTGGCCTCGGCACGGTCATCAACGTCGCGACGGTCGTCATCGGTGCCGTGTTGGGGATGCTTGTGGGGCACCGGCTTTCCGAACACACCCGCTCCGTGGTCACCGACTGTCTCGGCCTGGTCACTCTGCTGACGGCAGGTCTGAACGCGATGATGGTGACGGACATCGGCCTGACCGATGCCGTCGGCAGCGGTGCTCCCCTGATGATCGTGCTCGGGGCGTTGCTCATCGGCGGGATCGCGGGCAGCGTCCTGCGGATCGAGGACCGACTGGAATCGGTGGCCGGGCGCATCCAGTCCCGGATCGCCGGCCGGATGCCGAAGGAGCAGATCGACGCCGATGCCGGCTCGGCTCGCGAGCGCTTCATCGAGGGCTGGATGACCGCGTCCCTGTTGTTCTGCGTCGGGCCACTCACCATCCTCGGTTCCCTGAACGACGGACTCGGACGCGGCATCGACCAACTCGTGCTGAAGTCCGTCCTGGACGGTTTCGCGGCGATGGCCTTCGCGTCGACCTTCGGCATCGGCGTCCTGATGTCGGCGGTCTCGGTGGCGGTCGTCCAGGGAGGGCTCACGCTCGCCGGGTTCCTTCTCGGCTCCGTGCTGCCCGACCCCCATATCGCAGCACTGACAGCCACCGGTGGGGTCATGTTGATCGCGATCGGCTTGCGGCTGTTGAACATCCGTCAGATCGCGGTCGGAGACATGCTGCCGGCGTTGATCGTCGCTCCCCTGTTGACCCAACTCGTCATCGCGCTGCGTTGACGAATGCGAAAGTCCGCGGAACCGGCGACCCGACACCGTGGTTCCGCGGACTTTCGCATCGAGTGGGTCAGTCGGCGCCCAGGTAGGCAGCCTTCACCGCGGGGTCGGCGGCGAGCTCGGCGCCGGCGCCCTCGCGGGTGATGTAGCCGGTTTCGAGCACGTACGCCCGGTGGGCGATCTTGAGCGCCTGGTTGGCGTTCTGCTCCACGACCAGCACCGTGGTGCCCTGGCTGTTGACTTCCTTGATGATGTTGAAGATCTGCTTGATGTACTGCGGGGCGAGGCCCATCGAGGGTTCGTCCAGCAGCAGCAGCTTCGGGCGGGCCATCAGCGCGCGGCCGATGGCGAGCATCTGCTGCTCGCCACCGGACATCGTGCCGCCGGCCTGCTTCTCGCGCTCCTTCAACCGCGGGAACAACGTGAAGACCCGTTCGAGGTCCTGGTCGTACTCCTTCTGGTTCTTCTTGCGCGCGTACGCACCCATGTCGAGGTTGTCCAGCACGGTCATCGCCGGGAACACACCGCGCCCTTCGGGGGTGAGAGACATGCCGAGGCCGACCCGGGAGTGACCGGGGACCTTGGTGATGTCCTTGCCGTCGAAGGTGATCGAGCCGGACGAGGAGTTGAGCAAGCCGGCGATGGCACGCATCGTCGTCGTCTTACCGGCACCGTTGGCGCCGATCAGCGACACGATCTCGCCCTCGTTCACGTCGATCGAGATGCCGTGCAGCGCCTGGATCCTGCCGTAGTGGACCCCGAGGTCCTTGATCTCAAGCAACGCCATCTTCGTCGTCCTCCACTCCCAGGTACGCAGCGATGACGGCCGGGTCGGCCTGGATCGCCTTCGGTACGTCATCGGCGATCTTCTTGCCGAACTCCAGCACCACGATGCGGTCACAGACACCCATGACCAGCTTCATGTCGTGCTCGATGAGCAGCACCGTGTAACCCTCGTCCCGAATGGTGCGGATGAGCTCCATGAGCTCTTCCTTCTCCGCCGGGTTGAAGCCCGCGGCCGGCTCGTCGAGACACAGCAGCTTCGGCTCGGTCGCCAGGGCGCGCGCAATCTCCAGACGACGTTGGTAGCCGTAGGGAAGGTTGCGCGACAGTTCCTGGGCCTTGTCCGCAATGCCGACGAACTCCAGCAGCGCCATGCCGTGCTCGATCGCCGACTTCTCCTCGCGGATGTGCCGTGGCGAACGCACGAGTGCGCCGAAGACGCTGGTCTTGTGCCGGGCGTCCAGACCGACGACGACATTCTCCAGAGCGGTCATCTCACCGAACAGGCGGATGTTCTGGAAAGTGCGGGCGAAGCCGGCGCGGGTGATCGCGTTCTTCTTCAGACCAAGCACCGACTTGCCCTCGAGCAGCACACCTCCGCTCGCCGGCTTGTAGACACCGGTCATGGCGTTGAAGCAGGTCGTCTTTCCGGCACCGTTCGGACCGATCAGACCGAGGATCTCGCCGCGCTTGATGTCGAACGAGACGCTGTCCAGGGCGGTCAGACCACCGAACTTGACCGTCAGGTTGTCGATCTCGACCAGCTTCTCGCCGACCTCGACCGCGATCGTGCGGTCGAGCTCGACGATCTGTGCCGCCTCCGAATCCGGCGGCGGCGGGGGCGCCGGGTGCGCGTCCTCGTCCAGCAGTTCGTGCTCGTTCTCCGGTTCGCCCTTGCCCAGACCGAGGTGGCCGGGCGTGTACGTCTGGCGTTCGGGACCGTCGCCGGGCTCCCCGCCGATCACGTTGTGGGTGTTCTCGCTCACGAGGTGGCCTCCTGCTCTGTGCCGTGTCCTGGGTCCCTGCGCAACCGTGCCGCTACGCGCTTGGCCTTCTTGCCGTACGCGAGCAGGTGGTTACGGGCACCGAACAGACCCTGCGGTCGGAAGATCATGATCAGCACCAGCAGGATGCCGAACACGAGGTACTTCTGCTCCGCGATGAAGATGAATCGAATCGGCAAGTAAGACACCAAGATTCCACCCAGGACCGCTCCGAACTTGTTACCGGCACCGCCCATGACGACAGCCGCGATGAACAGCATGGAGGTCGCCACGTCGAACTTCTGGTTGTTCACGAAGCCGACCTGACCGGCGAAGATCGCACCGGACAGACCACCGAGCGCCGCGCCGAGACAGAACGCCCACATCTTGAACTTGAAGGTCGGCACGCCCATCACCTCGGCCGCGTCCTCGTCCTCACGGATGGCGATCCAGGCACGACCCACGCGCGAGCGCTCGAGGTTGCCCAGCAGCAGCATCACGATGATGATCACCGTCAGGATCAGCCAGTACCAAGCGGTTCCGTTGCTCTGGACGAAGATCGGCACGCCTTTGTCATCGGTGCCCGGGGGGCGACCGATGCTCTGGAAGCCGGTGTTGCCCTTCAGCGCCGGGATGATCGTCGCCAGCAGGCGGATGATCTCTCCGAAGCCGAGGGTCACGATCGCCAGGTAGTCACCGCGCAGGCGCAGCGTCGGGATGCCGATCAACATGCCGACGATGCCGGTCACGATCATCGCCAGCGGCAAAGTGGCCAGGTAAGGGATCTTCACCATGGTGGAGTCCGGGCTGGTCCACAGCGCCGCGACGTACGACCCGACCGCGAAGAAGCCGATGTACCCCAGGTCGAGCAGACCGGCCTGACCGACCACGACGTTGAGGCCGAGCGCGACGAGCGCGAACCGGGCCGCGTCGAAGCAGGCCAGCGGGAAGTTGTAACCGGCGCTCTCGGTGGACAGCAGCGGCGGATTGAGGATCGGTAGCAGGTAGAGCAGCGCTGCTGCGACCGCGAGGACGCACCACTGCTGCCAGCGCTCCAGACCGTTCCACCAGCGGGACAGGCCCTCGAAGCGAGTCGGTTTGCGGGTCTCTTCCGACTGCTCGTCGGCCTTGGCCTGGGACGCGGCTGCGTCCGGGATCGGGGTGCTCATCGGGGTCCTCGCAACGTATCGGAGCGACGCAGGAGCGTAGAACTTCGTGGGGTGATTCTCATGCGCGTACCTTCCCCAGGTTGGATCCGAGGATGCCGTCGGGGCGAACCATCAGCACCATGATCAGGATGACGAACGAGACGACGTCGATCCACTGAGCACTACCCAGGAGCCACGCGCCGTAGTTGCCGATGACGCCGAGCAGCAGACCACCGAGCAGCGCTCCACGGATGTTGCCGATACCACCGAGCACGGCGGCGGTAAAGGCTTTGATGCCGAGGATGAATCCGCCGTTGTACTGGACGCCGGCGGGCACCTTCATCACGTAGAACAGTGCGGCTGCGCCGGCGAGGGCACCACCGATGACGAACGTGATCATGATGATGCGCTCGCGGTTGACGCCCATGAGGGTTGCGGTGTCGGGATCCTGCGCAACGGCACGCACGCCACGTCCGACGCGCGTGTGCCGGATCAACTGGTCGACCGCAACCATCATCAGCACCGCTGCGCCGACGATGATCAGCGACGACAGCGGGATGGTGGAGCCGAAGACTTCGAAGATCGCCTCGTCCTTGAACATCGTCACCGAGGGCTCCGCGACGGCGCCGCGCCACCAGAAGAACGCGTATTGGATGACGAAGGACATGCCGATCGCGGTGATCAGGAAGACCAGGCGGGGGGCGTTGCGGGCCCGCAACGGTTTGTAGGCGATGCGTTCGACCGCGAGCGCGACCAGCGCGGAGACCACCATCGCGATGACCAACGCCAGCAGCAGGTTGCCGATGATGGCCGGCCATCCCAGATTGGGGACGGACGCTCCGAAGCCGAGCGCGGTCAGGGTGAACACCACCGCGTAGGCGCCGGCGATGAAGACCTCGGAGTGGGCGAAGTTGATCAGGTTCAGGACGCCGTACACCAGGGTGTAGCCCAGGGCGACCAGCGCGTAGATGGCGCCGAAGGTGAGGCCGTCGAAGGTGGCGTTCCAGAAGTTGTCGGCCAGTTCCTGCCAGTGGAAGCTGATCCAGGTGTTCTCGTCGGCGGACGCGAGCGCGGACAGCGCGGGCACCACCGAATGGAGGGCTGTCATGCAAGCCTCATTTCATGAAACCGGGCGAGGGCCCGTCCGCGGTTGCAGACAAGCCCTCGCTCGTTGGTGAATTCGGACCGATCTCGAAATCAGTCCAGCTTGCCGACAGAAACGATCTTGCCGCCGTCGACCTTGTAGCCGTAGACGGCCAGGTCGGACAGCTCACCCTTGTCGTCCCACTTGATCTTCTTGCTCAGGCCCTGACCGTCGTAGGTCTTGACGAAGTTGAGCAGCTTGGGACGGTCGGTGTTGCCCTTCTGCAGACCGGCCAGCAGGATCGCCGCCGCGTCGTAGGACTCGACCGAGTACGTACCGGGGGCCGCGTTGGCGACACCCTTGTACGCCGAGGCGAAGTCGGGAATCAGTTCACCGGGGATGCAGGGGCAGGTGAAGTAGGCGTTCTTGCTCGAGTCACCGGACAACTTGATGAACTGGTCGTCCTTGACGCCATCGGGTCCGATGAAGGCACCCTTGAAGCCCTTGGCGACGAGCTGCTGGTTCAGCGGCGCACCCTCGGCGTAGTAGCCGGCGTAGAAGATCGCGTCAGCCTTGGAGTTGACGATCTTCTGGACGGTGGAGCTGAAGTCCTTCTGCTTGGTGGTGACCTTGTCCTCACCGGCGAGCAGCTTCTTCTCGGTGAGCGCCTTCTTGGCGGTGCCACCCAGGCCGATGCCGTAGTCGGAGTCGTCCATGACCAGGTAGACCTTCTTGGCGCCGAGCTTCTCGGCCAGGATGGCCGCAGCCGGACCCTGGACGTTGTCGTTGCCCAGGCCACGGAAGAAGGTCTTCCAGCCGTTGCCCGTCAGTCCCGGGTTGGTCGCGGACGGGGTGATGTGGACGAGGCCCGCCTGCTCGAAGATCGCGCCGGTGGCCTTGCTCTCACCCGAGAAGGGCAGACCGATGACACCGACGATGTTCTTGTCGCCGACGGCCTGGGTGACCGGGCCGGTGGCCTTGGTGGGGTCGCCCTCGGTGTCGTACTTCTTGAACTGCACCTGGCAGTCCTTGTTCGACTTGTTGTGCTCGTTGATCGCGAGCTGGACGCCGTTGTACTCGTTGATTCCGAGCTGGGCGTTGTCGCCGGTCATCGCACCGATGAAGGCGATCGTGGTGCCGGCGGCGCACTTGGCCTTGCCGTCACCGGCAGCCTTCAGCGCGTCCTTCGGAACGTCGATGCTGGTCTGGGCCTGAAGGGTCTTCAGACCCTCGGCGCCACCGCCACCGCCGCCCTCGTTGCCGCCTTCCTCGTTGGCGCAACCGGCGATGGTCAGGGACAAAGCGGCGAGAGCCGCCGCAGTCTTCAGAGTCCGGGACACAGTGAAGTCCTCCATAGGTCATGCGAGTGCCACCGCGGCACGTGCGCTGATCGCCCGCCGTCCGCACGGGAATCGCGCGCCTGTCGGGCGTTCGGAACACTAATGCGGTGCGACACGGGCCGCACCGGGATCAGCGGAATGAAGCCTGTTCGTTACCAAGCGTCCGGAGCGAAGCCGCAGTGGGACGGATGCCCGGAACGGCTTGGTCAGCGCTTGGGCTGCGCGGCGCCGGCGACGACGGCGTCCGCCACCTCACGCATGCCGAGACGACGGTCCATGGCGGCCTTCTGGATCCACCGGAAGGCCTCGGCCTCGTCGAGATCGAGCGACTTCATCAGCACGCCCTTGGCCTTGTCCACAGCCTTGCGGGTCTCCAACCGCTCGAACAGGTCGGCGACCTCGGACTCCAGCGCCTTGCGCTCGGCCCAACGGCCGGCCGCGACGGTGATCGCCGGGCGCAGGTCGTCCGCGGTGAACGGTTTGAGCACGTAGGCCATGACGCCGGCTTCCGAGGCCCGCTCGACGAGCTCCTTGTCGCTGAACGCGGTCAGCATCACGACCGGCGCCAGTCCTGCGCCGCCGATCTCCTGTGCAGCGCTGATGCCGTCCAGGCGTGGCATCTTCACGTCCATCACGACGAGGTCCGGGCGCAGTTCGCCGACCAACTCCACGGCCTTGCGACCGTCGCCGGCCTCGCCGATGACGTCGTGTCCGGCCTCCCGCAACATCTCCACCAGATCCAGCCGGATGATCGCTTCGTCCTCGGCGACCACGATGCGCAGCGGGGCGGACACGCCGGCAGGAACGGCGGCAGTTTCAGGCATGGGGCCAGGGTATCGAGGCCGAGCCCCCGGCTCGACCCGGAAGGGATCGGGGCAGCTGTGAGATCCGTCGCGGATCGGCGTGAACTCAGCCCCGCAGGTGGGCCACGTTGGCCCAGCCCGGGTCGTCCTCGATGTGGGTCTCCACCCGACCCGGACGGCCGGACGCCGCAGCCTCCAGTTGCGCTGCACCGGTCCGGGTCGAGTCGACGTAGAAGTGGTACTGGCACCGGGATCCGGCCATGACGATCGCGACCAGCTCACCTTGGCCCTCGAGCCGCTCCGACAGGTGATCACGGAACGCCATCAGGTCACGCTGCACCGTTTCGTCGGGCAGACCTTCGGCGTCGCCGGTGTAGGTCACGCTGATCGTCACGCTCTGGTCGAGCGTGGGTGCGGACGCGGCCGCGAGCGGCACGCGGGCGAGCACCCGCACCGGTCCGATCTGGCTGACGCCTTCCAGCGCCACCCAGGAGTTGGCGCCCTCGAACTCCTGCGCCATGTCCCGCACGACAGCGCGCAGACCGGAGAGGCCGAAACCGTCCATCGGTGGAACGAGGCTCGGGTGAAGTTCGCCGATCCAGGTCTCGGTCATCGTCTCCCCCACGGCGGCGTCGACCGCCAGGAAGCAGAACGTGGTTCGCCCTTGCTCCCCCAGTTCCTCAAGACGAGGGTGGTGTACCTGGACGTCGACACGAGTACCCGAACGTCGCACGCCGACCCGGGTCTCGTTCAATGCGAGCTCGATCGAGTCCAGTTTCAGGACGGAGTCGGACAGGTCGAGCATGGGCGGACGCGCGTCGGCGTACGACCAGAACACGTCCGACTCCGGTGCGCCTTCCAGCCATCGTCGTGCCGTCGAACGCAACGCGGGGTCGCCGTCGGCGGTCACGACGAGCTTGTGCATGGACTCATCGCCCTTCGCGAACTCCCAGGACAGTTCGCCGGCGACCGCTTCGACCTGGCCGGTCATGTCGGCGACGATGCGCCCGGGGTCGCCCTCGGCGAGGGCGCTGCTGCTGCGCGCCATTCCTTCGTCGGTCCACCATGCCCAGAAGCGAGCGATCGCCTCAGCCTGTCGCGCGGTCTGGCGTGCCGCCTGGTTGTCGCGACCCTTGCCGCGTCCGCCGAAGAGTCCCACGAGCGTCCTTCCGTTCGGTCGGCTCAACGCTAGCCGAGCGCGGCAGCGGACTGTCGGCGGACACAGGAAGGCCCGCGAACGCCCAGGGGGGGTCGACGTTCACGGGCCGGTCTGTGGGGCTGCCGGATCAGGCAGCCGGCTGCTGCTGGCTCTGCTTCTGGGCCATCGCGGAGAGCGCCAGACGAAGTCGGTCGGCATTGTCCTCACCGACGGTGAGTTCGCCCTCGGGCGTGAGGTCGGCGTTGAAGACCAGGTTGATCTGGTCCACGACGTCGGCCTTGACATGCGTGAGCACCTCGGCCAATGCCTGGGTCGCCTGCGCGGCGCCGCTCCAGCCGTAGCCCACCAGGGCGATCGGCTTGGCGTGCCACTCGGCGTACAGGAAGTCGATCGCGTTCTTGATCGACGCCGGGAAGCTCTTGTTGTACTGCGGGGTGACGACGACGAGCGCGCCGAGGCCGGAAACCTGCTCGGCCCACGCCTTGGTGTGCGGCAGCGCGTAGTTGCCGTTCGCCGGCATGTCGACCTCGTCCAGGAAGGGCAGCGCGATCTGCGACAGGTCGAGCAACTCGACCTCCCACTCCCCCGCCGGGACGACCGACTCCACCCAGGCAGCAACCTTCGGACCGATGCGGGCCGGACGGGTGCTGGAGACGACGATGCCAAGCTTCTTCATGGACGTGTCAACGACTTCGTCGGCCGGCATCTTCCGTGGGGCGTCGGTGGTTTACGTCACATCGTGGTGATCATCTCAGCGAGCCATTCGCTCACGCGAGCCACCTACAGGAACACGAATCGGGGCGAACCCCCCATGGGATTCGCCCCGATTCGAGAAGTGCCGGGAGCGGGACTTGAACCCGCACGCCCTTTCGAGCAACGCATTTTGAGTGCGCCGTGTCTGCCATTCCACCACCCCGGCAGTGGACCGCCGCGCCACTATACGTCAGTGGCGCGACCGCTCACGAATCGGTTTCGCCCTCCTGGTGGAAGCCGTACGCCGGAGCCACGCCGTTCTTGGCGTCGCCGATCTTGTGCACGCGAATCGCGTTGGTGGAGCCGGGGATTCCGGGCGGGGAACCGGCGACGATGATCACCAGGTCGCCTTCCTCGCAGTACCCGTCGGCGATCAGGGTCTCGTCGACCTGCATCGCCATCTGGTCGGTGTGCATGACGGCCGGCACCAGGAAGGTCTCGACGCCCCAGACGAGCGCGAGTTCCGAGCGGGTCAGCTGCACCGGGGTGAACGCCAGGATCGGGATCTCGTTGCGCAGCCGGGCCAGTCGCTTGGTGGACCCGCCGGTGGTGGTGAAGGTGACCAGATACTTCACGTCCAGTTGGTTGCCGATATCGGACGCCGCCTTGCAGACCGCGTCACCCATCGTCCGGACGATGCCGTCCGGCAGCGGCGGGATGCGGTCGAATCCGTTCGTCTCGGTGCTCTCGATGATGCGAGCCATCGTCTTGACCGCCTCGACCGGCCACGCTCCCATCGAGGTCTCCCCCGAGAGCATGATCGCGTCGGCGCCGTCGAGCACAGCATTGGCACAGTCGCTGGCCTCCGCGCGGGTCGGGCGGTGATTCTCGATCATCGACTCCAGCACCTGGGTCGCGACGATGACCGGCTTGGACGCCATCCGGGACAACTCGACCGCGCGCTTCTGCACGATCGGCACGTCCTCCAGCGGCAACTCGACACCGAGGTCACCACGCGCCACCATCACACCGTCGAAGGCCTCGATGATGGCCTCGAGGTTCTCGACCGCCTGCGGCTTCTCGATCTTCGCGACGACCGGGCGGGTCTCACCCTCCTCGTCCATGATCTCGTGCACGCGGTCGATGTCGCCGGCGTCCCGCACGAACGACAGCGCGATGATGTCGCAGCCCTGGCGCAACGCCCAGCGCAGGTCGTCCTCGTCCTTCTCCGACAGCGCGGGCACACTCACCGCGACGCCGGGAAGGTTGATGCCCTTGTTGTTGGAGATCCTTCCGCCCTCGACGACGGTGGTCACCACGTCGGTGTCGGTCACCTCGATCGCGCGCAGCTCGATCTTGCCGTCGTCGATCAGGATGCGGTCGCCGGCTTCGACATCGCCGGGCAGGCCCTTGTAGGTCGTGGACACCCGTTCCTGATCGCCGTCGACGTCGTCCACGGTGATCGTGAAGGTGTCGCCCTTCTCGACCGTGATCGGGCCGCCGGAGAAGCGTGCGGTGCGGATCTTCGGGCCCTGCAGGTCGGCGAGGATCGCGACCGCGTGACCTTCGGCGTCACTCGCCTCGCGCACCCAGGTGTACATCTGGGCGTGGTCCTCGTGGCTGCCGTGCGACAGGTTCAATCGCGCGACGTCGAGGCCGGCGTGGACAAGTTCGGTGAGCTTCTCGGGACTGGCGACTGCAGGACCCATGGTGGCGACGATCTTCGCTCTGCGCATGACGCAACCCTAGCGATTGTTCGAACAAGCCACGATTTACGCTCAGTGACCGGAAAGTAGCTTTTCCGTTTTGACAACGGATCAGGGATGCCCGGCGGATCGTGTCCACCGGGCATCCCCGTCTCGCTGCTGGGTGACCGGGATCAGACGGTCAACGGCCGGTCCATGGGACCGATCGGCGCGGGCAGTTCCGATGTGCCGGAGAGGAATTCGTCGACCCCTCGCGCTGCCGACCGGCCTTCCGCGATCGCCCACACGATGAGCGACTGCCCGCGTCCGGCGTCACCGCAGACGAACACGCCGGGTGTGGTGGTCTCGAAGCGCTTGTCCCGCAGGACATTCGAGCGCTCGTCCTGCTCCACGCCCAACTGTTCGAGCAGACCTTCGCCCTCGGGTCCGAGGAAGCCCATCGCAAGGAGCACCAGATCGGCGGGCAGTTCCTTCTCCGAACCCGGCACCTCCTCGAAGCCGTTGTCGCCCTGGCGCACCTCGGCCAGACGCAACGCCTTCACATTGCCGTTGCCGTCGTCCACGAGTTCCTTGGTGGAGACCGCGTAGACGCGCTCGCCGCCCTCCTCGTGCGCGCTCGCCACGCGGTAGAGCATCGGGTAGGTCGGCCACGGGTGGTTCTGCGCGCGGTCCTCTCCCGGCTTCGGCATGATCTCCAGCGAGGTGACCGACTTCGCACCGTGCCGGTGCGAGGTGCCGATGCAGTCGGCACCGGTGTCACCGCCACCGATCACGATGACGTGCTTGTCGGTCGCGGTGATCTGGCCCTCGACATCCTCGCCGAGCGCCTGACGGTTGGCCTGGGGCAGGAAGTCCATCGCCTGGTGGATGCCGTTCAGTTCACGTCCGGTGACCGGCAGGTCACGGGGAACGGTCGCACCCACGGCGAGGACGACGGAGTCGTAGCGCTGGCGCAGTTGTTCACCGGTGATGTCCTTACCGACCTCCACGCCGCAGCGGAAGCGGGTGCCCTCGGCCTCCATCTGCGCGATGCGGCGGTCGAGCACGGACTTCTCCATCTTGAACTCAGGGATGCCGTACCGCAGCAGTCCACCCGGCTTGTCCGCACGCTCGTAGACCGCGACGGTGTGGCCGGCCCGGGTGAGTTGCTGGGCGGCGGCCAGACCGGCCGGACCCGACCCGACAACAGCAACCGTTTTGCCGGTCAGCCGGTTCGGGATCTGCGGCTCCACGACGCCGTCCTCGAACGCCTTCTCGATCGTGGTGACCTCGATCTGCTTGATCGTCACCGCGGGCTGGCTGATGCCGAGCACACAGGCGGTCTCGCACGGCGCCGGGCACAACCGTCCGGTGAACTCCGGGAAGTTGTTGGTGGCGTGCAGCCGCTCGATGCCGTCCTTCCAGTCGCCGCGGTAGGCCAGGTCGTTCCACTCCGGGATGAGGTTGCCGAGCGGACAACCGCTGTGGCAGAACGGGATTCCGCAATCCATGCAGCGGCTGGCCTGCCGCTGCACCTGGGCGAGTTCCTGTTCCTCGTAGACCTCTTTCCAGTCCTTGATGCGCACCGGCACCGGACGGCGAGCGGGCAGTTCGCGCTCGCGGTGCTTCAGAAATCCGCGCGGGTCAGCCACCGGACACCTCCATGATTCGTCCCCAGACCTCGGTTCCGTCGAGGTCGAGGCCCTCGGTCTGAGCCTTCTCTCGCACGTCGATGACGCGCTGGTAGTCGCGCGGCAGCACCAGCGAGAACCGCTGGTAAGCCGCGTCCAGGTCGTTCAGCAACTTCACGGCCACCGTCGATTCGGTCCATTCGGCGTGGTCGCGCAGCAACTTCTCCACGAGCGGCTTGTCGCGCTCGCGCACCTCGACGACGTCGACCAGTTCGGGATTCACCTGCGATGCGTCCAGGTCGAGCACGAACGCCAGGCCACCGGACATGCCGGCGCCGAAGTTGCGTCCGGTCGGTCCGAGCACCATCACCGTGCCACCTGTCATGTACTCACACCCGTGGTCACCGACGCCCTCGACCACTGCCGTGGCGCCGGAGTTACGGACGCAGAAGCGTTCGCCGACGACGCCGCGCAGGAAGATCTCACCGGACGTCGCGCCGTACCCGATCACGTTGCCGGCGATCGCGTTCGCCTCGGCGACCAGCGAGGCCTCGGGCAGGGGGCGGACGACGACGCGACCACCCGAGATGCCCTTGCCGACGTAGTCGTTGGCTTCCCCGAACATCCGCAACGTGACACCCACCGGCAGGAAGGCGCCGAGAGACTGGCCGGCCGATCCACGCAGCGACACGTCGATCGTGCCGTCGGGCAGTCCCTGTGGGTAACGCTTGGTGACCTCGTGACCGAGCATCGTGCCGACCGTACGGTTCACGTTCGTGATCGGCAGATCGATCCGCACCGGCTCCTTGCGCTGCAGCGCGTCCGCGCTCATCTCGATGAGCTTCTGGTCGAGCGCCTTGTCCAGACCGTGGTCCTGCACCGTGACGCAGCGGCGTGGGGCGTCGGCGGGTACGTCCACCTGGGCGAGGATCGGTGACAGGTCGAGACCGGCCGCCTTCCAGTGGTTGATCGCCCTGACCGTGTCGAGCATCTCGGAGTGACCGATCGCTTCGTCAAGGGTCCGGAAGCCCAACTGCGCGAGGAGTTCTCGCACTTCTTCGGCGATGTACTCGAAGAAGGTCTCAACGAACTCCGGCTTGCCACTGAACCGCGCTCGCAGGTCGGGGTTCTGGGTGGCCACACCCACGGGGCAGGTGTCGAGGTGGCAGACGCGCATCATGATGCAGCCGCTGACCACGAGCGGAGCGGTGGCGAAACCGTACTCCTCGGCGCCGAGCAGTGCCGCGATGACGACGTCCCGCCCCGTCTTGAGCTGGCCATCTGCCTGCACCACGATCCGGTCGCGCAGGTTGTTCAGCAACAACGTCTGCTGCGTCTCGGCCAGGCCGAGTTCCCACGGCCCACCCGCGTGCTTCAGCGAGGTCAACGGCGCAGCACCCGTTCCACCGTCATGGCCCGAGACCAGGACGACGTCCGCGTGCGCCTTGCTGACACCGGCCGCGACCGTACCGACGCCGGTCTCGGCGACGAGCTTGACGTGCACCCGTGCCGAGGGGTTGGCGTTCTTCAGGTCGTGGATCAGCTGGGCCAGATCCTCGATCGAGTAGATGTCGTGGTGCGGCGGCGGCGAGATCAGGCCGACACCGGGCGTGGAGTGACGGGTCTTGGCCACCCACGGGTACACCTTGTTGCCGGGCAGCTGCCCGCCCTCCCCGGGCTTGGCGCCCTGCGCCATCTTGATCTGGATGTCGTCGGACTCGGTCAGGTACAACGAGGTGACGCCGAACCGGCCGGACGCTACCTGCTTGATCGCCGAACGCCGCTTGGGGTCCATCAACCGCTCGGGGTCCTCGCCGCCTTCACCGGTGTTGGAGCGGGCGCCGATGTTGTTCATCGCGATCGCGAGCGTCTCGTGCGCCTCGCGGCTGATCGAGCCGTAGCTCATCGCACCGGTGGAGAACCGCTTCACGATCTCGCTGACCGGCTCGACCTCCTCGATCGGGATCGAGGGACGGTCGGTCCTGAACTTGAACAACCCGCGCAGCGTCATCAGGCGCTCGGCCTGGTCGTCGACGCGCTGCGTGTACTGCTTGAAGATGTCGTACCGGCGTTGCCGCGTGGAGTGCTGAAGTCGGAAGACGGTCTCGGGGTCGAACAGGTGCGGCGGTCCTTCGCGGCGCCACTGGTACTCACCGCCCACCTCGAGGCTGCGGTGCGCCTGGTGCTGGCCGCTGGCCGGGTATGCCGTGGCGTGACGTGCGACGACCTCCTTCGCGATCGCGTCCAGGCCGATGCCACCGAGGCGTGAGGTGGTGCCGGTGAAGTGGTCGTCGATGAGTTCCTTCGACAGACCGATCGCTTCGAACACCTGCGCGCCGCGGTAGGAGGCCACGGTGGAGATACCCATCTTCGACATCACCTTCAGCAGGCCCTTGCCGAGTGCCTTGATGAGGTTACGGACGGCCTCCTCGGGGGTGACGCCCTCGATCTCGCCGCTGCGGACGAGGTCCTCGACGGTCTCCATCGCCAGGTAGGGGTTGACGGCGGCTGCGCCGTAGCCGACCAGCAGTGCGACGTGGTGCACCTCGCGGACGTCACCGGCCTCGACGACGAGGCCGACCTTCGTGCGGGTGTGTTCGCGGATCAGGTGGTGGTGCACGGTCGAGGTGAGCAGCAGCGACGGGATCGGCGCGAAGTCGGCGTTGCTGTCGCGGTCGGACAACACGATGAACCGGTACCCGTCGGCGATCGCTTCGCTGACCTCGGTGCAGATGCCGCGCAGCCGAGCGCGCAGTGCCGTGACGCCCCCCTGGGCGTCGAACGTGCCGCGGACGACGTAGGTCGCGAAACCCGGGAAGTTGCCGTCCGCATTGATGTGCCGGATCTTGGCCAGTTGGTCGTTGTCGATCACCGGGAACGGCAGTTCCACCTGACGGGCGTGCTGCGGCACGGCCTCGAGCAGATTGCCCTCGGGCCCCATGAAGCCGCCGAGCGAGGTGACCAGTTCTTCACGGATGGAGTCCAGCGGCGGGTTGGTGACCTGCGCGAACAGCTGGGTGAAGTAGTCGAAGATCATCCGCGGACGGTCCGACAGCACAGCGATCGGGGTGTCGGTGCCCATCGAGCCGAGCGCCTCGCCCTTGCCGGCCGCCATCGGGCGCAGCAGGATGCGGATCTCCTCGTGTGTGTAACCGAAGGTCTGCTGTCGACGGAGTACGGATTTCGGTGAGTGCCAGACGTGTTCGCGCTCCGGCAGGTCCTTGAAGTGGATCAGACCGCCGTGCAGCCACTCCTGGTACGGGTGCTCCTGGGCGAGTTGCTGCTTGACCTCCTCGTCGCCGATGAGGCGACCGGCCGCGGTGTCGACCAGGAACATTTTGCCCGGCTGCAGGCGTCCCTTGCGGACGACCTTGGCCGGATCGAGGTCGAGCACACCGGCTTCGGACGCGAGCACGACCAGGCCGTCGTCGGTCACCGAGTAGCGGCCCGGACGCAGACCGTTCCGGTCCAGGACCGCGCCCACCAGGGTGCCGTCGGTGAACGCGACGCAGGCCGGGCCGTCCCACGGCTCCATCAGGGCCGAGTGGTACTCGTAGAACGCGCGGCGCTCGGGGTCCATCGTGGCGTGGTTCTCCCAGGCCTCCGGGATCATCATCAGCACGGCGTGGGGCAGGCTGCGCCCGCCGAGGTGCAGCAGTTCCAGCACCTCGTCGAAGGACGCGGAGTCGGAAACCTCGCCCGCACAGATCGGGAACAGCCGCTTCATGTCGCCGCCGAACAGCTCACTGCGCAAAGTGGATTCGCGCGAGTGCATCCAGTTGCGGTTACCACGGACGGTGTTGATCTCGCCGTTGTGGGCGATCAATCGGTACGGGTGGGCGAGCGGCCACGCCGGGAAGGTGTTGGTCGAGAATCGCGAGTGGACGAGCGCGAGTTCGGAGCTGAACCGCTCGTCTGACAGGTCCGGGTAGAAACGACCGAGCTGCTCGGTGGTGAGCATGCCCTTGTAGGTGATCGTCCGGCTGGACAGCGACGGGAAGTAGACCTCGGTCTCACGCTCGATCCGCTTGCGCAGCGCGAAGGCGCGACGCTCCAGGTCGAGTCCGCCCACTCCGTCCTCGGTGCCGGCGACCGCGACCTGGCGGAACACCGGCATCACGTCACGCGCGGCCTGACCGATCATCGAATCGTCGGTCGGCACGTCACGCCACCCGAGCACCCGCAGGTTCTCCTCGGCAGCGATCTGGTCGATGCGCTCACCGATGTGCCACTGCGCGTCGGCGTCCTGCGGCAGGAAGGCAATACCGATCGCGTACTCACCCTTGGTGGGGAGCTCGAACTCGCAGACGCCGCGGAAGAAGTCGTCCGGGATCTGGGTCAGGATGCCCGCGCCGTCACCGACGGTCGGGTCGGCGCCGGTGGCTCCACGGTGCTCGAGGTTCATCAGCGCGGTGAGGCCGAGCTGCACGATGTCGTGCCCCGCCCAACCGCGCATCGTGGCCACCATCGCGACGCCGCAGGCGTCCTTCTCGGCGGCTGGGTTGTACAGTCCCTGCGCCGCAGGAACTGCTGAGAACGAGCTCTGACCCATGGGTCCGATCACCATCCTGTCGTCCGGACATCCCGCCGGAGCGGAGTGTCGCCGTGTGAAACACGCATGGCAGGACGACGTTGGCCGGACATGCGTGCGACACACTACCGGCGGCCGGTGGCGTTCCGAACAATGGGACGGAAATGTCCCACAATGCGAAACTCAACGAGCGGAGGGCTCGGGATCCTCGTCGGTGCGCTCGGTGTACGGGGCGGCTTCGTCGACGGGCTCGTCGTCGGCGGCGATGACCGGGTTGTTCCGGAACTTCCACCACAGGAACGCGCCGAGAGCGAAGACGAACATGCTGGTCCACACGTTGACCCGCAAGCCGAGGATGTGGTTGGCCTTGTCGGTGCGCATGAGTTCGAAGACGATGCGACCGACCGGGTAGAGCATCACGTACAGCGCGAAGCTGCGGCCGCGGGCCAATCCGCGCTTCCGGTCGACGAAGACGATGATCGCCGCGACAACCAAGCACCACAGCGACTCGTACAGGAACGTGGGGTGGAAGTAGCCGAGCACGACGGGATCGCCCGCGGCGTCCTTCACCGCGTGCCCCGCCGACTCGTCCCACTGGTAGATCTTCAACGCCCACGGGACGTCGGTCTTCTCTCCGTACAACTCGTTGTTGAACCAGTTGCCCCAGCGGCCCATTGCCTGAGCGAGGATCACGCCCGGAGCAGCGGCGTCGGCGTAGTCCCAGAAATTCACGTTGTACTTGCGGCAGCCGATCCACGCACCGAGGGCACCGAGGGCGATCGCGCCCCAGATGCCGAGGCCGCCCTGCCAGATCTTGAACGCATCGAGCGGTTTGCCGCCCTCTCCGAAGTAGGCCTGCGGTGAGGTGATGACGTGGTAGATGCGTCCGCCGACGATGCCGAACGGGACGGCCCACCAGGCGACGTTGAGTGCGTGATCGGACTCGTAGCCGCGGTCACGCAGTCGCCGGCCGCAGATCCAGATCGCGGCGGCGATGCCGGCCAAAATGCACAGCGCGTACCCACGCAGCGGGATGGGGCCGAGCCACAGCACTCCAGTGGTCGGGCTCGGCAGGTAGGTATGCACTCAGCGTCCCCGTCGGACGCCGTCGGCGAGCTCGCCGGCGAGGGTTCGGATCGCGTCCAGACGCGAGTCGCGAGTGTCGTTGTCCAGCAGTGTGCGCACCAGAGCGGTGCCGACGATCACCCCGTCGGCGAACCTGGCCACCTGTTCGGCCTGCTGCGGGGTGCTGACGCCGATGCCGACGCAGACCGGCAGGTCGGTGTGCTCGCGGGTGCGTTCGACGACGGCGGCGGCCTCGGAACCGAGGCTCTCGCGAGCTCCGGTGACGCCCATGACGGACGTCGCATAGACGAAGCCGCTGCAGTAGGAGGTGGTGTAGGCGAGGCGGTCCGGGGTGGAACTCGGAGCGACGAGGAAGACCCGGTTCAGGTCGTGTTTCGCGCTCGCATCAAGCCACTCCTGTGCCTCGTCAGGCACGAGGTCGGGGGTGATGAGGCCGGATCCGCCGGCGGCCTTCAGGTCGCGTGCGAACTCCTCCACGCCGTAACGCAGCACGAGGTTCCAATAGATCATCACGACGCAGGCGGCGCCGGCAGCGCTGACCGCTTCGACCGCGCTGAAGACGTCCTTGACCTGCACACCGTTCTCCAGCGCCCGATTCGCGGCGTCCTGGATCACCGGACCGTCCATCAACGGGTCGGTGTACGGCATGCCGATCTCGACGACGTCGACGCCCGCTTCGACCATGGCGACCATCGCCTCGATCGACTCCTGCACCGACGGGCAGCCGACCGGCAGGTAGCCGACCAGCACGGCACGGTCGTCGGCGCGGGCCTTGCCGAGCACCTCGTCCAGACGGGTCACAGCTGCTCGCCCTCCTCGATCGTGTGGCCGTCGGAGTCCAGCAACCCGAACCACTGGCCCGCAGTGTGGACGTCCTTGTCGCCGCGTCCGGACAGGCTGACCAGCAGCAGCGCGTCCGGCCCGAGTTCCTTGCCGATACGGATCGCGCCGGCGAGGGCATGGGCCGACTCGATCGCCGGCAGGATGCCCTCGGTCCGGGCGAGCAGTTTGAAGGCGTCCATCGCCTCGACATCGGTCACCGGGTAGTAATCGGCGCGGCCCGAGTCGCGCAGATACGCGTGCTCCGGGCCCACACTGGGGTAGTCCAATCCTGCTGATACGGAATTGGATTCGAGCGTCTGACCCTGGTCGTCCTGCAGCAGGTAGGTATACGCACCGTGCAGGACGCCGGGGGTGGCCTGACCAGTGAAGCGGGCCGCGTGCCGTCCTGATTCGACGCCCTCTCCCCCAGCTTCGAGGCCGATCAGCCGAACCCCCTCGTCCGGCACGAACCGGTGGAAGATACCCATCGCGTTCGAACCGCCGCCGACACACGCCAGGACGGCGTCCGGCAGTCGGCCGTACTCCTGCAGGACCTGCTCGCGGGCTTCCTCGCCGATGATCTTGTGGAAGTCGCGCACCATCTCCGGGAACGGGTAGGGCCCGGTGACGGTGCCCAGGACGTAGTGGGTGTGGTCGACGGTGGCGACCCAGTCGCGGAAGGCCTCGTTGACGGCGTCCTTGAGCGTGCGTGACCCGTGCTTGACGGCGACAACCCTCGCGCCGAGCAGGCGCATCCGCGCAACGTTGAGCGCTTGGCGCTCGGTGTCGACCTCGCCCATGTAGACGACGCATTCGAGTCCGAGAAGCGCAGCCGCCGTGGCCGTCGCGACGCCGTGCTGACCGGCGCCGGTCTCGGCGATGACCCGGCGCTTGCCCATCCGCTTGGCGAGCAGCGCTTGTCCGAGGACGTTGTTGATCTTGTGCGATCCGGTGTGGTTGAGATCCTCGCGCTTGAGCACGACACGGGCGCCGCCGCAATGATCGGCGAACCGTGGCGCCTCGGTGATGATGCTCGGCCGACCGGTGTATGTCTTGTGCAACCTGGCGAGTTCGGCGGTGAACTCAGGGTCGTGGGCCGCCTTGTGACGGTGCTCGTCGAGTTCCTCGAGCGCCGCGATGAGAGCCTCGGGCACATATCGACCGCCGTAGTCGCCGAAGCGTCCGATGCCGGGCCGACCAGAGTTCTGCTCGACCGGAGTGGTCAACGGATCGTCGGTCTTGTTCCTGTTCACAGCTCAGGCAACTCCCTGCCGGGCGCGCGCGCCCGCTTCGATCATGGTGCGTACGGCCTGGCTGGGCTCGCCGCCGGTCACGAGCGCCTCGCCGACCAGTGCCGCGTCGGCGCCCTGCGACACGTAGTAGGCGATGTCCTCCGGGCCGCGGATGCCGGACTCGGCTACCTTCACGCAGTCGTCCGGGATGAGATGCGCGAGCTTGCCGAACATCTCGCGGTGCACCTCGAGGGTCTTGAGGTTGCGGGCATTGACGCCGATGACGCGAGCGCCGAGTTCGACGGCGCGTTCGGTCTCGTGCTCGTCGTGCACCTCGACCAGAGCAGTCATGCCGAGGTCGGCGGACTGCTGGAACAGGTCATGCAGTTGGCGGTCGTCGAGGGCGGCGACGATCAGCAGGATGATGTCGGCGCCGTGCGCGCGTGCCTCGAACATCTGGTACTCGCTGACCATGAAGTCCTTGCGCAACAACGGGATTCGCACGCGCTCCCGGACCGCGTCGAGATCGTCGAGCGAGCCGCCGAAGCGCCGTTGTTCGGTGAGCACCGAGATCGCGGTGGCGCCACCGGCCTCGTAGGAACCGGCCAGTTCGGCGGGATCGGGGATCGTCGCGAGTTCACCCTTGCTGGGGCTCTTGCGCTTGACCTCGCTGATGATCTTGACCGGTCCGGGCGCCGCGAGCATCGCGGCCGCGTCGAGCGCGGCCGGTGCGGCTGCCGCCTGCTCGATGATCTGGACGGGGCCGATGGCTCGCATCCGGGTCTTCAGATCCTCACGGACCCCGGAGATGATGTCGTCGAGAACAGTTGCCACGCTGAGGGACTACTTGCGCGGATCAGTGTGCCGACTGGGCGTCACGGGCGCCGCGCGACTCGTGGTCCGGCGTCGCAGCCTGCAGCTTCGGGGCTTCGTGCGGCTTGGAACCGAAGCCAGCAGCGGTGAGGCCGGCACCGGCGATGACACCGACGACGACCAGGGCAGCGCCGACCCATGCGATGAGCGACTGGTTGATCATGATGCCGACACCGATCAACACGGCGGCCAGCAGCAAGATGCCGACCGCGGTCCAGGACGCCACGCTCTTGCCGTGGTTGTCGAGGTGCTTCTCAGCCATGGGTACAACTCCTTGATTCGGGCGCTTGGGCACGTTCCGTGGTTCGCCGGTTCTGAGCTTGGGTCATTCTGTCAGTCATCGTCGGCCGTTGCTGCAGTCGGGTCTTTGCCCGCCGACAACTGGTCCCAGTCGGACTCCTTGGGCGCGGTGGGGGCGTCGTACTTCTCCCCCAGGCCGCTCCAGCGGCGACCGCCGGCCAGCGCCAGCACGCCGAGTACGGCCAGCAGTACGCCGGCCGCGAGCGCCGGCCATGACCACGCCGTCGCTGCGGCGTCGGTGACCCGTGCGTCGGCGTGACCCCCGGAGGTGCTCACCCAGGTGCGCACGACGCCGCTCGGGTCGAGCAGGGAGCGCAGCGCTCCGTACGCCGCCATGACGCCGGCCAGCATCAAGGCAACAGAAGCGATGATGCGGCCGACCCGCTTCGAACTCAGCAGTGCGATGACCGCGGCCAGTGCGACCAGCGCGCCTGCGAACGCCGGTGGCGAGGCCTTGTTGCCCTTGACCGATGCCTGGGTCGTGCCGGTGATGGTGTCGATGACCGTGCCCGTGACCCACGCCCTGGACGTCAGTGCGAGCAGGGCAACGGCGACGACGAACGCCGTGGTCAACACCTGGCGTTTGCTCACGATGCGCCGCCGGCCGGAGGCTTCATGCTGGACGCGGTCGCGACGGCGCGCAGCGCGGCGGCCGCCTTGTTGACGGTCTCCTGATACTCGGTCTCGGCGACGGAGTCGGCAACGATCCCGGCCCCCGCCTGCACGTGGGCGCGTCCTTGGTGCAGCACCGCGGTACGGATCGCGATCGCCATGTCGAGGTCTCCGGCGAAGTCGAGATAGCCCACGACCCCCCCGTAGACGCCGCGCCGCAGCCCCTCGAGTTCGTCGATGATCGCCATGGCACGCGGCTTGGGTGCACCGGACAGGGTGCCCGCGGGGAAGGTCGCCACCAGCGCGTCGTACGCGGTGAGGCCGTCCTTCAACCGACCGACGACGGTCGACTCGAGATGCATGATGTGGGAGTACCGGCGCACGTTCATGAACTCCACCGTGTCGACGGTGCCGGCCCGACAGACGCGTTGCAGGTCGTTGCGGGACAGGTCGACCAGCATCAGGTGCTCGGCGCGCTCCTTGGGGTCGGTGAGCAGTTCCTCGCGCAGCAGACCGTCGTGCTCCGGCGTCTTGCCGCGCGGCCGGGAACCGGCGATCGGGTGGGTGATCACCTCACCGTCGGTCACCTTCACCAGCGCCTCCGGACTCGACCCGACGATGTCGTACGCGCCGCCGCCCGGCAATGGGATACGCAGCAGATACATGTACGGGCTGGGATTGCTGGCCCGCAGGGCCCGGTAGACATCCAACGCGTCTGCTTCGCACGGCACCGAGAACCGTTGGGAGACAACGATCTGGAAGGCCTCGCCGGCTCGGATCGCCTCCTTGCAGGCGTCCACCATGTCGTGGAACTCCTGCTGACTGTGACTGCTGTCCGGACGCAGTTCGGCGGGTTCGGGCACCGAGACGGTGCTGGGCGCGGGTGCCATCAACGCGTCGGTCATGACGTCCAGGCGGCGGACGGCGTCGGTGTACGCCTGCTCCACCCGATCCGGCGTGTTGTCGTGATTGATCGCGTTCGCCACGAGCAGCAGAGAGTTGTCCGCGTGGTCGAAGACGGCGAGATCAGTGGTGAGCATCATCGAGATCTCGGGCAGCCCCAGCTTGTCGATGCCGTTGTCGAGCAACCGTTCCCAGCGGCGGACCGCGTCATAGGTGATCGCACCGACCATGCCTCCGGTCAACGGCGGCAGTCCCGGGATGACCGGAGTGCTCAGCGCCAGCATCGTCTCGCGCAGCGCCTTCGTCGGGTCGCCACCGGTGGGCAGACCGACCGGCGGCTCACCGATCCAGACCGCCTCACCGTCCTGTTCGGTGAGGGTGGCGTGACTGGCAGCCCCGATGATGGAGTAGCGCGACCACACCCCGCCGTGCTCGGCGGACTCCAGCAGGAACGTGCCGGGTCGGTCGCTCGCCAGCTTGCGGTAGACGCCCAGCGGGGTTTCTGCGTCGGCGAGCAGTCGACGGACGACGGGAATGACCCGACGGTCCTGCGCAAGGTGCTCGAACAGGTTCGCCGAGGGCCAGGTGAGACCGAACGTGAGATCGGCGCAGATGTCCATCCTGCTCACGGGGTCACGTCCAACGGAGTGAAGAAGCAGGTGCGCTCACCGGTGTGACAGGCCGCGCCGACCTGGTCCACGCGAACCAGGACCGCATCGCCGTCGCAGTCGAGCGACACGGACCTCACATGTTGCACGTGCCCGCTGGTGTCGCCCTTGCGCCAGTACTCGCCACGACTGCGCGACCAGAACGTCACGCACCCTTCACTCAGCGTCCGGCGGAGGGCTTCATCGTCCATCCAGCCGAGCATCAGCACCTCTCCGGTGTCGTGCTGTTGAATCACCGCTGCGACCAGCCCGTGCTCGTCCCGCTTGAGTCCGGCGGCGAGTTCGGTTGGTAGCGGACTGGTGGATTCGGGCATGTCTGCCATTGTCACGCACCCGCTGCACGAGCGCGAACCGGTCTCGGGAGCCCCGGCACGACCGACCAACCCGAAGTTGCTTCCCTCACCAGCGACACCGTCGCCTCGTCCTGATCTCGGCGGAGGGTCAGTGGCCGGACTGCTGAGCCGCCCAACTGGCGTGCAGGCGTCCGTAGACGGAGTCCGGGTCACGCACCAGGTCACGGTGCGGCCCGACGGCCACGATGTGCCCGGCGTCCACGACGACCACCATGTCGGCCGACTCCGCCGTCGACAACCGGTGCGCGATCGCGATCGAGGTTCGTCCGGCCGTGACCTGGTCGAGTGCCCGCTGGATCCGCACCTCGGTGCCGGGGTCGACGGCCGAGGTGGCCTCGTCCAGCAACAGCAGGTCGGGGTCGACGAGGTAGGCCCGCGCTAGGGCGACGAGTTGCCTTTCACCGGCCGACAGTGACTCGCCGCGTTGCCCGACCCGGGTGTCCAGGCCGCGTGGGAGACCGGCGATCCAGTCGGTGAGATTCATGTTGGTGAACGCCTGCTCGACGTCGGCGCGGGTGGCCGTCTGCAGCCCGAAGCGCACATTGTCGAGCAGGGTGGCGTCGAACAGGAAGCCCTCCTGCGGCACCAGCACGACGTGTTCGCGCAGCGAGCGGAAACTGATGTCGCGCAAGTCGATTCCGTCGAGTTTGACGCTGCCGCCCGTCGGATCCATCAGTCGGGTGACGAGCTTGGCGATCGTGGTCTTGCCCGACCCCGTCTCCCCCACGACCGCGACGCGGGCTCCCGCCGGGATGTGCAGGTCGACGTCGTGCAGGACGGGCGCTCCACCGGGGTAGGCGAACTTCACCTTCTCGAAGTCGACGGTCACCGAACCGGACGGCATCTCCCGGCCTTCCGGCGGGTCGACGACTGCGACCGGGGTGTCGATCAGGCCGATGACGCGGCGCCAGCCGGCCACGGCGTTCTGCAGTTCGTTGAGGTTCTCCGTGGCCATCTGCACCGGCTGGGTGAACAAGTTGACGATGAACAGGAACGCGACGAGTTCACCGAGCGTGATGTTGCCGGCTGCTGCCTGTTGTGCGCCGATCACGAGCACGACGACGGTCGTGACACCCGCGACGAACTGGCCGGTCGAGAAGGCACCGACGGCCTTGATCTGGGCGAGGATGCTCGCCTTGCGATGCTTCTCGACGGTGACGTCGATGCGCTCGGCGGTGCGGTCCTGGACGCCGTACGCGCGGATCGTCGCGGCACCGACCACGGACTCGGAGATCGCGGCCAGCATGTCGGCGACGCGTTCGCGGACGACCGTGTAGGCGCGTCCGACGACACCCTGGAAGTAGCGCAACACGATGAACATCGGGATGAAGCAGATCCACACGACGGCGGCGAGCAACGGGCTATATACGAGCATCAGGACGCTGGCGATGAGCAACTGGCCGACGGCCATCAGCAGCATGAGGCCACTGAACTGGACGAACTGGCTGATCTGGTCGACATCGCTGGTCACGCGGGAGACCAGCGCGCCCCGGCGCTCGGCGTTCTGGGTGAGCATGGACAGGTCGTGGATGTGCCGAAAACCCTTGACCCTCAAGGTTGCCAAGCCACTCTCGCTACTACGGAACAGCCGCAGGTTGACTGCGTACGAGGCAAGGCCGGTGACGGCCACACCCAGCACGGTGAGCACCATCAGGGTCTTGACCGTGCCGGTCTGCGGACCACCGGGGGCCAGAATTCCGCGGTCCAAGGTCTGCTGGACGGCGATCGGGACGAGGACGCGTCCGGTGGTGGAGAAAATGGCGAGCGCGATCGTGACCAGCAGACCGCGCCGCAGTTCGGGCGAGAGTTCGAAGCCGCGCTTGAGGGTCTGCCAGGTGGTGAGTTCACCGGCGGTGCCGACCCGCTCCCCCGCAGCCGTGGATCCTGGGGTGCCGACCGCGGTGCTCATGCGTCCTCATCCTGCTTGTTCATCTGCTGGTCGATCGTTTCGTCGTTCTGCGCGTCATCCTGCGCGTCATCCTGCTCGGCGATCTCGGCGGCGCGTTCGGCGTAGGCCGTGACCAGCGTGCGATATCCCTCGCTGCGCTCCATGAGTTGGGCGTGGGTGCCGCGGTCGGTGATGCGGCCACCGTCGACGAACACGACCTCGTCCGCGAGCGCGATGCTGGACATCCGGTAGGCGACCATCACCACCGTCGTGCCGTCACGGTTCTCACGCAGCGCCTGCAGGATCGACTGCTCGACAGCGGGGTCGACCGCGCTGGTCGCATCGTCGAGCAGGAGTGCGCGTGGACGACGGATCACCGCGCGGGCCAGTGCAATTCGCTGCCTCTGCCCGCCTGACAGCGACGCTCCGCGCTCACCGACCCGGGTGGCGGCACCGTCCGGGAGCTCGTCGACGAACCCGGTGGCTTGCGCGATCTGCAGCGCGCGACGCACCTCGTCGTCGGTGAAGTCGTGACCGAGGGTGACGTTGCCGGCGATGGTGTCGTCGAAGACGAACGTCTGCTGGGTCACCAGGGACGCGGCCTTGCTGGTCTCCCCTGCCGCGAGGTCGCGTTCGGGCACGTTGTCGATCAGCACACGTCCGTCGGTCGGGTCCATCAGTCGCACGAGCAGACTCATCAGCGTCGACTTGCCCGATCCGGTCGGTCCGACGATCGCGGTCAACGATCCCGGTGCCAGGTCGAGGTCGACGTCGTCCAGGGCGCGCCAGCGTTCGGCACCGCCGCCCTGGTACTTCTCGCTGAGGTCGACCGAACCGGACAGGTCGTACTCGTAGCCGACCTGATCGGCGCCGAGCGCGGCGGCGTGGTCGGAAATGAGCGTCCGGGTGCCGTAGTCGGTGTGCCCGGTGGCGGCCAGCACGCTGTTGAGGCGTACCCAGCCGGCGACCGAGCGCGGCATCTCGGCCAGCACCCAGCCGAAGGACCGCACCGGGAAGGCGAGCACGGAGAACAGGTAAGCGATCTGGACGACTTCTGCCGCCGTCGTTGCGCCGGCGCTCACCTGGGCGGTGCCGACCGTCAGGACCGCCAGCGTCCCGATCGTCGGAATCGCTTCGACCAGCGGGTCGAAGATGCCCCGGACGCGGCCGACCTCGACGGCGGCATTGCGCAGGCGCTGGGTCTCGACGGAGAACCGGTCGGCTTCCTGTTGCTCGCGTCCCATCACCTTGACCAGCAGGGCGGCCTCGATCGATTCGTGGGCCACCTCGCTGACGTGCGAGCGCATCCGCTGGGCGCGGGTCACCCGCGGCGACATGTAGCGCTGGAAGACCAGGTTGGTGGCGAACAACAACGGGAAGACGATCAGACCGACGAGCGCAAGCCAGACGTCGACCCGGAACATCTCGGCCAGACCGACACCCAGCATGACGAGCACCCCGATAGCCATCGGGAGCGGCTGGAAGATGTTCCAGGTCGCCTCCACGTCGGCGTTCGCGTTCGAGAGCAACTGTCCGGACGGGTGGCGGTGATGCCATGACAGTGGCAGACGCAGGTACTGACGGGTGACCCGTCGGCGGTAGATCGCGTTGAGGTTGAAGTAGGCCATGCCGGCCGCGACACGGCGCAGAATCACACCGATCACGTTGAGCAACACCACTGCTCCGAGTTGCCAGATGATCGTCCAGACCTGTTCACCCGTGAGGCGACCGGCTGCAACCGCAGGCTCGACGACCGTCGCGATGAGGTGACCGATCACGCGAGCGGTGAAGACCGTCATCACGCCGTAGATCGCTGAGCCGATCACCGCGACGAGCAGTGTCTTCGGCTGGTCGCGGAAGCCACGCCCGAGGACGCGGAACCCTTCACCGAGGGTTGATGCGCCGAAGTCGACCTCGGTCGTTCCCTTCTTTCGATCGTTCTTCTTGCCATCCGCCACCTGATCGTTGTCGGGCGTGACGGTCACGGAGGAGGGCATGTAGGACATGATTCACTGCATGACCTCATTTGCCCAAAGCGAGCGTTCAGCGTTGTGCGACACCTTCCTGGAGGTCGGTCCCGACGCGCCGACGCTCAGCGGCTCGTGGCGTACACGTGACCTGGCCGCACACCTGATCCTTCGCGAACGCCGTCCGGACGCTGCCATCGGCATGTTTCTCGCGCCGCTTGCCGGACGCACGGACAAGATCCAGGCGTCGCTGGCGCAGCGGCCGTTCGAGGAGTTGGTCGACACCATCCGCAGCGGCCCGCCGAAGTGGAACCCGATGGCACTGGGCAGCATCGACGAGGCCGCGAACCTGGGCGAGTTCTTCGTGCACCACGAGGACGTGCTGCGTGGGGTCGACCCCGCCGCTCGCCGCCAGCTCGACCCGGCCGAGCAGAAGGCGCTGTTCGGGGTGCTCTCCCGCATGGGCATGCTGACCCTGCGGTCGTGCCGCGTCGGTGTGGTGGCCGATTCACCGGGGTACGGACGTCGGTCGCTGCGCAGTCCGAAGGACGAGCACGGCAACGTCGTGATGACCGGTGAACCCAGCGAGATCGTGTTGTACCTCTTCGGACGTGGTGAGGTCGCCGACGTCGAACTCGACGGTGCCGATCACGATGTCGCGGCCTTCCGCGAGACGAACCTCGGCGTCTGATCACGCGTTTCGCCGTTGGCTCAGAGGACGAGCTTGAAGCCCTCATGACTGCCTTCGTAACCGAGCCGCTCATAGAAGCGGTGGGCATCCAAGCGCGACTTGTCGGTCGTGAGTTGAGCGAGCACCGCCCCACGGCTGCGTCCGTACTCGTGCGCCCAGCCGAACATCGCTGCACCCAGGCCGGTTCCGCGGACTGAGGCCGATACACGGACGGCCTCGATGAGCAATCGTGTGGCGCCTGCCCTGGCCAGTCCCGGGATCAGCGTGAGTTGGAACGTTCCGACGACTGCAGCTTCGTCGTCCGCGACGACCGCGAGGAACTGGTTGGGGTCGGCGTCGATCGCGGCGAAGGCCCTTTCGTAGACCGACTCGTCGCTGCGCTCCCTGGTGGCGCCGAGAGGATCGTCCGCCAGCAACTGCACGATGGGCCGGACGTCATGTGCGGTTGCCCTGCGCACCGAGTACCGATTGCCGTCGACGCTGAGTTCGTTCACTTGTTCATCGTGACAGGCGTTCCACGGACCGGCGCAGCGACGCAGGCCATGAACCGGGGGGCGCCGACCACCGCCGCTGGTTGAGCCTGGACGCTGCGACGAAGGACTGAGTCCAGTGCCGAAACCCTGGTGAGATCCGGTCCTTGGTGACCGACCCACCCGCGAGATCAGTGCCACGGAGGTTGTCGGTGGTCCCGCCTAGAGTCTTCTCATGGGCATCAGCTACGAGTTCTACGAACCGGAGTCTCCGGTGGAATTCGTTCTGTTGGAATCGATCTCGGATCACAAGCAGCGTTTGTTGAAACAACTGGTCGATGCATTGGGGTCGCCGTCGGAGGTCCTGGAGTTCGCGGTTCAGATGTCGCAGGACGCGTTCCACGGACTGCACGCAGACGCCCTGCAGCACCCGGGGGACATCGCCTCTGCCCGACCCGTCGATGCCGATGACCACCGCATGCTCGAGAAAGCAGTGACCGGTTCCACCCAGTTGGCATCGATCTCCCAAGCCGTGCAAGCCATGGCAATGGCGCGGTACGCCGCGATCGATGAAGAGTTGGTCGATTCCGACACCGGTGTCACTGCGAAGGTCGAGCACGCGCTCGGTCATCAGGCGTCGTTCGCGGACACCGACGTGCCGGCTGCCTGTCAGATGGCACCCCGCACTGCGTCGATCAAGATGAGCAACTCCATCGATACGTGCACCAAAACTCCCGGGTTGCTCGCCGCGGCGGTCGAGGGTTCAATCCCGTACTGGAAAGTCAGCCTCGTTGCCTCGGAACTGGTGAACGCCTCACCCGAGACGTCCCGCCGGGTCGAGCAGCACCTGCTCGACACCAAAGGCTTCAACACCTGGGGTTTCCTCAAAGTGAAGACCGCCGCGCGGGCGCTGGTGACCCAGTGGGAAGAGGAAGCCGCGAAGAAGACCCGCCAGAAGGAAGCCAAAGAAGCCACCGGTGCTGGGTGCGCCCCTCCGACATCCCGGGCATGGCCGAACTGTGCGCCATCGGACCGGCCGACCAGATCGCCCGCATCTACGGAGCCGTGGACCAACTCGCTGACCAACGCGCCAAGAACCCATCAAAGGCCGATGACCCGGCCACAGATGCGAAGCCGACGCTCGGACAACTCCGCCTCGGCACGTTGCACGACCTCGTCACACAAGGCGCCGACATCTCCTACCAGGTCGTCATCCAGGTCCCCGTCGTTCGTGAAGAGCAACAGGCTGCAACAGCGGCCAAACGTGCCACCGACGACGCGGAACACGAGCCCGAGGCGTCCCCGGACGACGGATCACCACCACCCGGACAGTCCACCTCATCCCCGCGAGGCCCTGACCATTCCGGAGCGCCCGCCGACACTGATGGCACCGAATCCGGCTCAACAGCACGCGAATCGGACCACTGCTACACCACGGGGTGGGCACGGATCGCAGGGATCGGGTTCATCCCACCTGAAGTCCTCGACGCGTTGATCGAGCAGTTCGGTTGCCGCCTGACCCGAGCACTGGTCGACGCCGACACCGGAGTCACCTGCGAGACCTCGACGACCGCGTACGAGCCCACGCCGCGGATGAGGGAGTTCGTGCAACAACGCGACCAGACCTGCCGGTTCCCCATGTGCACCAGGACCGCCATCAGGTGCGACATCGATCATGTCGTCGAATGGCCGGACGGACCCACCGCCGGGCACAACCTCGCCGCACTCTGCCGACACCATCACGACGCCAAGACCAAGAAGCACTGGGACTACGAGATGAGCGACGACGGAGTCTGTACCTGGACCTCACGCACCGGCCGCACCTACATCACCTACCCAGACTCCGTGCACGACGCTTCATGAATCAGCCCCGTAGGGTCGGGTAGCCGTTCACGGTCACCAGGTTTCGGCACATGCGCCCTCCTCCGTCGAGCGCATGGCTCAACCAGCCGTGAGGCAACGGCTCAGCACAAACCTCGGTAGGGCGCATGGCTCAACCAGCGATTCAAGGACGGTTCAGCCCGGGTAGCTCGTGCCGCGCTCAACGGACGGGGTGACCCGCGGTTCGCAGCGCGGCCTTGACCTGGTCGATCCTCAGTTGACCGAAGTGGAACACCGAGGCGGCGAGCACGGCGTCCGCGCCGGCCTCCACCGCTTGGACGAAGTGCTCGATCGTTCCGGCGCCGCCGCTCGCGATGAGCGGAACGTCCACCTCGCGTCGAACAGCGCGGATCAGCTCGAGATCGAAGCCGTCCTTGGTGCCGTCGGCGTCCATCGAATTCAACAGGATCTCGCCGGCGCCGAGTTCGCACGCCCGCACGCACCATTCGATGGCTTCGAGACCGGCGGATTCGCGTCCACCGTGGGTGGTCACCTCGAACGAGCCGTCCGCCGCCCGCCGCACATCGGCCGAAAGCACCAGAACCTGCGAACCGAACCGATCGGCGATCTCCCGAATCACCTGCGGTCGGGCGATGGCGCCGGTGTTGATCCCGACCTTGTCGGCCCCGGCCCGCAGCAGGCGATCGACGTCCCCGGCCTCCCGCACTCCCCCGCCGACGGTCAACGGAATGAACACCTCTTCGGCGGTCCGACGGACCACGTCGTACGTGGTTTCCCGGCCGGCCGAGCTGGCGGTGACGTCGAGGAAGGTCAGTTCGTCGGCACCCTGGTCGTCGTATCGGTGGGCCAGTTCGACCGGGTCGCCCGCGTCGCGCAATCCGGTGAAGTTCACTCCCTTGACCACCCGACCGGCGTCGACGTCGAGACACGGGATCACACGCACTGCAACCGACATGCGGCACAGCGTAATCTTCGGCACGTGACCGAGACCCCGACAGCTCAGCAGGCGGACGCCGCTGACCATCTGAGCCGCCCACAGGCGAAGAACCCCATGGTCGAGAAGATCGCCCGCGCAGCGCTTCAGCGTGCCGGCGAGATCACCGACCGCCCCGTGACGATCACGATTGACGGGCGCTCCTCGACCGGCAAGACCACCCTCGCCGGCGAGTTGTCGGCGGTGCTGGACGACGCGCCCGTCGTCCACATGGACGACCTCTACCCCGGCTGGAACGGCCTGGCAGCTGCCCTGCCGGCACTCACGGACGACATCCTGATCCCGTTGCGGGGCAACGAGATTGCCACCTATGAGCAGTACGACTGGATCGAGGGCGACTTCACTGCAGAGTTGTTCGTGGAGCCCGCGCCGTACGTGATCGTCGAAGGATGCGGCTGCAGTGTCGGCCCGGCGGGTCAGCTGAGCGACGTCCGGGTGTGGCTGGAAGCAGACGATGACCTACGCCGCGCCCGTGGACTCGTCCGCGATGCAGGCGCGTTCGACGAGCACTGGGACACATGGGCCGAGCAGGAAGAATCCTTGTTCACCGGTGACGAGACCCGCGAACACGCCGACCTGGTCTTCGACACCAGCCACTTGCTCCGCGAATCCGCCTGAACAAGAAAGACTTCGGTCAGCCGACGGATTCGTCCGGGTAGGCGTTGGCCTCCACCAATGCTGCCATTCGTTGCGCCTCGGCCTGGGCGAACTCGCCGTCGGCGCGCTGTACCGCCATCACGGCGAGCTGTTCGGTGTCCGCGAGATCGAGGATCAGCCACGGTGACCCACCGCCGAACTGGACGCCGAGGATCTCCTCCCAGGCGACCTCCCGGGTGAGGAAGAGGTTGCGCACGATCAAGCCCTTGTCGGTGGGCACGGCCTTGATCGCGGTGTAGCGCCAAAGGAACGCAGCCATGCCGACGCCGAGCAGGAACATCATGAGCGCGTCCAGGACGGTCCACCCGGTGACGCCGCCGCGGGGCAGGTTGATGGCCACGAAACCGAAGACCGCGATCGAGGCAAGCCCCGCCACCAGCGGCACCCACCGTCCGCTGCGGGGCCGGAACGGCGTGTACGGGTCGTGGTCGCCCGAATGGTGTGGGTCGGAACCGCTCGGGGTGTTCATCGAGAACTCACAATCGGCAGGCAGCGATCTCTGTCACCAGGATGGCACGAGCACCCAGGTCGTAGAGCTCGTCCATGAGGGCGTTCGTGCGCTTGCGCGGCACCATCGCACGCACCGCGACGTAGTCCGGGTCGTGCAACGGGGAGATCGTCGGTGACTCCAGGCCGGGCGTGATCGCGGACGCTTTCTCGACGAGGTCCTTGCGGATGTCGTAGTCGAGCATCACGTAGTCGCGGGCCGTGAGCACACCCTGCAAGCGGCGGACCAGGACGTCGACCGCGGGGTTCGCGCCGGCCTCCGCCGGACGGATCAGAACGGCTTCGCTCTTCAGGATCGGCTCGCCGAACACCTCGAGCCCGGCGTTGCGCAGGGTGGTACCGGTCTCCACGACATCCGCGATGACGTCGGCGACACCGAGGGTGACCGCGGTCTCGACGGCACCGTCCAGTCGGACGACGGACGCCTCGACACCGGCGTTCTTCAGATCGGATTCGACGAGACCTTCGAAGCTCGTGGCGACGCGCTTGCCCGCAAGGTCGCCCACCGAGCAAGCAACACCAGGGCGCGCGGCGTACCGGAAGGTGGAGGCACCGAAGCCGAGCTGCATGGCCTCGATCGCCGGCGCTCCGGAATCGAGCAGCAGATCGCGGCCGGTGATGCCGACATCGAGCGTCCCGCGTCCGACGTACACGGCGATGTCCCGTGGTCGCAGGAAGAACAGTTCGACGTCGTTGTCGGCGTCGACGACGACCAATTCCTTCGACTCACGACGACCGCGGTAACCCGCCTCACGCATGATCTCGGCGGCGGACTCGGCGAGGCTGCCCTTGTTCGGCATGGCGACTCGCAGCATGGTGAAACTCCTTGTGCAGATTGAAGATCGGCTCGAACCACTCGGGGCTCAGAGATGTCGGTAGACGTCCTCCAACGCGATGCCGCGCTCCAGCATCAGCACCTGCAGGTGGTAGAGCAGCTGGCTGATCTCCTCGGCGGCTTTGTCGTTGCCCTCGTACTCGGCGGCCATCCACACCTCGGCAGCCTCCTCGACGATCTTCTTGCCGATGAAGTGGACGCCGGCCTCGATCTCTGCGACCGTGCCGGATCCTTCGGGACGCTCGGCTGCCTTGTCCTGCAGCTCGGCCCACAACTGCTCGAAGCTCTTCACGGGGCACAAGGGTACGCAGCGGGGCGGAGCCCGCGGACGAGCGGCCGGGACGTGGACGCGCCCACGTGACCCCGGCCACTCGGCGGGTGGGGGTCAGGCCGTGACCGGTTGGCTCCCGCGCTCTCGCCGGGTCACCTTCACCCACTGGGTGAACCCGTAGATCACGAACAGCCCGTAGAAGATGTACATGACCGCTGTGGGCACATAGTCGGTGGCGAACCCGAACGGCACTCCCACCAGGTCGACCACGATCCACGCCAGCCAGAACTCGTTCCAGGCGCGGGCCATCGCGTACGTCGCGACGATCGACCCGACGAACACCCATGCGTCGCACCAGGCGAACCACCATTCCGGCGTCCAGTGCGGGTTGGCATTCGCGTCCAGGATCGCCTGGAAGACGGCGTGGGCAATCACCGTTCCCACGATCCAGAAAGCCGCCATCAGCAGGCGTTCCTTGTTCGTCGCCCATCGCGGGGTGACGGCCGCCTCGGACGCCTCCGCGCGCTTGTTCTTGCGGTACTGGTTCCACCGCCACCAGCCGTAGATGCTGGTGGTGATGAAGAAGATCTGTCGCCCGGCCTGCCCGAACAGCGGGATGCGGGTGTCAGTGCCGAACGCGGCTCCGATGTAAACGAAGAACAGCATGACGTTGGCGACGATGCCGACCGGCCACGCCCACACCCAGCGCTTCATACCGAGGTAGGCGGACGCGACACCGATCAGCACACCGATCAACTCGAGCCAGTGCAGTTGGTACTTGCCGATGTCGAGGTGCCATTCCAACAGCTGCTGGAAGAAGTTCTGCTCGCCGCCCGCGGCAGCGGCCAGCACGGTCGTTCTCATGCGTGTTCTCCTGATGTGTGTCGTGGCGCGTCGCGAAGCGTACGCGCGGTCGCCAAGGCCGCAGTCGCGGCCTCGTATCCCTTGTCCTCACTCGAACCGGGCAAGCCCGCCCGATCCAGAGCCTGCTGATCGTCGTCGCACGTCAACACCCCGAATCCGACCGGGACGCCGGTGCGCACCGAGACCTCGGTGAGGCCGATGGTGGCTGCCTGGCAGACGTAGTCAAAGTGCGGTGTCCCGCCCCGCACCACCACGCCCAGTGCGACGACCGCGTCATGGTCGGCGGCCAGACGTGCCGCTGCGACCGGAAGTTCGAAGGATCCCGGGACGCGGACGACGGTGGCGTCCGCGACGCCGGCATCGTCCAGGGACCGCTGTGCTCCGGCGAGCAGGCCGTCCATCACCTGTTCGTGCCAACTCGCGGCGACGACAGCGACCCTCAGACCGCGCCCGTCGACCTGGACGGTCGGTGCTCCGTGTCCGCTCATACGGTTGCTCCTTCGTGGAGGTCGGGAAGGTCGTGACCCATCCGGTCACGTTTGGTCTGTAGGTAGCGCAGATTGTGATCGCTGACGCGCACCGGTGACGGCTCCATCGAACCAACCTCGATTCCGTTGTCCTGCAACCCGAGTCGCTTTGCGGGGTTGTTGCTGATCAGCCGAACATCGCAGATGTCGAGGCTGTGCAGGATCGCTGCTGCCGCCGCGTACTCCCGGGCGTCGACCGGCAGGCCGACGCCGCGACCCTCGTGACCACGCAGGTAGACGGGACTCGTCGTCGGCGACGAGCATCGGACGTCCGTCTCGTAGCGCCTGGAGTGCGTCCTCGAAGGAGTTGAGTTCATGCCCTGACCTCCTCGACGTCCCTCGCCCCCACCACGATCTGGGCTGAATCGCCCTGCCGTTCAATGCTTTCGACGCGTCCGAGTTCCTGGATGATTCCGGTGAACATCAGATTTCTCCTTCGGGTTCGAGCAGCCGGCTGTCCGCCGGAAGGTCACGGTGCCCGACGACGACCCGTAGCGGGTCGTGTCCGGTGTACGCCGAGCCGCGGACGGTGAGGGCCGGGTCGTCCGTCAGCGCGGTGCCGGTTCCCACGACGACCGCGCCGGAGCGCGCGCGCAGCGCGTGGACGTCCGCCCGGGACGCGTCCCCGGTGATCCACCTGCTGCTGCCGTCGGCCGCGGCGATACGGCCGTCGAGGGTGGTCGCGTACTTCCACGTCACGTGGGGCCGGCCGTGCTCGGCCGCGAAGAACCAAGCTTCGTTCAGCGCTCTGGAGGACTGTTCGAAGCGCGGGGACGCCTTTTCGACGGCGATTCCGGCCTCACGCAGCAGCGCTGCTCCGCCGCCTGCTCGCTCCGATGGATCCGCCGCTACGAAAACCACACGCTCGACCCCGGCGTCGATGAGCGCCTGTGCACACGGCGGCGTTCGTCCGACATGCGTGCAGGGTTCGAGCGTGATGAAAGCCGTTGCGCCCCGGGCCGATTCGCCGGACTGTGCGAGTGCGGCGGCTTCGGCGTGGGCCGTGCCCGCGCCTGCGTGGAAGCCCTCCCCGACGACCACTTCGTCTCGCACGAGAACGCAACCGACGCGTGGATTGGGGTCGACGAGAGAGCCGAGCGCGGCGAGTGCCAGCGCACGGTCGAGCATCTGCTCGTCCTGGGGGCTGAGCGCCATCGGTTCCTTCGGTCGTCCGTCATGGACGTGAACCGGGGCGATGGCGAACGCCAGGAAACCCGCACGGGCTGACATCGAATGATGCACACCCGCAGGGCACCCTGCGTGCTCAGAGAATGCCGAAGCAGACCCTGAACGTGCGCCTCCCATCCGGACTTTCACCGTCGGTCCCGGAATTCCACCAGGTCAACCGCTCACCTCCGAAGAGGATCACGGGTCGCGGACTGTCACCGCCGGCTCAGAGTTTCGCTGACCCCGGAGCACGTTTCGCCGATCAGTATGACACTTCCCGTCCAGGTACTCGACCGGCTGGGTGGTCTCGGTGATCGCGTCATCCTCTTGCGCGGCAATGCCGACCGCGAAGGCTGAGGTTCAGGACGCCTTGACCAGCACCCGCCCGTCGGCGATCTTCACGTCCCAGCTGGGCTGCTCGACCGACGCCGGACCACGCATCGGCTTGCCGTCCCTCAGTCTGAATTCGCTTCCGTGCCAAGGGCATCGGATGCATCCGTCCTGGACTGTTCCTTCGTCGAGCGGGCCACCGGCGTGCGTGCACACGGACGACAGCGCGTACACCCGGTCGTTCTGTTCGATGAGTACCACCGAGACACCGTCCGCCGTCACCCGCATCGGCGTGCCAGGGGTGAGATCGACGCGGGCAGCGACGTCGGTCCAGTCGTCCGTGCGGTGCTCGAACGCGGTGTGGTTGACACCTACACCCTTGACGAACGACAGGTGTCCACCGAGGTAACCGGCCCCCGCGGTGAGACCGACCCCTGCCAGGCTCAGCAGCCGCCCGGTGGAATGCCGACCCTTCCCACGCGCCACCCAGGACGCGACCTGCAGGACGGTGGCGGCCGAGTTGGCAGCGGCGTGCACCAACCCGACCCGCTGTTCGGCTCCGTAGCTGTCCGACCAGTCGGACGCCCCGGTGGCCGCAGTGGGAACGGAGGCGAGGATCCCCACCCCCACCAACCGGCGCGCCGCCGCGGCGTCTGCTCCGGTGAGGTCGAGCACGGTCGCCATGGCGTACGCGCCGATCGGCACGTCGGACAGAACCGGATGGATCGGGTGGCCGAGGAAGGTGCCGGAAAGGATGTTCTTGACCGCCTTGTTGCCGGTCAATCTGCCGACGAAGCCGGCGTACGGCTCACTGATCTTGTCGAGGCCGCCCATCTCCTCGATCGTGCTGACCACAGTGCCTATCGGGTTGCTCGTCGGGTTGCTCGTCGGGTTGCTCATGACAGATTCTCCGTTTCGCAGGGGTCGCCGAGCCGGCGGCGCATACTCCTGCGTACCACTCGAGCGCAGTCGGCGGTAGTCGTTCGGCCTGTGGATCGTCGTCAGTGGACGCAGGATGCGGCCAGCTCGCGCAGTTCGTCGACTGCGGCCGCCGCGTCATCGGCGCCGTAGACCGCCGACCCGGCGACGAAGACATCGGCCCCCGCCTCGGCGCATTGCTCGATGGTCTTGGCGGACACTCCCCCGTCGACCTGCACCCAGATGTCGCCGCCGTGTTTGCGGGCGGCCTCGCGCACCTGACGCACCTTCGGCATCTGGTCCGCCATGAACGACTGGCCACCGAACCCGGGTTCGACGGTCATCACCAGCACCATGTCGAGTTCGGGCAGGAGTTCCTCGTACGGAGCGAAGTCGGTGCCCGGCTTGATCGCCATCGACGCACGGGCTCCCGCCGACCGAAGCGCTCGGGCCAGCTTCACCGGGTCCTTCGCGGCCTCGATGTGGAAGGTGACACTCTGTGCCCCTGCCTCGGCGTACTTCGGTGCCCAGTGGTCGGGGTCGTCGATCATCAGGTGGCAGTCCAGCGGCATCGGCGCCACCTTCAGCAGCGACTCCACGACCGGCAGGCCGAGCGTGAGATTCGGCACGAAGTGCGCGTCCATGACGTCGACGTGTGCCCACTCGGCATTGCCGATCCGCTTCAGCTCGGCCTCGAGGTTGGCGAAGTCAGCGGACAGGATGCTCGGTGCGATCTGCATGTGGGACATACCTTTTCGGGAGTCAGACGGACGTGGACTGCTTGCGCAGCAGGGCGAAGAACATCGCGTCGGTGTCGTGCAGATGCGGCCACAACTGAACGCCGGGGCCGTCGCCGAGGTCGGGAATCTGCTTGCCCGTCGCGTCCTTGAAGTACGGCCGAGCGTCCTCCTGGACCACCTCCGGGTGTCGCTTCAACGCGTCAGCGACAACCGCGGTGGTCTCGGCGGTGTGCGGGCTGCAGGTCGCGTAGCCGATGACTCCGCCGGGGCGGGTCGCCGCGATCGCCGAGTCGAGCAGTTCACCCTGCAGCGTGGTCAGACCGGCGACGTCGGACGCCGACTTGCGCCACCTCGCTTCCGGACGACGACGCAATGCGCCCAGGCCCGTGCAGGGAGCGTCGACCAGCACCTTGTCGTAGGTGTCGGGTTCTTCGGCTCCGAGTTCCCGGCCGTCACCGGTACCGATCATCACCTCGATACCCGACTGCAGCGCCGCGGCCATCGTCCGCCGCACCAGGTCGGTGCGATGTTCGCTGACCTCGTTGACGAACAACACCGAATCCTGTTCTGCCGCAAGGCAAGCCAACAGAGCCGCCTTGCCGCCGGGCCCGGCGCACAGGTCGAGCCATTCCTGCTGATCACCCTCGACGGGCACCGATGCCAAAGCGAGGGCGAGCAGTTGTGAGCCCTCGTCCTGCACAGCAGCACGCGTGTCGCGCACAGCGCGGATGGCTCCGGGGTCTCCCCCCGACATCCGGGCACCGAACGGCGACAGGCGCGACGGCGTCGCCCCCTCGTCGAGCAGTTCCTCGACCGTTGCCAGGTGCGGACGGGCGACGAGCATGACGTCGGCCGGGTCGTTGTCCGCCTCGAGCAACCGCCGCAGTTCGGCATCGACATTCTCCGCAGCCGCGGCACCCGAGCCGATCAGCGCACCCCGCAGGGCCCGGACGATCCACTCGGGGTGGGAGTGCTCGACCGCCAACGCGGCGAGCGGCTCACGTCCGGCGGTCACCTCGGCGACCCATTCCTCGCGGGTGCGTTCGCTGACCCGACGCAGCACGGCGTTGACGAACCCGGCCGCGCCCGCACCGTTGACCTCGCGGGCCAGGGCCACGGTCTCGGACGCGGCGGCGTGTGACGGCACTCGCATGCCGAGCAACTGGTGTGCGCCGAGGCGAATGGTGTCGAGCACGGCGGGGTCGATCTGCGACGCACCGCGTCCGGCGGCATGCTCGATGATCCGGTCGTAGAGGCCATGCATCCGCAACGTGCCGTAAGCGAGCTCGCTCGCAAACGCGGCGTCGCGTCCACTGATCCTGTTGTCGCGCAACGCTTTCGGCATAGCGATGTTGGCGTATGCGTCGTTGTCGTGCACCTGTCGCAGGACGTCCCACGCCACCCGTCGTGCCGGGTCCCCGCTGCGGCGGCGCTCGGCGGGCCGCTGCTCGGACCTGGCTCGGTCGGACGTGCGACGCGCCTGCGGACGCTGCCGGCCTTTGGCGTTGCGGTATTCGTCGTGGTTCCTGCCGGACTGCTCGGAGTCGCTCATGCCAGTGACTCCCCTTCCTCGATACGTGCGCCGCGCGCCCAGTCGGGCGCCGGTACTGCCTTCTTGCCGTGCGGCTGCACGATGCCGAGTTCGACAGCGCCCGATCCCGTGCCCACGAACACCGCCTTCTTGGTCACCCGAAGCTCACCTGGCGCAAGGCCTGGCTCGTCGACCGGACGAGCCGACCCGATCTTCAGGCGGGCGTCCCGGAACATCGTCCATGCGCCCGGGGCCGGTGAACAGGCGCGCACCCGGCGATCGATCGCGAATGCCGGCTCGTGCCAACGGATCCGAGCGTCGTCAACGGTTATCTTCGGCGCCGTCGAGACGCCTTCGGCGGGCTGCGGAACAGGGGTGATCGTGCCCTCTTCCATCGCGTCGAGGGTGGCGACCAACAGGCCGGCGCCTGCGCCGGCGAGCCGCTGCAGCAGGTCGCCCGAGGTGTCGCTCGGTTTGATCGTCTCGGTCATCGTGCCCAGCACCGGTCCGGTGTCCATACCCTGTTCGAGCAGGAAGGTCGTGGCACCGGTGACGTCGTCGCCGTGCAGCAAGGCGTGCTGGACGGGGGCCGCACCGCGCCAGGCAGGCAGCAGCGAGAAGTGCAGATTCACCCAGCCGTGTCGCGGGATGTCGAGCACCGCACGCGGCACAAGGGCACCGTACGCGACCACGGGGCACACGTCGGGCTGCAGCGCGCGCAGCCACTCCTGGAAATCCGGTTCCTTGGGATGCCCCGGGGTGGAGACCGGCAGGCCTTCCCGGACCGCGACCTCCTTCACCGGTGACGGTCGTAGCGAGCGTCCGCGCCCGGCAGGAGCGTCCGGCCGGGACACGACGCCGACCACCTCGTGCCGGGACTCGAGCAGGGCCTGCAGGGAAGGAACGGCGGGTTCAGGAGTGCCCGCGAAGACGATGCGCACGCTCAGGCCACCGGACGCACGTCGTACCCGCGGGCGGCGAGGTCCTGACGAAGATCCTCTGGACCGGTGAACTGGACGGCGTCGATGCCGGCTTCGACGGCCGACTGCACGTTGACGATCGAGTCGTCGATGAACAGGAAGTCGTCGATGCCGCCGATGTGGTCGGTGCGCTCGGCAAGCACCTCCCAGATCTCCGGGTCGGGCTTGACGACGCCCTCCTCGCCGGACACGACGATGTCCTCGAAGATCTCCAGGAAGTCGTACTGCTGTTCCGCGAGCGCGAAGAGGTCGGCATTCCAGTTGGTGAGCGCCACCAGGGGTACACCGGCCCGGTCGAGTTCACGCAGCACCTCGATCGAACCCTCGATCGGGCTGAGCGAGGCGGTGAAGTTGTCGATGTAGGCCTGCGCGGCGGGCTCCAGTTCCGGAAACCGGGCGCGGACGTCGGCCACGGCCTGCGCGGGTGTACGTCCGGCGTCGTTGGTGAGATTCCAGGCGAAGAAATCGAACTCGGGATGGTGCACGAATTCTCGCGCCTTGTCCGGCCCGAGTGCGGCCGCCACCGCGTCCTGCGGGATCCACCGGATCAGGACGTTGCCGAGGTCGAAGATCACGGCTTCGGCCGGGGCGGGTGCGAAGCGTTCGTCATCGAGGTCGATGTCGAGATCCATGCCGGAAACCGTATCGCCCGGATCAGAGGGTCGATCCGTCCGGGTCGACCCGTACGGACAGGTGGTCCTTGGCCCTCGCGAGGCTGCGCGAAGTACGCAACGCGGTGATGGCGCCCGAGGCCTGCCCGGCGCGGTCCGCCGGGGCTCGCAGCAGCAATCGCACCTGGGGTTCCGGGCCCGGGAGCGGTGCCGGACCGAAGCGCTCGAGCCAGCCGGGGACGGTGGACGCCGCCGCCGTCACTGCGTCCGGCGTACCGGTGAGCGTGGCCGTCCAGCGGGTGGGTGGTAGGTCGAGCGCGGTGCGCTCGGCGAGTTCGCTCTCGGCGAGGGCCGCTGGGGCCCATCGCACCAGATGCCGCACGACCGGCGACGTCGCCTCCGCGCCGGCGAGCACGACCACTCCGCCGTCGTCCGCCGAACGGCACAGTGCCGCGGCTGCCAACCACTGGCGCATCGCTTGTTCGTTGCTCTGCAGGGACGGCCGGTCGAGCATTGCCCACGCGTCGAGCAGGAGGACGGCTGAATACCCTTGCTCGGCAACGGGTTCCGCACCCGGTGTGGAGATCACGAGGGCCGGTGCTGCGGGCACGCGGGCAACGATCTGGCCCGCTCCGGATCGCACGACCGGCACACCCGGGAACGCGCGTCCCAGTTCCTCGGCGGTGCGCCGAGCACCGATGACGGATGCTCGCAGGCGGGTGTCATCGCACTCGGGACACCGGAACCCGTCCACTCGCGTGTCGCACCACGCGCAGTGCGGAGCTTGGTCGGAGCCGGCGAGTTGCAGCGGGCCGTGGCAGGTCGGGCACTGCGCCGCGTGACCACAGGTGACACAGCGCAACCGGGGAACGTATCCGCGGCGAGGCACCTGCACCAGCACCGGTCCGGTCTGCAGTCCGTCGTGCAATGCCTTCCAGGCGCTGGCCGGCAGGCGAGCATGCGCCGCCGGGCCGTGCCGCTCCACCTCGCGGTCGTCGCCGGCGACGTTGACCCGGGGCAACTGCGCCCGGACGGGCCGGGCCTCCACAGAGACGACCCGTCCTTCGTCCATCCATTGCGCGACGGCGACGGAGCGCGCAAACCCGCCGAGCACGAGGGCGGCCGCGGAGTCGAGATGTCGGCGCCACAGGATGTCGCGGGTGGTGGGGTACGGAGCCCGCGGTTCGGTGAGCAGGTTGTCGCCGTCGTCCCAGCACAGCATCAGGCCGAGGTCGTGCACCGGCGCGAAGGCCGCGGCGCGGTTGCCGACCACGCATTGCACATGACCCCGCAGCACCTTGAGCCAGGCGGTGTAACGCGCCTGTGGCCCCTGGTCGGCGGTGAGGCGGACATAGGAGTCCTTGCCGATCTGGTCATCGAGTTCGCGCGCGACGCGTTCGACGTCGCGGTGATCGGGGACGGTGATGATGACCCCCCGCTTGGCGGACAGGGCCGCTCGGGCGGCGTCGGCGAGCGCCCGCGGCCAATCGAGTGCCGGATCCGTGCTCGGCAGAGCGAGCCAGGACGCTGCGGGCGCCTGCCCTGCTGCGATCCGGCGCAGTAATGCCGGCCCCGCCGGGTAACGCGCCCAGGCCGCGCTCGTCTCCAGCAGCGGCGTCCACGGCGCACTGCCTTCGGTCGCGAGCGCGCCCTCGGCCCGAGCATGACGGGGTGGAACAGCGAGCCGGACGACGTCGGACACCGACCCGGCCTGGTCGGTGGCGATCTGTCGGCACAGACGCAGAATCTCGGGAGTGAGCACCGGTTCGTCGGAGACGACGGTGCGCAGCGGGACGAGTTTGCCGACGTGCTCGGCCGTCGCCGTGCGCTGGAGGAGGTAACCGGTGACGTCCTGTGCGCCGAAGCGCACCTTGACCCGCACGCCGGGCCGTGCGGCCTCGTCCAGGTCGGCCGGGACGGCGTACTCGAAGGTGCGATCGAGGTGGGCGACGCCGAGGTCGAGCATTACCACCGCCACCGGATCGAACTGCGCGAGCGTCGGCTCTGGCCGCTGCTTCTTCGCGCGCGCGGCGGTCCGCAGCAGTTCCAACTGCTGCGGTGTCGCCGGGTGCTCGTCTGTCACGGGTTCGTTCTATCAGCCGTCGACGACACGCCGGTCGATCAGTCCACCGGAGCACGAACTCACGCGGATTCAGGAAGGTCGAGCGGCTATCGGGCTGCGGCCTGGAGCTGCTCGACGCGGTTGGTCTGCTCCCAGGTGAACGGGTTGTCGACACCGTCTGCGGTGGTGCGGCCGAAGTGGCCGTACGCAGCGGTCGGCTTGTAGATCGGACGCAGCAGATCGAGCTGCTCCACGATCGCAGCCGGACGCAGGTCGAAGACCGAGGTGATTGCAGCCTGGATCTTGTCGGCCGGGACGGTCTCGGTGCCGAAGGTCTCGATGTACAGACCGACCGGCTGCGCCTTGCCGATGGCGTAGGCGACCTGCACCTCGCAGCGCGTGGCCAGGCCCGCGGCAACGACGTTCTTGGCGACCCAACGCATCGCGTACGCGGCCGAACGGTCCACCTTCGAGGGGTCCTTGCCGGAGAACGCGCCGCCACCGTGGCGTGCCATGCCGCCGTACGTGTCGACGATGATCTTGCGGCCGGTGAGGCCGGCGTCGCCCATCGGGCCACCGATGACGAACTTGCCGGTGGGGTTGATCAGCTTGCGGTAGCTGCTGACGTCGAGGCTGTTGCCACTCGCGGCGAGTTCCTCCAGCACCGGCTTGATGACGTGCTGGTCGATGTCGGGCTCGAGCATCCCGGTGAGCGAGATGTCCTCCGAGTGCTGGGTCGACAGCACAACCGTGTCGAGTTTGACGGCCTTGTCACCCTCGTAGGAGATGGTGACCTGGGTCTTACCGTCGGGGCGCAGGTAGGCCAGCTCGCCACTCTTGCGGACAGCGGTGAGGCGCTCGGACAGGCGGTGCGCGAGGAAGATCGGCAGCGGCATCAGCTCGGCGGTGTCGTCGCACGCGTACCCGAACATCAGCCCCTGGTCGCCGGCGCCCTGCGCGTCCAGCGCCTCGGTGCCGCCCTCGGCACGGTGCTCGTGGGCCTGGTCGACGCCCTGGGCGATGTCGACCGACTGCTCACCGATGGAGATGGACACGCCACAGGAGTTGCCGTCGAAGCCCTTGAGCGAGCTGTCGTAGCCGACCTCCATGATGGTCTCGCGCACGAGCTTGGCGATCGGCACGTAGCTCTCGGTACGCACCTCACCGGCGACGTGCACCAGGCCGGTGGTCACCATCGTCTCGACGGCGACACGGGAGTTCGGGTCCTGCGCGAGCATCGCGTCCAGGATCGAGTCGCTGATCTGGTCACAGATCTTGTCCGGGTGTCCCTCGGTCACCGACTCGGACGTGAAAAGGCGTGCCACCTGTTATCTCCTTCGTTGCAGCGGCTGCTGGCTTGTGTCGACCCGTCGCCGGGCCGACCTGAGTGTAAAGGTCAGGAGAGGTCCTGACCCACCGCGTCCCACACCGTGTCGGCGATCAGATTCTTGTCCGCCGGACCCACCGTGACGGGCTCCTGCCCCGGACGCATCAGGTGGACGGTGCTGGTGTCCTGCCCGAAGGTGACTCCGTCCCCCACCTCATTGGCGACGAGCAGGTCGCACTTCTTGCGTTCCAACTTGGCTCGGGCATGAGTGAGGACGTCACCGTGCTCGTCACCGGTCTCGGCGGCGAACCCGACGATGTACGGCGTGCGCGAGTCGCCGCGTGCTTCGACCAGGCCGGCCAGGATGTCGGGGTTGCGCACCAACTCGACGGTGGGTGCATCCGGGTCACCGGCGGCGAAACCCTTCTTGATCTTGGCGGCGGAAACCTGCGCCGGACGGAAGTCGGCGACGGCTGCGGCCATCACGATGACGTCGGCCCCGCCGGCGAGTGCCTTCATCTCACGTTCGAGCTCGAGTGCGGTCTCGACCTTCACCAGGTCGACGCCGCCGGGTAGCGGCAAGGAGGCCGTCGACACGAGCGTCACCCGGGCGCCCCGGCGCGCGGCCGCAGCGGCGAGCGCGTACCCCTGCTTGCCGGAGGAACGATTGCCCAGATAGCGCACCGGATCAAGCGGTTCACGGGTGCCGCCCGCGCTGATCACGACGTGTTTGCCGTTGAGTTCGTCATTGGGGCCGCCGCTGACGCCCTCGATGTAGCAGCGACAGTGCTCGAAGATGTCCTCGGGCTCCGGCAGGCGTCCCGGGCCGGTGTCCGCGCCGGTGAGGCGACCGGACGCCGGCTCGATGACATCGATGCCTCGCTCGCGCAGCGTGCTGACGTTGGCAACCGTCGCCGGGTGCGTCCACATCTCCGTGTGCATCGCCGGCGCGAGCACGACCGGGCAGCGCGCGGTGAGCAGGGTGTTGGTCAGCAGATCGTCGGCCAGCCCGTGCGCCGCCTTCGCGAGCAGGTCGGCAGTGGCCGGCGCGACGACCACCAGGTCGGCCTGCTGGCCGATCCGGACGTGCGGCACGCGATGCACGTCGTCCCAGACCTGGTCGCTGACCGGTTTACCCGACAGCGCCGCCCAGGTGGGAGCGCCGACGAACTTCAGCGCGGATGCTGTGGGCACGACGGTGACGTCGTGCCCACACTCGGTGAATCGGCGAAGGAGGGTGCACGCCTTGTACGCGGCGATACCTCCGCCGACACCGAGAACGATGCGCATGCCGGTGGTGACTAGGCCTCGACCTTGTCGACGTTCAGCAGTCCGTCGTTGATCTCGCGCAGCGCGATCGACAGGGCCTTGTCGTTGATCTGGCTGTCGACCAACGGGCCGACGTACTCCAGCAGACCTTCGGACAGCTGCGAGTAGTAGGCGTTGATCTGCCGTGCGCGCTTGGCGCCCAGGATGACCAGCGCGTACTTTGAGTCGGCCACCTGCAGCAGGTCGTCGATCGGCGGGTTGGTGATGCCCTCGGGGGCAGCCTTGGTGCCAGACACGAAGAAGCTCTCGTTTCGTTCGGGGTTTTTAATGCGTTGCGCGGGCCGCAGAAGCGTGCCGCTCCATCAAGTCTACGAGTTCTGCGGCGGCAACCCCAACATCCTCGTTGACGATGGTGGCGTCGAACTCCTTCTGGGCAGCCAGTTCGGCGCGCGCGGTCTCCAGCCGGACGGCCTGTTCCTGCGCGGATTCGGTGCCGCGGCCGATGAGTCGGTGCACCAGTTCGTCCCAGCTGGGCGGCGTCAGGAACACGAAGAAGGCGTCCGGCATCCGTTCGCGCACCTGGCGTGCACCCTGCAGGTCGATCTCGAGCAACGGCAGGCGGCCGGCTTCGATCGCGTCCTGCACCGGACGGCGCGGGGTGCCGTAACTGGCCCGGCCGTGCACGATCGCGTACTCCAGGAGTTCGTCCTGTTCGGCCATCCGGTCGAACTCGGCCTGGCCGACGAAGTGGTAGTGGACGCCGTCGACCTCACCGGGACGCGGGGCCCGTGTGGTGACCGAGACCGACAGCCACACCTTGGGGTAGTTCTGCCTGATGTAGGCCGCGACAGTGCCCTTCCCGACGGCGGTCGGGCCGGCCAGCACGAACAGGGGCGCCGCGCCGGACGGGGATGAGGTGGAGGCGGTGGTCGACATCAGCGCTTCTCGAAACGCTCCAACAGAGCGGCGATCTGGTGGTTGCCCAGACCGCGCAGCCGACGGGTCGAGGCGATCCCGATCTCGTCCATGATCTGCGCTGCGCGGACCTTGCCGACGCCGGGCATGGACTCCAGCAAGGCGGACACCTTCATCTTGCCGATGATCTCGTCGTTGCGACCGCTGTCGATGACCTCTTGCAGCGATCCCTGCGAGTTCTTCAGCCGGTTCTTCACGGCGGCGCGTCTGCGCCTGGCCTCCGCCGCCTTCGCCAGAGCCTCGGCGCGCTGCTCAGGCGTCAACTGGGGAAGTGCCACGTGCAATCTCCTTGGGCCACAGAGGTGTTCAGGTCTATCGATCGCCGCTCGATCCTGACCGACGCTCGCTCGACGCCCGAAGGCGTCCGGTCAGACCCTAGCCCAGGGCCGCGGCGGCGTGGGTCGCGGTCGCACGCAACGCCTCCCGCAGACAAGCAGCGTCCGGACCGGCCGCGAGCACCGCCCGGGACGCCGACGGCAGCACCTGTGCGGATGCCGCACCGAAGGCGCGAGCGATGTCCTCGACGGTCGCGCCCTGCGCCCCGAGGCCCGGCGCCAGCAGCGGCCCGCGACAGTGTTCGAGGGCGTCGCCCAGACCCAGATCGGCGATGTCCTCGCCGGTCGTCGCGCCGACCACCAGCCCGATGTCGGCGACCCGCCGGTCGGCCGGGGTCGCGTCGTTGAGGTCGGCGACCGCGTCGATCACCGTCTGCGCTACCGTGCGCCCGTCGCGCTGCCGTGCGTGTTGCACCTGCGCGCCCTCTGCATTGCTGGTGAGCGCGAGCACGAAGATGCCGGAGCCGGTCGCACGCGCGAGTTCGAACGCCGGCTCGAGACTGTCGACGCCGAGGAACGGGCTCACCGTGATGGCGTCCGCCCGCGTCGGCGCCGCCGGCCCCAGGTGCGCCGCGGCGTACGCGTCCATCGTGCTGCCGATGTCGCCCCGCTTGACGTCGAGCAGGCTCAACGTCCCGGCCGCACGCAGCCCGGCCAACGTCTCTTCCAGGACGGCGACGCCGGGCGATCCGAATCGTTCGAAGAAGGCCGCCTGCGGTTTGACGATCGCTGCGTGCCCACCGAACGCCTCGACACATCGCAGCGCGAACTCACGCAGACCGTCGACATCGTCGGTCAAACCCCAGTCCCGTAGCAGAGCCGCGTGCGGGTCGATGCCGACACACAACGGACCGTGCTGGTTCATGGCGGCGCTGAGGCGTGAGCCGAAGGTCTGCATCGAGGTTTGGGTCGAGGTCTGCATCGTTCACCCTTCGTGAGCGAGCCCGACGAGGTCGAGCACGCTGTCGATTCCGTTGTGACTCAAGTATTCTGACAGACCATCGACGACGGAGCGCGCGCTGGACGGATCGTGCAGCAGAGCCGCGGCGGAGAAGTTCGCGGATGCCGGGCTGGAGTACCGGCACGTCTTCGGCCTCGCTGACCTCGGCCTCGCCTGAAACAGCAGCAGGGCCCGACGGCGAACCGTCGGGCCCTGCGCCGTGCGGAGCTCAGTGCCGGTCGGCGAACTCCTTGATCTCGCCGGAGGCCAGACGTGCCCGGTAGTGCGAGAACTCGCGCCGGATGACGTTGCGCAACAGGTAGAGACCGATCAGGTTGGGGATGCTCATCATGAAGATCATCGAGTCCGAGAAGTCGATGACCGAGCCGAGGCTGGCGATCGAACCCAGGACGGTGAAGCCGAGGAAGATGACCTTGAAGACGTTCTCCGCCAACGGGTTGTCACCGAACAGGTACCCGGTGGCCTTCATGCCGTAGTACGACCAGCTGATCATGGTCGAGAAGGCGAAGAGCACCACGGCGACCGCGAGGACCTTCGGGAACCACGGCAGGACCGAGGCGAAGGCGTTCGAGGTCAGGGCCACACCGCCGAGTTCGGAGGCAGCGGGGTCAAGGTAGGCCTTGGTGATGATGATCGTCAACGCCGTCATCGTGCAGATGACGATGGTGTCGATGAACGGCTCGAGCGACGCCACGAAGCCCTCGGTCGCGGGCTCCTTGGTGCGCACCGCGGAGTGGGCGACCGAGGCCGAGCCCAGACCGGCCTCGTTGGAGAACGCCGCCCGCTGGAAGCCGACGATCAGGGCGCCGATGACGCCGCCCGCTGCGCCCTCGCCGGTGAAGGCGCCGTCGAGGATCGCCCCGAAGGCCGCCGGGACCTCCCCGAAGTTGCCGAGGAGCACGATGAGGCAGGCACCGAGGTAGAGGATCGCCATGAACGGCACGATCTTCTCGGTGACCTTGGCGATGCTCTTGATGCCGCCGATGATCACCGCGCCGACGGCGGCGGCGAACAGCAGGCCCATGATCCAGGTGTTGCGGCCGAGGAAGCTCTCCTCGCCCCCGACCTGGCTGACGATCTGGGCGGTGGCCTGGTTGGACTGGAACATGTTGCCGCCACCGACCGCGCCACCGATCATGCAGACGGCGAAGAACGCGGCCAGACCCTTGCCCAGGCCCGGCTTGCCGAGGTCCTTCACGGCATCCCGGAGGTAGTACATCGGGCCACCGGAGACGGTTCCGTCGGCGTGCTCCTGGCGGTACTTGACCCCGAGCATGCACTCGGCGGCCTTCAGGCTCATGCCGAGGAAGCCCGCGACGATCATCCAGAACGTCGCGCCGGGACCGCCGATGGCGATGGCGATGGCGACACCGGCGATGTTGCCGAGACCGACGGTGCCCGACACCGCGGTGGCGAGGGCCTGGAAGTGCGACACCTCACCGGCGTCGTTGGGGTCGGAGTACTTGCCGCGCACGAGGTCGATCGCGTGCTTGAAGCCGCGCACGTTGATGAAGCCGAGCCAGATCGTGAAGAAGATCGCGGCCGTGATGAGCCAGATGACGACGATGCGGATCGTGTACTCGCCATTGGCGGACGGGCCGTAGAAGACCAGGCCGGTGATCCACCCCGACACCTTGTCGAACAGCGTGGCGTCCGGTGCGAACTCGGGGACCGGGCTCGGGAAGGTGATCGGCTTCGGTGAGAGCGCGAAGATGACGACGTAGAAGGCGGCGACGACTGCGCCGATGATGCCGAGGGTCTTGGTGGCCGACCCCATCTGCGGGGTCTCGCTGTCACGCATGGTGTTCTCTCCCATCAGGGCACCACCGTCACGGGAACGCTGGCGTGCTGAGCCAGGCGGTTGGCCACGCTGCCGAACACGGCGTCGCGCAGCCCCGAGTCGCCGGTGCGGCCGACGATGATGTGCACGGCGCCGGACTCCGCGCTGATGTCGAGCAACGTCTCGGATGCCTTGCCGTGGCGCACGATCTCCTCGTGGGGCACCCCGCCACGCTCGCAGATCTCGACCATGGGCGCGATGACCTGTTCGGTCGCCGCCTCGAGTTCACGCTGCCGTTCACGGTGCCGGTGCTCGTTCTCGCTGGCGGTCTGGAAGGAGAACGGTGTCCAAGGGATCACGTGGACGAGGACGATCTTCCAGTGGTTCTTCTGGGCGCGATCAACGGCGAACTCCGCCGCGCGGGTGGAGGCCTCACTGTTGTCGACGCCGACGACGATGGTGTCCATGGGAGGGCCAATCTGTCGGTGCGGACTGGTCAGGTCCAAGGCAGGCTACCGCAGTGTGACCGCGGACACACCTGCTGGCATCTACGCTTGAGGCAGTTACCCGTCTCCTCGAGGAGTCCCATGACAGCCGCCCTTGTCATCGTCATCGCCATCGTGGTGCTGCTCATCGCCGTCGTCGGCTGGGCCATCGCGACGTACAACGGCCTCATCAAGCTGCGCAACCTGGTGCAGGAGGCCTGGCGCCAGATCGACGTCGAGCTCACCCGCCGGCACGACCTCATCGGCAACCTCGTCGAGACGGTCAAGGGCTACGCAGCCCACGAGCGCGGCACGCTCGAGGATGTCATCAAGGCCCGAGCTGGTGCCATGGCGCCCGGCCAGTCCCCGGCGCAGCAGGCCGAGAGCGAGAACATGCTGAGCCAAGCCCCCGGACGGCTGCTCGCCATCGCCGAGGCCTACCCCGACCTGAAGGCCAACCAGAACTTCATGGCGCTGCAGGCCGAGCTCACCCTCGACCGAGGACCGGATCGCCTCGGCCCGCCGCTACTACAACGCCACGGTCCGCGACCTCAACACCAAGGTCGAGACGGTGCCGAGCAACATCATCGCCGGCGTGTTCACCATCTCCCGGGCCGAGTACTTCGAGGCCGTCGGGGAACAGCGCGAGGCCCCCAAGGTCGACTTCGGGCAGCGTGAGGCCGTCATCCCGCCGCCGAGCGGGTATGCCGGTGGCTCCGGCAACGGCCCCCAGGACACGCCCCCCGCACCCCAGGCCTGACTCCGCGGGTCCCGGGTCCACCGGGTGGTGGACCCGGCATCCACTGCATGGGTGTTCCAGCCCACGCTCCCGGGCGGGCAGTCTGGACCCATGGACGACGCAATCACGATCAGGGGCCTGCGCAAGGCCTATGGCGGGCGGGCCGCCGTCGACGGGCTCGACCTCGACATCCGCACGGGGGAGGTGTTCGCGCTCCTCGGACCCAACGGGGCCGGGAAGACGACCACCGTCGAGATCGCCGAAGGATTTCGCAGCCGTGACGCCGGCGAGGTCCGCGTGCTCGGCACGGACCCCGAGGGAGCGGGGCGTTCCTGGCGCAACCAGATCGGCATCGTCACGCAGACCTCGGCGGGCCTGGACCTGTTGACCCCCCGCGAGGCACTCGCGAGCACGGCGAAGGTCTACTCCGACCCCCGCGACGTCGACGAGGTGATCGCCGCCGTCGGGCTCGCCGACAAGGCCGACACCCGCATCGTGGGGCTGAGCGGTGGCCAGCGACGCCGCCTCGACGTCGGCCTGGGGATCGTCGGTGGGCCCGAGCTGATCTTCCTCGACGAGCCGACCACCGGGTTCGACCCGCAGGCCCGGCGCGACTTCTGGACCCTCATCCGCGCGTTGGCCGACCAGGGCACGACGATCCTGCTCACGACCCACTACCTGGACGAGGCCGAAGAGCTCGCGGACCGGGTCGGCGTCATCGCCGCCGGTCGCCTCCTCGTCCTCGACACCCCTGCGGCGCTGGGCGGGCGGGGCACGTCGGAGGCCACGGTCACGTGGGAGGAGGACGGCATCCGACGGAGCATGCGAACCGCGACGCCGACCGCGGAGGTGGCCCGGCTCGCAGCCCGGATGCCGGGTGGCGAGGTCCCCGGCCTCACCGTCACCAGACCATCGCTCGAGGACTCCTACCTCACCCTCATCGCCCCCCACATCACCGACGACACCACGGAGGTGGCGTCGTGAACGCGCTCGCCCTCGGGCTGGACCGCACCATCCTCGAGCTGAAGATGTACTCGCGCGAGAAGGAGTCGGTGTTCTTCTCCTTCCTGTTCCCGATCCTGCTGCTGAGCCTGTTCTCGGTCATCTTCTCGGCCCAGTTCGAGGAAGGGGCAGGCCAGGACGCGATGACCGCGGGCCTGTTCTTCATGCCGGGCATGCTTTCGGCCGGTGTGCTCCTCACGAGCTTCCAGACGATGGCCCTGTCGATCGCCACCGAACGTGACGACGGCACGCTCAAGCGGCTGCGCGCCACCCCCATGCCGTCGGTGGCGTACTTCCTGGGCAAGGTCGGACTCGTCGGCGTGACCTCCGTGCTGCAGACGGTGTTGCTCCTCGTCGTGGCGACGCTGTTCTTCGACGTCGACCTGCCGACCGACCCCGAGCGCTGGGCCGTCTTCGTGCTCGTCTTCGGGCTCGGCGTCTTCAGCGGCACGGTGCTCGGCATCGCGTACTCCTCGCTGGCGACGTCCCGCTCGATCGGGGCCGTCGTCATCGGGCCGATGCTCGTGCTCCAGTTCATCTCGGGCGTCTACATCGCCTTCGACGACGTGCCCACGTGGTTGCAGCAGGCCGCCGCCATCTTCCCGCTCAAGTGGATCGCCCAGGGTATGCGCTCGGTGTTCTTCCCGGCCGAGATGGCGGCCGGCGAGATGGCCGGGTCGTGGGAGACCGGCAAGACGGCCCTCGTCCTCCTGGCGTGGGCATCGCGGGCCTGATCCTGTGCGTCACGACGTTCCGCTGGTTCAAGCGCGGAACGACGTGAGCGCGGGCCGGGGATGATGGTGGCCGTGAGCACGACCGAGCGGACGTCGCGCGAGGAGTTCGGCGCGATGTGGCGCCGCGGCGTACGCGTCCATCGTGCTGCCGATGTCGCCCCGCTTGACGTCGAGCAGGCTCAACGTCCCGGCCGCACGCAGCCCGGCCAACGTCTCTTCCAGGACGGCGACGCCGGCCGATCCGAATCGTTCGAAGAAGGCCGCCTGCGGTTTGACGATCGCTGCGTGCCCACCGAACGCCTCGACACATCGCAGCGCGAACTCACGCAGACCGTCGACATCGTCGGTCAAACCCCAGTCCCGTAGCAGGGCCGCGTGCGGGTCGATGCCGACACACAACGGACCGTGCTGGTTCATGGCGGCGCTGAGGCGTGAGCCGAAGGTCTGCATCGAGGTTTGGGTCGAGGTCTGCATCGTTCACCCTTCGTGAGCGAGCCCGACGAGGTCGAGCACGCTGTCGATTCCGTTGTGACTCAAGTGTTCTGACAGACCATCGACGACGGAGCGCGCGCTGGACGGATCGTGCAGCAGAGCCGTGCCCAACTGCACGGCGGTGGCTCCGACGGCGAGCGCCGCGAGTGCGTCCGCCGCGCTGCTCACTCCCCCGACGGCAACCAGATGCACGGGAGCCAGACGTCCCGAACGGACGGCGGCACGCAGGTCCCAGATCGCGCGCAACGTGACCGGCAGGATCGCCGGGCCGGACAGGCCACCGCTGGGGGCAGCGACGTCGATGTGCTGGTGCGGACCGAAGGGACGACCGATCGCACGCAACGGGCTGCCGACCACGATCGCCGTCGCGCCGGCCTTCACGCACCCACGGGCGATGTCGGCGACGTCCGTGACGTCGGCGCTGAGCTTCGCGAGCAGCGGCACCGAGCGCGGGAGCTCCTCGCGCACCCGGGCCACCGCTTTGGTCGCCTGGAACTCGTCGTGCGAGAACGGCCGTCCGGAGTTCTTCGCGTCGGGGCACGCCAGGTTCATCTCGACAGCTGCGACCCTGCGCATGAGCGAGTTGCGCCGCAATCCCTGTGCTACTTCGGCGCATTCGCCGATCGTCGTGCCCGCGATCGACACCACGACCTGCCCGATCGCATCATCGTCCCATGGCAACGCGGTCGGTCGCAATCGGTCGACGCCCAACGAGGGACGCTCGGTGGGTGCGAGCAGACCGCTCGCCGACTCCCGCAGCACCCCGCGTCGTGAGGCCGGTCGGGTGCTGGCGGTCATCGACGGAGTGACGATGGCCGCGAGATCGTCGGCGATGCCCAGGCGTTTGAGTTCGCGCCCGAAGGCCACGCAACCGGAGGCACCCATCACCGGGTGTTTCAGACGCAACCCGCCGACGTCCACCGCGAGCGCGTCGAGTGCGGCGCTCATGACGTGACCACGGTCGAGATGCCGGACAGGTCCTGCAGGTACAGCGGCCAACGCACCCGGTCGGCACGAAGGACAGCGCCCTCGGTACAGCAACGGATCGAATGCCGGTCGCCCGATTTCGACTGCACCGGCACCTCGCAGCTACCGCACAGTCCTGTGCCACAGGGCATTTCCTCGTCGATGCAGCACTGGACGACGACACCGAACGGCTGCGCCACCGCGGCCACTGAGGCCAGGTGCGGCGCTCTGCCGGCCGCGTAGACCACCGACGCCTCACCGGTGCGCAGCAACTGACGCACGGCCGCGGCCACCTGCTCCGACAGGCCGGTGTCAGCTGACGGCAGCACGACGGACACGTTGCCGACGATGCGGCGTGCCTCGACGACTCCCACCAGGTGCCGGTCATCGGTGCCGCCCAGCACCAGGTCGATCCGGCAGCCTCGATCACGCAACTGGCCGGCGAGCCAGCTCAGCGAAGCAGCACTGGCACCCACCCCGACGACGACCGCATCGACCGCGCTCGACGGCAACGGGAACGGCCGACCGATCGGCCCGATGAGGTCGACCTCGTCGTGGGCTCGGCGTTCGGCAAGCCACCGGACGCCGGCGTCACCGTCGGAGTCGACGATGATCTCGACCGTGCCGCCGTACGTGCCACTGGGTGACGCGTTGCTGATCGGGACGGTGCGTCGCCCGACCAGCGCCGAGGCGTGACCACCGACCGCGGCGGACACGAACTGACCCGGCTTGGCGATGTCGGCGATCTGCGGCGCGACCAGTGTCAGGTGCCGGAACGCGCCCATCCGCCGGGTCGCGATGACCTCAGCTTTGCTGGTGACCAGCACCCGCTGCGCCCGTCCGGCCGTACAGGTCGAGATCCGCGGCGTGAGCCTGCAGCGGCTTCACCCGGATCTCCCCCGTCTGCAACGACTCGATGCCCTGCACCGCGGCACCGAGTTCCTGCACGGTGGTGATGATCGGCCGGTCCATGCTGGTCGTCGCCGCACGAATCGCGTAGCCGTCCGCCCGTGCTCCACCGCCCGAGGGCGAGTTGAACACCATGTCGACCTCGCCGGCGAGGATGCGGTCGACGATCGTCGGTTCACCGTCCGCGCCGCGTCCGAGACTGTGCTTGCGCACCACCTGTGCCGGAATTCCGTTGCGGCGCAAAACTTCTGCCGTACCGCCGGTCGCCATGACGGTGAACCCGAGGTCGGTCAGCCGCTTCACCGGGAAGATCATCGCGCGCTTGTCACGGTTCGCGGCGGAGACGAAGACCACGCCGGACGTCGGCAATCCGCTGATCGCGCCGAGTTGGGCCTTGGCGAACGCCGAGCCGAAGTCGCGGTCGATACCCATGACCTCACCGGTCGAACGCATCTCCGGGCCGAGCAGGCTGTCGACGACGTCGCCCTCCCGGGTGCGGAAGCGCTTGAACGGCAGCACCGCCTCCTTGACGGAGATCGGCGCGTGGCTCGGCAGTTCTGAGCCGTCGCCGGTCTGTGGGAGCAGCCCTTCGTCGCGCAGCTGCTTGATGCTCGCGCCCAGCATCACGCGTGCGGCCGCCTTCGCCAGCGGCACTCCGGTCGCCTTGGCGACGAACGGCACGGTGCGGCTGGCCCGGGGGTTGGCCTCCAGCACGTAGAGGATGTCCTGCGCGAGGGCGAACTGGACGTTCATCAGCCCACGGACGCCGATGCCTTCGGCGAGACGACGGGTGGACTCGCGCACCCGTTCGATCTCCTGCGCGCCGAGCGTGACCGGCGGCAGGGTGCAGGCGGAGTCACCGGAGTGGATACCGGCCTCCTCGATGTGCTCCATGATGCCGCCGAGGTACATCTCGTTGCCGTCGAAGAGCGCGTCGACGTCGATCTCGATGGCGTCGTCCAGGAAGCGGTCGACCAGCACCGGGTGTTCCGGCGAAGCGGTCGTCGCCCGGGTGACGTACTCGCGCAACGTGTCGTCGTCGTAGACGATCTCCATGCCGCGTCCACCGAGCACGTACGAGGGCCGCACCAGCACCGGGTAGCCGATGTCGCTCGCGACCTCGACCGCCTCGGCGGCGCTGTAGGCGATGCCGTGCTTGGGCGCCGGGAGGTTGGCCTCGGCGAGCACGCGTCCGAAGGCTCCGCGGTCCTCGGCGAGATCGATCGCCTCGGGCGAGGTGCCGACGATCGGCACACCTTCGTCCTTGAGTGCCTTCGCCAGCCCGAGCGGCGTCTGCCCGCCGAGTTGCACGATCACACCGGCGATCGGGCCGGCCTGCTTCTCGGCGTGGAAGACCTCGAGGACGTCCTCCAGCGTCAGCGGCTCGAAGTAGAGCCGGCTGGAGGTGTCGTAGTCGGTTGAGACGGTCTCGGGGTTGCAGTTGACCATGACCGTGTCGAAACCCGCTTCGCGCAGAGCGAACGACGCGTGCACGCAGGAGTAGTCGAACTCGACTCCCTGACCGATGCGGTTGGGCCCGGACCCGAGGATGAGGACGGCCGGCTTCTCGCGCGGCGCGACCTCGTTCTCCTGGTCGTAGGTGGAGTAGTGGTAGGGGGTGGACGCCTGGAACTCCGCCGCGCACGTGTCGACCGTCTTGAACACCGGACGCACACCGAGCGCGTGACGGACGCCGCGGACGACCGCCTCCGGGGTGCCGGTGAGCTGCGCCAACTGGCTGTCGGAGAAGCCGTGCCGCTTCGCCAGGCGCAGCAGCTGCGGGGTGAGCCGGTCGGCCTGTTCCACCTTCGTGGCGATCTGGTTGATCAGCTCGATCTGGTCCAGGAACCACGGGTCGATACCGGTCGCGTCGTGCACTTCCTGCACAGACAACCCGGAACGCAACGCCTGCTGCACCAGGACGATTCGCCCGTCGGTCGGTGTCTTCGCCTGCTCCAGCAGTTCGCGACCGGCCTCGATGGTCGGCGCGATGTCCTTGCGCCAGTGGAAGGTCGCGTCCTTGCGCTCCATCGAACGCAGCGCCTTCTGCAGGGCCTCGGTGAAGTTGCGGCCGATCGACATCGCCTCGCCCACCGACTTCATCGTGGTGGTCAGCGTCGGGTCGGCCGCAGGGAACTTCTCGAACGCGAACCGCGGCACCTTGACCACCACATAGTCGAGCGTCGGCTCGAAACTGGCCGGGGTCTGCTCGGTGATGTCGTTCGGCACCTCGTCGAGCGTGTAACCGATCGCCATCTTGGCCGCGATCTTGGCGATCGGGAATCCCGTTGCCTTGGAAGCCAATGCGGACGATCGCGAGACTCGCGGGTTCATCTCGATGACGATGATGCGTCCGTCGGCGGGGTTGACCGCGAACTGGATGTTGCACCCGCCGGTGTCGACACCGACCTCGCGGATCACGGCGATGCCGATGTCGCGCAGCTTCTGGTACTCGCGGTCGGTGAGCGTCAGCGCCGGGGCGACGGTGATCGAGTCGCCGGTGTGCACGCCCATCGGGTCGAGGTTCTCGATCGAACACACCACCACGACGTTGTCGGCGTGGTCACGCATCACCTCGAGTTCGTACTCCTTCCAGCCGAGGATCGACTCCTCCAGGAGCACCTCGGTGGTCGGGCTGTACTGCAGACCGGCGCCGGCGATGCGACGCAGGTCATCCTCGTCGTAGGCGAAACCAGAGCCGAGACCGCCCATCGTGAACGACGGACGGACGACGACCGGGTAGCCGAGTTCCTTTGCGGCGTCGAGGCATTCGTCCATGGAGTGACAGATCTTCGACTTCGCCGACTCGGCGCCGCAGCGCTCGACGACACCTTTGAACCGTTCCCGGTCCTCACCGAGTTCGATCGCCTCGACGTTCGCACCGATCAGCGGACAGTTGTACTTCTCCAACGTCCCGCGCTCGTGCAGGGCGATCGCCGTGTTGAGGGCGGTCTGGCCCCCGAGGGTGGCCAGCACCGCGTCCGGGCGTTCCTTGGCGATGATCGCCTCGACGACGTCCGGGGTGATCGGCTCGACATAGGTGGCGTCGGCGAACTCCGGGTCGGTCATGATCGTCGCCGGGTTGGAGTTGACCAGGACGACCCGGATCCCCTCCTCGCGCAGCACCCGGCAGGCCTGGGTGCCGGAGTAGTCGAACTCACAGGCCTGACCGATGACGATCGGGCCGGAGCCGATCACCAGGACCGACTTGATGTCCTCGCGCTTGGGCATCAGTGCTTGCCTCCTGCAGTGGTTTCGAGCAGTTCGACGAAGCGGTCAAACAGGTATGCGGCGTCGTGCGGACCGGCGGCAGCTTCCGGGTGGTACTGCACCGAGAACGCTGGGATGTCCAGGCACTCCAGGCCCTCCACCACGTCGTCGTTAAGACACACGTGGGAGACGCGGACGCGTCCGAACTCGGCGCCGGCCGGGGCCTCGACGTCCCCGTCGAGGGGCGCATCGACCGCGAAGCCGTGGTTGTGCGCGGTGATCTCGACCTTGCCGGTGCGACGGTCCATCACCGGTTGGTTGATGCCACGGTGGCCGTACTTCAGCTTGTACGTGCCGAACCCGAGCGCTCGCCCGAGCAACTGGTTGCCGAAGCAGATGCCGAAGAACGGAATCCCGGCGCGCAGCACCTCGCGCAGCACCTCCACCTGCGGGGCCGTCGCCGGGTCACCCGGGCCGTTGGAGAAGAAGACGCCGTCGGGCTTCACGGCCCGGATCTCATCGATGGTCGAGGTCGCCGGAAGCACGTGGACCTCGATGCCTCGCTCGGCCATCCGCTGCGGGGTCATCGCCTTGATGCCCAGGTCGAGCGCGGCCACGGTGAACCGCTTGTCCCCCACTGCCGGCACGACGTAGGCCCGCTCGGTGGAGACCTCGGACGCCAGTTCGGCCCCGGCCATCAACGGCTGCTCGGCAACCTTCTCGACGAGGTCGCCCTCGATGTCGTCGGGTCCGGAGAAGATCCCGACCCGCATGGCCCCCCGCTCGCGCAGGTGACGGGTGAGCGCCCGGGTATCGACGCCGCAGATGCCGACCACATCCTGCTCGCGCAGGTCGTCCTCGAGCGTGCGCTGCGAGCGCCAGTTCGACGGGCGCAGGGCGGGGTCACGCACCACGTAGCCGCTCACCCAGATGCGCTTGCTCTCGGCGTCGTCGTCGTTGACGCCGGTATTGCCGACGTGCGGCGCGGTCATGACCACGACCTGCTTGTGGTAGCTGGGGTCGGTGAGTGTCTCCTGGTAGCCGGTCATGCCGGTCGAGAAAACGGCCTCTCCGAACGTGCTGCCCACGGCACCGTAGGCCTCACCCTCGAACCTCGTGCCGTCCTCCAGCACGAGCACCGCCCGCTCCCTCTCGTCGAGCGAGCGGGTTTGGTTCACAACGGAATTCACGAGTTGACCTCTCCATCGAGCACAGTGGCGCGACCGCGCAGGAAGGTGGCGACCACCTGTCCGTGCAGGGTGCGTCCGTGCCACGGGTTGTTGCGGGACAGCGACTGCGAGGCAGCGCCGTCGATGACGACCTGACCTTCCGGATCGAAGAGCACCAGGTTGGCCGGCTCCCCTTCGGCGAGCGGGCGCCCTTGACCGGCGAGCCCGGCGATCCGTGCGGGTGCACCGGACATTCGGTCGGCGACCCCCGCCCAGTCCAACGTGCCGTCCCGGTGCATCACCGTGTTGACCACCTGCAGCGCCTGCTCCAGACCCAACATGCCGAAGGCTGCCTCGCCGAACGCGTGCTCCTTGTCGTGGCGCGCGTGCGGGGCGTGATCGGTTGCGACGGCATCGATCGTGCCGTCGGCGAGCGCCTCGCGCAGCGCCTGCACGTGCTGGTTCGGGCGCAGCGGCGGGTTCACCTTGAACGTCGGGTCGTAGGTAGCCAGCAGGTCCGTGGTCAGCATCAGGTGGTGCGGTGTGACCTCGGCGGTCACCTTGATGCCCTGAGCCTTCGCCCAACGGATCACCTCGACCGAACCGGCCGTCGACACATGCGCCACGTGCACCCGAGAGTTCGTGTGCCGGGCGAGCATCACATCGCGTGCCACGATGACTTCTTCGGCGACGACCGGCCAGCCGGGCAGTCCCAGGCGTCCGGACAGTTCGCCCTCGTGACAGCAAGCCTGTCCGTCGGCCAGGCGCGGGTCCTGACTGTGCTGGGAGATGACTGCGTCGAAGGCCCGGACGTACTCCAACGCGCGGCGCATCAGCCGGGCGTCGTGTACGCACTTGCCGTCGTCGGAGAAGACGTTGACCGCGGCGCTGCTGCGGTGCATGAGGCCGAGTTCGGCGAGTTCCTCGCCGGCCAGGCCCTTGGTCACGGCGCCGACGGGATGAACGTCGACCAGACCGCAGCGGCGGCCCAGGTCGTGGATGTGCTCCGCGGCCTCGGCGGTATCGGTCACCGGGTTGGTGTTCGCCATCGCCAGGACGGCGGTGAACCCACCGGCCGCCGCGGCGGCGGATCCGGTGGCGACCGTCTCGGCGTCCTCCCGGCCGGGCTCGCGCAGGTGGGTGTGCAGATCGACCAGTCCGGGCAATGCGACCAGGCCGTCCGCGTCGAGCACGATCGCGTCGGCAGGTGCGTCGATCGAGCCGAGCCCACGGATCACACCGTCGGCCAGCAGCAGGTCGCCGGCTCCGCGGCCGAGGATGTCAGCACCCTTGATCAGGTAGGCGCTGCTTTCGGTGGTGTCTTCGGTGCTCACGCGTTTCCTCCGAGCAGGTGGTACAGAACGCTCATCCGGACGGCGACACCGGCGGACACTTGGTCCAGGATCGCCGAACGGGCTTCGTCGGCGGCGTCGGCCGCGATCTCCAGGCCCCGGTTCATCGGGCCGGGGTGGCAGATCACCGCATGCTCCGGCAGCTTGCGCAATCGGTCGCGGGTCAGGCCGTAGCCGATGGTGTACTCACGGGGCGTCGGGAAGTAGCCGCCGCTCATCCGTTCCTTCTGCACCCGCAACATCATCGCGACGTCGATCGTCGGCAGCACGGGGTCGAGCTCGCCGGTGATCGAGAATCCCTCCGCCGCGGCCCAATCGGAGATACCACTCGGCATCAACGTCGGCGGCGCGACCAGCGTGATCTGCGCTCCGAGCGTGCGCAGCAGCAGCAGATTGCTGCGCACGACGCGCGAGTGGGTGAGGTCGCCCACGATCGCGACGTGTTTGCCTTCGAGGTCGCCCAGCCGGCGACGCATCGTGTACGCGTCCAGCAGGGCCTGGGTGGGGTGTTCGTGCGTACCGTCGCCCGCATTGACAATGGCGGCATTGACCCACCGGGCCACCTGTGCGGGGGCACCACTGGCGTGGTGGCGGATGATCAGCCCGTCGACCCCCATCGAGGCGACGGTCATGACGGTGTCGCGCAGCGACTCGCCCTTGCTGACGGAGGAGCCCTTCGCCGAGACGTTGATGACGTCGGCGGACAACCACTTGCCGGCGATCTCGAAGGAAGATCGGGTGCGGGTGGAGTCCTCGAAGAAGAGGTTCACGACCGTCCGTCCGCGCAACGCGGGCAGCTTCTTGACATCGCGGTGCTGCACGTCGTGCATCTGCTCGGCGGTGTCGAGCAGCTCGAGCACCTGGTCCTTGGACAGATCGGCGGCCGAGAGTAGGTGCTTCATCGCTGGTCCCCCTCGCTCATGTCGGCCTTTCCGGCGTCGATGCGCACTTCGTCCTCGACATCGTCGAACTCGGTCAGTCGCACGTACACCCGCTCCTGGCTGGACGTGGGCAGGTTCTTCCCGACGTGGTCGGCGCGGATCGGGAGTTCACGGTGACCACGGTCGACCAGCACGGCGAGCCGGACGGCGCGCGGCCGGCCGAGGTCACCGAGTGCGTCCAGTGCCGCTCGAACGGTACGGCCGGAGTACAGCACATCGTCGACCAGCACCACGACCCTGTCATCGACCCCGCAGTCCGGAATGGTCGTCGGCAACGCGGTGCGCACCGGGTTGCGGCGCAGATCGTCGCGGTACATCGTCACGTCGAGCGTGCCGACGGGCACCTCGGTGCCTTCGACCTCGCGCAGGGAGTCGGCCAGGCGTGTGGCGAGTACCGCTCCGCGGGCCGGGATACCGAGCACGACGAGGTCATCGGCTCCCTTGTTGTGCTCGACCACTTCGTGGGCGATCCGGCGCAGCGCGCGCTGAATGTCGCTGGAGTTGAGGACTACTCGACCCGTGGAAGAGGTGCCTTCGGACGGGGAGTCTGTTGAGTCAGGACGCATGGCGTCAGGACCTCCTTCGCCGCCTCACAGGACGGAATCGTTAAAGGATGTCGAGCGCGTGCGAGCCTAGCCGAGATCCGACTGCCGGTCGCACCCGGTACCGACAGGCGGGCGGTCCCGACCAAGCATCACGACCTGCTTAAACGATTCGGTCGGCCTTCGCGGGCGCGAGGATCAGCAACGGCTCCTTCGGGACCGAGTTGACATAGTCGGCGACCTCGCCGTCGAACTTCACGGCAGTGCTCGCGATCTGAGCCAGGCGCCCACGTGGCACATCACCCACGACGACGAAACGACCCTGCCGCACGCTGGACATGCCGTGCGCACTCATATCGACCTCGTCGCTCAGGCCCCAACGCAACAGCGCCTCGCCCACCGGGTCGCGTGTCATGGATGTCGATGCCGTCGCCGGTCTGGTCGACGTGCTGGCGGACGCCGTCCTCAGCGCCGTCGAGCTGGGGGAGAATCCGCCGCTCGATGTGCCGGCCGAGGTGGTCACCGGGGACGTCGAGGCGGCCGTGCCTGCTGAACGATCACCACTTCAGCCGGTGGCGAGTACACCCGCCAGCAGTACTGCCACCACGCGGGCCCGGCGGGCTCGCCGGTGAGGGTTCATGCGGTGCGATTCCCCCGGGGATTGAGACAGGTCGGCAGACCTTATCGTGCAGATGCTCTCGGCGACCGGGACTTGGGCACGTTGAGGGCTCTTAGATGAGTTCGAGCAATACAAGCAGGGACAGAGCGCCGAACAGCACAGGCTGGTGGGCAAGGTAGATGGCGAGTGTGTGCCGCCCGAGTGTCTGCGACGCGGTCGAGACCGGGCCGGTGGGCTGCCAGGACGCCACCCGGTCCCGCAGTGCGTCATTGCCGAGCAACGTGCGGGTGAGGACGAGGCCGAACAGCGACAGCGCGAACATAGGCAGCAGTGGTTGCACGTCGAGACTCGGCGAGAGCGTCGGCGTCAGACCCGTCCAGGTGACCCAGCGCGATGTCGAGTCGATGGAGACGATCGCCGGAAGCGCCGCGCTGATCAGAGCCGCGCCGATCGCCACCAACCGCGAGGCCCGAAGGAAAGGCAGGAGCAGCACGCTGGTGAGCGCGATGTTCTGCAGGATCCCGAAGGTCACCATGAACTGGGGCGCCAGGACGAGGCTCACCGCGGTGATGGCGTACGCGGCGGCGAGCAGCTTGAGCAACCGTCGTCCGAATGTCCGAAGGTCGACCGAATGCCGGTGTGCCAGAGCGAGACTCACGCCGGTGAGCAACAAGAAGGTGCCGGCGATGACGTGTCCTGTCATGCGCCCCGACGGCGTTCGGGCCCAGTGCTCGGTGACGCCGAAATGGCCGAGGTCCCACACCAGGTGGTAGAGCACCACCGCCACGATCGCGACACCACGAACGACGTCGACGATCGCCCAACGCGCCGTGCGGGCAGCCCTGCAGGCAACTGCTGTCGATTGTTCGGGGGCGAGCGCGGTCACGTCAGCTGCGACGGCGCTGCTGCGCGCGCGGTTCCGCACTCGTCCTCCCCCGAACCTCCGGTCGTTTCTAGACCAGTGTGTCCTTGACCTCGGCCAGCCGGTTGAGCAAGCCGTTGACGAACTTCGGCGACTCGTCGGTCGACAGCTCGGTGGCGAGGCCGACGGCCTCGGCGATCGCCACGCGGTCGGGCACCTCGTCGTTGTAGAGCAACTCGAACGCGCCGATGCGCAACAAGTTGCGGTCGACGGCGGGCATCCGGTCCAGCGGCCAGTCCTTGGCGTACGTGGTGAGTGCGTCGTTGATCGCCGCCCAGTTGCGCACGACTCCACGCACGAGGTCGCCGGTGTATTCCGGCAGCGGCGCCGGGGTCACCGGCGCCTCGACCCGCTCGTCGAGCAGGGTCACCGCGTTCACGCCACGCTGCTCGGCCTCGAAGAGCAGGTCGAGTGCGCGCTTACGCGCCTTGGTGCGAGCACCCATACGTCAGTTCACGCGGCCGAGGTACGAACCGTCGCGGGTGTCGACCTTGACCTTCGTGCCCGTCTCCAGGAACAAGGGCACCGAGATCTCGGCGCCGGTCTCCAACGTCGCGGGCTTCGTGCCGCCGGTGGAGCGGTCACCCTGCAGGCCCGGTTCGGTGTGGGTGATCTCCAGGACGACGGCGGCCGGGAGCTCGACGTACAACACGGTGCCCTCGTTCTGGGCGACGATGGCTTCCTGGTTCTCCAGCAGGAAGTTCGCTGCATCGCCGACGGTCTCGGCGGGGATGTTGATCTGGTCGTAGGACTTCACGTCCATGAAGACGTAGTCGTTGCCGTCCTTGTACAGGTACTGCATGTCGGAGCGGTCGACATTCGCGGTCTCGACCTTGACGCCGGCGTTGAAGGTCTTGTCGACGGTCTTGCCGGACAGGACGTTCTTGAGCTTGGTGCGCACGAAGGCCGGGCCCTTACCGGGCTTGACGTGCTGGAACTCGACGACCGACCACAGCCCGTTGTCGATCTTGAGGACCATTCCGTTTTTCAGGTCGTTCGTGGATGCCACGCGCGGTTCACTTTCATCGTCGAGGTCTGGGCAGCGACCAGCAATGGTCGACCGACCCGGGAACTGGACCATGGTACCGGCGGCACACCGGTGCTCCGGTCACGCGTCCGATCAGGCGCCGGTCATACTTGTCGGGGCCAGCAGGCTCGGACGAGGCGCGCAGACGGCAGACTTCCCTCATGAACCGTTCGCTGATCGCCGCCGTGCCGTTGATGGCAGCCGCCGGAGTTGCCGCCCGCGACGTGCTGCAGCGCAAGCACTCCCTGCTTCGCAACTTCCCGCTGATCGGTCATGCCCGCTACGCGATCGAGGCAATCGGTCCGGAGATGAGGCAGTACGTCGTGGCGTCGAACGACGAGGAACGGCCGTTCAGCCGCGACCAGCGCGCCTGGATCTACGCCTCCGCGAAGGGCGAGAACAACTACGTCGCGTTCGGCACCGACAACAACGTCGAGACCGAGGAGGGCTACTCGATCATCAAGCACCGCACATTCAGTCCGACTCCCCCTCCGACCGGCGCCCACGTCGGGAACGACGTCGTCCTGCCCAGCGCGAAGATCCTCGGCGCGCCCCGCGGACGCGCGAAGGCGTTCCGGCCGGGCAGCGTCGTGAACGTGTCGGCGATGAGCTTCGGATCGTTGTCCGGCAACGCGATTCACGCCCTCAACGCCGGCGTGAAGCAAGCCGGCGCCCTGCACAACACCGGTGAGGGCGGGCTGTCCAAGCACCACCGTCAGGGCGGGGACCTGATCTTCCAGATCGGCACCGGTTACTTCGGCTGTCGGGACGAGCACGGCCGGTTCGACATCGATCGGCTCGCAGCTCTGGTGGAGTCGGCACCCGTCCGCGCCGTCGAGATCAAACTGTCGCAGGGCGCCAAGCCCGGCCTGGGCGGCGTGCTGCCGGCCGCCAAGGTCAGCCAGGAGATCGCCGAGATCCGGGGCGTCCCGGCCGGTCAGGACGTCATCAGCCCGTCCCGGCACGCGGAGTTCGGCGACGTCGATTCGATGCTCGACTTCGTCGAACTCATCGCGCAACGCACGGGTCTGCCGGTGGGCATCAAGTCGGCCGTCGGCGACCTCGCCTTCTGGGACGAACTGGCGGCGACCATGGCCGACGGTCAGCGCGGTGTCGACTTCGTCACCATCGACGGCGGCGAAGGCGGCACCGGTGCCGCACCGCTGGTCTTCAGCGACGCGGTGGCGCTGCCGTTCCTGATCGGGTTCACCCGGGTGTACGCCCGGTTCGCGAGGACCGGCATCACCGATCAGCTCACATTCATCGGCTCCGGGAAGCTGGGTCTGCCGCGCAATGCGGCCGTTGGTTACGCGCTCGGCATCGACATGGTCAACGTCGCCCGCGAAGCGATGCTCGCGATCGGCTGTTTGCAGACCCAGAAGTGCCACAAGGACACCTGTCCCACCGGTGTCGCGACTCAGAACAAGTGGCTGGAGCGCGGCCTCGACCCGGAGCTGAAGGCGGTCCGCGTCGCCAATTACCTGCGCGCGATGCGCCGTGACCTGCTCAAGGTGAGCGAGGCCGTCGGCGTCATGCACCCGAGCCTGCTCGAACAGGACGACGTCGAGCTCATGCTCGGCACCCGGAAGGGCACGCCGGTCGGCGAGATCTACGAGTACGAGCCGGGCTGGGGACGCCTGGGCGAACCGTGGCGATCCCAGATCGACGAACTCATGGTCGGCGAACCCACCGGTGGCTCCGCTCCCCCGTCGGCCACCGCGCAATGATGCGCCGAACGGTGGGACTCAGCTGACCGCGTCGTACGCCTCGCGCAGCCACTGCGGGTCGGGACCCTCGAGGCGCGCCGGCTCGGCGATGTCGGTGAGCACCACGAAACGCAAAGTGGCTCCGCGCGTCTTCTTGTCCCGCGACATGGCGGTCAGCAGTTCGTCCCACCGACCGGGTTCGTAGCGGGTCGGCAGCCCGACAAGGTCGAGGATGCGGCGGTGCTCGGCGACGATCGTCTCGTCCAACATGCCTGCGCGGCAGGCCAGTTCGGCGACGTACACCATGCCGACCGCAACGGCGTCACCGTGCCGCCACCGGTAGTGCTCCACCTGCTCGATGGCGTGGGCGAACGTGTGGCCGTAGTTGAGAATCTCCCGCAGCGAGGATTCGCGCGGGTCGGCGGCCACCACACGCGCCTTGACGGCGACAGCTCGCGAGACGAGTTCGGGCAACACCTCGCCGTCGACGTCCAAGGCCGCCTCGGGGTCGCTTTCGATCAGACGAAGGATCTGCGGGTCGGCGATGAAACCGCACTTGATCACTTCGGCGAACCCGGCAACCAGGTCGGCCCACGGCAAGGTGTGCAGCAGATCCAGATCGCACACCACAGCGGACGGGGAATGGAACGCACCGACGAGGTTCTTGCCCTCGGCCGTGTTGACCCCGGTCTTGCCACCGACCGCGGCATCGACCATGCCGAGCAGGGTGGTGGGCACCTGCACCACAGGAACTCCCCGCAACCAACCGGCCGCGACGAATCCGCCGAGATCGGTGGTGGCACCGCCGCCAAGGGCAACGACGACATCGGTGCGGGTGAAGCCTGCCTGTCCGAGGGTCGCCCACAGGTCGGCGGCGACGCCGATCTGTTTGGCCGACTCGGCGTCGGGCAGGACGCGAACCACCACCTGGCGGTCACCGGTTCGCAACGAGGCTGCGACTTGTTCGGCTTTGTCAGCCACGGCGGGGGCGTGCACGAGCAGGACCCGCATCGCGTCCCCGACGTGGTCGGCGACCTGGTCGGCGACTCCACGTCCGATGAATACCTCGTAATCGTCACCGACCCGTATCACCTTGGTGCCACTCATGATTCGCGCGCGAACCAGGCGTTCACCTGCTCGACGACCTGCTCGGGCGTGCACCCTGCGGTGTCGATGCGGACGCTCGCGAGCGACTCATAGGTAGGACGGCGCTCGTTCATCAACCGGGTCCAGGTGGCGCGCGGGTTGACGGCGAGCAACGGTCGGGAGGCATCGAAACCGATGCGTCCCGATGCGTCCGAGATCGAGACGTCGAGAAAGACGACATGGTGACCACTCAGGAGTTCGGCGACGCTCGGCTGCATCGGCGCTCCCCCGCCGAGCGCGACGACGCCCGCACCGTCGAGGGCTCGGGCGACCGCGTCGGCCTCCATGCGGCGGAACGCAGGCTCGCCGTCCTCGACGAAGATGTCGCTGATCGTGCGACCGTCGGTCTGCTCGACGAGCGCGTCGGTATCGACGAACTCCGTGCCGAGCGTCTGCGCCAGGTGCGCCCCGACCGTCGACTTGCCCGCCCCCGGCGGGCCGATCAGCACAACCGTAGGACGAACAGTCACGATCCCTCCTGCGACTCGAAGGACTTCATCAGCTCGGGAATCGCGTCGAGATAGGCGCGGTGGTTGCGGGCCGTCTCGGCGACGCTGTCGCCGCCGAACTTCTCCACGCATGCCTCGGCGAGCACAAGAGCCACCATGGCTTGCGCCACGACCCCCGCCGCCGGCACCGCGCACACGTCAGAGCGCTGGTGGATCGCCGTCGACGCCTCCCCCGTACTCACGTCGACCGTACGCAGCGCACGCGGGACGGTGGAGATCGGCTTCATCGCGGCACGCACCCGCAGCGGCTCGCCCGTCGACATGCCACCTTCGGTACCTCCCGCGCGGTTGGAGGCCCGCCGGATCACTGCGTCGGTGCGGTCGATCTCGTCGTGGGCCGCGGATCCGCGACGAGCCGCGGTGAGGAAGCCGTCGCCCACCTCCACACCCTTGATCGCCTGGATCCCCATCAAGGCACCGGCCAGCCGCGCGTCGAGGCGGCGGTCCCAGTGCACGTGCGAACCGAGGCCCGGGGGTAACCCGTACGCCAGCACCTCGACCACCCCACCGAGCGTGTCGCCGTCCTTCTTCGCCGCGTCGACCTCGGCCACCATCGCAGCGGATCCGTGCGGATCCAGCGAGCGAACCGGGTCGGCATCGAGCGCCTCGACATCGGCCGGGACCGGCAGCGAAGTATCGGGCGCCGAACCGGCGGTACCGATCGAAACGGTGTGCGAGACCAGTTCGATGCCGTATGCCTGCTCCAGGAACGCTTCGGCCACCGCTCCCAGGGCCACGCGTGCCGCGGTCTCGCGTGCGGAGGCACGTTCGAGAATGGGGCGCGCCTCGTCGAACCCGTACTTCTGCATACCGACGAGGTCGGCATGGCCCGGACGCGGACGGGTCAGCGGACGGTTACGGGCGAGCTCCTGCGGCGCACCGATGTCGTCTGCGGCAGCGATCGCGCCCTCGTCGACCGGGTCGGTACCCATGACGGCCTGCCATTTGGGCCATTCGGTGTTGGCGATCGTGATCGCGATCGGCGACCCGAGGGTGCGACCGTGGCGCACACCGCCACCGAAGGACACCTCGTCCTGCTCGAACTTCATCCGCGCCCCCCGACCATGGCCGAGACGGCGGCGGGCCAGAGCAGCCTGCAGATCGGACGAGGACACCTCGACCCCTGCGGGCAATCCTTCGAGAACGGCGGTCAGGCACGGCCCGTGGGACTCACCTGCGGTCAACCAGCGCAACATGTGCGCGATCTTTTCACGCCTCGCGGGCCGCGAGTGCAGCGTGTCCAGCCTGCTGGACGGCATTCAGCGGCGGAACCCGGCCGGTCATCAACTCGACCTGTCGCACAGCCTGGTGGATCAGCATCTCCAGACCGGAGACGACACGAGCGCCGGTGTGCTCACCCGAATCGGCGAAGGCGGTCGGCCAGCCGGCGTAGACGGCGTCCATCCACACCGTTCCGGTCCGGGCACGCACCGGACTCGCGCTTGCCACCCCCGCGAAGCCGTCCGCGCCGCCGGGCGGGAGGGTACTGATGACCAGGTCGTATCCGTGTGCGTGCACGCCGGCGTCGGTCAGTGAGACGACGTCGGTGGTCATTGCGTGATCATTGGCTTGGGCGAGTGTCGAGGCGCGCGCGTCCTTGCGGACGGCGAGGGTCACGTCCAGCACGCCGAGTTCGGCCAGTGCGGCCAACACCGACCGGGCAGTCGCGCCCGAACCCAGCACGAGTGCACGGCCAGTCGCGGCCGTTCCCACCCCGGCGTCCTGCAGAGCGGCGACCACCCCGTGGACGTCGGTGTTGTAGCCGTGCCAACCCGACTCGGTGGGGACAAGCGTGTTGACCGCACCGGTCTGGAGCGCGATCGGATCACAGTGCGCAGCGAGGACGAGCGCCTCCTCCTTCAACGGCATCGTGAGGGAGAGACCCGCCCACTCCGTACCGAGGGATCCGACGAACTCCGCCAGGGCGGACTCGTCGACCTCGAACCGCTCGTAGCGCCAGTCGTCCAACCCCAACGCCTCGTACGCCGCCCGGTGGAGCACCGGCGACAGCGAGTGCTCGATCGGCGAACCGAGCACTGCCGCCCGACGGATCAGCACTTGCCCGGATTGTTGCGGCACCAGGCCTGGAACTCACGAACATTCTTCAGGTGGGCGCCGTAGTCGGTCTCGAACTTCGTCTCGCCGGTCTCCTGGTTCACCGTCACGAAGTAGAGCCACGGTCCGGTGGCGGGCTTGGCCGCTGCCTTGAGCGCTTCCAGACCCGGGTTGTTGATCGGGCCAGGGGGCAGACCCGGATGCTTGTAGGTGTTGTACGGGCTGTTGTCGTTACGTTCCTTGTCGGTGGTGGTGACGGTGCCGCGCTTCTGGGTGATGTAGTGGATCGAGGAGTCCATCTGCAGCGGCATCCCCTTCTCCTCGCGGTTGTCGATCACGCGCGCCACCTTCGCGCCGTCGGCACCCAGCCGCGACTCACCTTGGACGAACGACGCCACGATCACGGTCTTGCGCAACTGGTCCGCCGGAACACCCAGCTGGTTCAGCTGCTTCTTACCCAGTGCGACCATCGCCTTGAGCTGCTCGGACGCGGTCGCGCTCGGCTCGAACTCGTAGGTGGAGGGGAACAGGAAGCCTTCGAGCTTGCCGTCAGCGGCCGGCGGGAGGCCGAGCGCCTTCGGATCGACCTTCTTGTACTCGGCCACCGGAACACCGGTCTGCTTGGAAAGGGTCGCGAAGATCTCGCTCACCCACATGCCCTCACGCACTGTCACGCCCTTGGACATGCGGGTTGCGGGGTCGAGCAGCAGGTTGAGCGCCGACTGCGAACTCATCTGCTTCTTCATCTTGTACGTGCCGGGCTGCACCTTGGAGAACTCCGGGTTCGCCCCGGCGACGGAGGCGAAGGTTCCGGCGGACTTCACGACGCCGGCCTCCTTCAGAGCGACCCCGATGGCATGGCCGGAGTCACCCGGCTTGACCTTGACCTCGACCGTACCGGTGCCCTCACCCGCGTAATCACCACCGCCGGATCTGCCTGCGCCGATGCTGGGAATGAGGTCGGTGCCCACGGTCTTGAGAGCCAGCCCGAAACCACCGAGAACCAGCACGCTCGCGAGAGCCATCACCAGGCAGGAGCGGTTGCGACGGTTCGGACCCTCGGGGTTGTCAGCCTGCGCGAACGGACGCATGTCACGCGCCTGCGCACGCGATTGCGCGGCCGGCTCCCGCCGGTCGGGAAGTTTCCCGGCCGGCTGCCCGCGGTCTTCTCCCTCTCCGAAGATCGAATCGGACAGACGGGAGTCGTTCATCAAGTGCCCTTCTTCTTCACGTCGACCGCCGGTGGCGGGGTTTGCGCCCGCCCACGGCGATGCCTGGGGGCGCACCGGTCGTACGTTCTGTGTCCAACGCGACTTGCAAGATCATCGCAGCCGCCTGGCTGTCGATCACGCTTTTGCTGCGCCGTGTCGAAACTCCGGCTTCGCGCATCGCCCGGTGAGCGTCCACCGTGGTGAGCCGTTCGTCGACCAGCCTCACCCCGATGGATGGTCTGGCTCGGTGCAGAGCGGTCGCCCAGGCGCGCGCTGCCTCGGCGGCCGCCCCTTCGTCGCCGGACAACGACCTCGGCAGCCCCACGATCACCTCGACGGCGGAACGCGCGTCGACCAGTTCCAGCGTCTGCTGGATGTCGCGGTTCGTGGCGGCGTCCCGCGCGAGGGTCGTCTCCGGGGTCGCGATGAGGCCGTCCGGGTCGCAGATCGCGATCCCGACCCGGACGGAGCCCACGTCGACGCCGACGCGTACGCCACGGCGCATGATCAGTCGAGTGTCTGTCGAATCGCGCAGGCCACGGCCGACAGCGCCTCGTCCACCTTGGACGGGTCCTGGCCGCCGCCCTGGGCGACGTCCGGCTTGCCACCGCCACCGCCACCGAGCACGGACGCGGCCTGCTTGACCAGCGCACCCGCCTGGATGCCGCGGTCACGGGCCGACTGGTTGGTAGCGATCACGACCACCGGCCGCCCGGCATTGACACCGGTGACCGCCACGACGGAGCCGGACGCGTCACCGAGGCGGGCGCGCAACGAGAGCACCAGCGAGCGCACCTGGTCCGCCGGTAGGTCACCCGCGTGGTGGGTCAGCACCTTCACCGCGCAAATGTCCTGTGCCTGCTCCACGAGGGAGGCAGCCTCGGCCTGCACCTGTTCCTGCTTCAGCCTGGCGATCTCGCGCTCGGCGTCCTTGACCCGGCCGAGCAGGGCGTCGACCTTGTCGCGCAGTTCGCCCGGTTGCGCGCCGACCATTCCGCTGAGTTCGGCGACCAGCATTCGTTCCTTGGCGAGGTAACGCAGCGCTTCCATCCCGACGAGCGCCTCGACACGACGTACGCCCGAGCCGACACTCCCCTCACCGGTGAGCGTCAGGGCACCGATCTGCGAGGAGTGTGCGACGTGCGTGCCACCGCACAGTTCGCGCGACCACGGGCCACCGATTTCGACGACGCGTACCTGCTCGTCATAGGTCTCCCCGAAGAGAGCGAGCGCCCCCCATTCGCGCGCTTCCGGCAGCGTCATGAACTGCGCCGACACCGGAAGGTCCTGTCGCACAGCGAGATTCGACACTTCCTCGATCTCGCTGCGGGTCGCGGCCGAGAGGCCGGAGTTCCACGCGAAGTCGAGACGCAGGTAGCCGGGCTTGTTGTACGAACCCGACTGCAGCGCGGACGGGCCGAGGACCTGCCGCAGCGCCGCGTGCACGACGTGGGTGCCGGAGTGTGCCTGACAGGCCGACACACGCCACTCGGGGTCGACCTTGGCCTCCACTGCGTCGCCGACGGTGAGCCCGTGCTCGCCGGCTTCGACGGTGTGGACGACCAGGCCCTTGACCGGACGCTGAACGTCGCGCACCGGCAACTCGCCGTACGGACCGGCGATGACTCCTGAGTCTGCGATCTGACCGCCGGACTCTGCGTAGAACGTGGTGCGGTCGAGTACGACCTGACCGGTCTGACCCGGACGAAGCTCGGGCACCTGCACGCCGTCCACGACGATGCCGGTGATCTTCGCGTCCGCCGAAAGTCCTTGGTAGGCAAGCCAATCGGTGGCACCGAGGGCTCGCAGTTCACGCCACACCTCGGTGTGCGCGTGGCCGGCCTTCTTCGACTTCGCGTCGGCCTTCGCGCGATCGCGCTGCTCCTGCATCAGGCGGCGGAACCCCGGCTCGTCGACCTGGACACCCTGCTCGGCGGCCATCTCGAGGGTCAGATCGATCGGGAAGCCGTAGGTGTCGTGCAACTGGAAGGCCTGCTCTCCCGCGAGCGTCGCCTGGCCACCGCCCGTCGACGCAGCACTCTGCTTCGCCTTCGTCACGGCGGTGTCGAGGATGACCGTGCCGGCGCCCAACGTGCGGCGGAACGCGTCCTCCTCGCCGTAGGCGATCTGGCTGATGCGGGGAAAATCGATCTCGAGTTCGGGGTAACTGGCCTTCATGCGGTCCATGGAGACCGGCAGCAGTTCGGGCAGGGCCTTGTCCTCGTAACCGAGCAACCGCATCGCGCGCACCGCGCGGCGCAGCATGCGACGCAGCACGTAGCCGCGACCCTCGTTCCCCGGGGTCACTCCGTCGCCGATGAGCATCAGGCTGGAGCGGACGTGGTCGGCGACCACACGCAGGTGCACGTCGTCCGGGTGCGATTGCCCTGCCGCCTGCCCGGACTTCTCGCCGTACTTCCTGCCGGTCATCTCGGCGGCCTTGGCGAGCACTGGGAAGACCTCGTCGATCTCGTACAGGTTGTCCTTGCCCTGCAGGAGCGTCGCCATGCGCTCGAGGCCCATACCGGTGTCGATGTTCTTGGCGGGCAGCGGACCGGCGATGTCGAAGTCGGCCTTGCTGCGCACCTGTGACAGGTCGTCCTGCATGAACACGAGGTTCCAGAACTCCATGTAACGGTCCTCGTCGACCGCCGGTCCGCCCTCGGCGCCGTACTGCGCGCCACGGTCGTAGAACAACTCCGAACAGGGACCACCCGGACCGGGCACACCCATGTTCCAGTAGTTGTCCTCCTTGCCGCGGCGGGTCATCCTCTCGACGGGGATGCCGATCTTCTCGTGCCAGATCGCGTACGCCTCGTCGTCGTCCTCGTAGACGGTCGGCCAGACACGTTCGGGGTCGAGGCCGTACCCGCCGTCGGCGATCGGGGTGGTGACCAGACCCCACGCCAGTTCGATGGCGCGCTCCTTGAAGTAGTCACCGAAGCTGAAGTTGCCGTTCATCTGGAAGAACGTGCCGTGACGTGAGGTCTTGCCGACCTCTTCGATGTCACCGGTGCGCACGCACTTCTGGACGCTGGTGGCGCGCGGCCACGGCGGCGTCTGCTGGCCGAGCATGTACGGCTTCATCGGCACCATGCCGGCGTTGACGAACAGCAGGTTGGGGTCGTCGTAGATGAGCGGTGCGCTGGGCACGACCACGTGGTCGTTGTCCTCGAAGAACTTCAGCCAACGGCGCCGGATCTCGGCGGTTTCCATGAGAATCCTTAGGTTTCGATCAAGAAAATGGGCAGGACGAGGGGCGGGGCCGACAGGGCCCTACGCGGCTCGTGCTCCCAGGTGCCGACACGACCCGACTGTCCCGGCGACGTCGCGTCGTCGGGCTGCTCGGGAGAAGGTGTCGGTATGCATCCCTCGAAGCTTATCGCCCGTCGGTGAGGGTCGTCGCGACAGATACGAACGGCGGCCGCGCCACGGTGTGTGGTGCGGCCGCCGTTCGAATGCGTCCTGCGTGGATCAGGCGTCCGCCTCGACGACCTCTGCGGTGAGGTGGGTCTTCTTCTCCGGGAAGTGACAGGCGATGCCGTGACCGAAACGCTCCCCGTGCCCCTTGATCTGCGGTTCCTCGCTGGCACAGATGTCCTGTGCCTTCCAGCACCGGGTGCGGAAGCGGCAACCGCTCGGCGGATCGATCGGGCTCGGGACGTCACCGACCAGTCGGATCCGCTCCTCGGGCACGTGGCCACGAACGACATTCAGGTCGGGCGCCGCCGAGAGCAGCGCCTGCGTGTAAGGGTGCTCGGGTGCGCCGTAGATCTCCTCGCGGTCGCCGAGTTCCATGACCTTGCCCAGATACATGACCGCGACGCGGTCGCAGAAGTGCCGCACGACGCCGAGGTCGTGAGCGATGAACACGAACGCGATGTCGAGTTCCTTGCGCAACTTGCTCATCAGGTTCATGACCTGTGCCTGGATCGACACGTCGAGCGCCGACACCGGTTCGTCGGCCACGATGACCTTCGGCTCCACGGCCAGCGCTCGGGCGATACCGATGCGCTGACGCTGACCGCCGGAGAACTCGTTCGGATAACGATTGATGTGCTCAGGGTTCAGACCGACGAGTTCCAGCAACTCCTGAACGCGTGCCTTGACCTGCTTCTTGGGCACGATGCCGTGCAGTTCCAGTGCGGTACCGACGATCGACTGAACCGTGAAGCGGGGGTTCAGCGAACCGTAGGGGTCCTGGAAGATCAGCTGGATGTCACGACGGAGCGGACGCAGGTCCTTCTCCTTCATGTGGGTGATGTCGTTGCCGCCGAAGGTGATCTTGCCGTCGGTGGGCTCCAGCAGTCGGGTGATGAGACGACCGGTGGTGGTCTTGCCACAGCCGGACTCACCGACCAGGCCCAGGGTCTCCCCCGCGGCGAGGTCGAAACTCACTCCGTCGACGGCCCGTGTCTGCAGGGTGGTCGGGAACAGCCCCGAGTACTCCTTCACCGGGAAGTGCTTGGCGAGGTTCTCCACCACCAGCAGCGGCTCACGGCCGGCGGTGGCCTTGCGCTCGTGCACCACCGGGGCAGCGTCGTACTCCGGCCGATGCGTGGCACCGGCGCCTGCGGCGTTCTCTTCGGCGCCGGCTGCGTGGGAGCCGGTGCCCGATTCCTTGTTCAGATCTGCCATCTCGTACTACTTCCCCAGTCGCGGCGCGACCTCGGCCGCGAAGATCTCGGCGGGCTCGGCCAGGTGGCACCGGGTCAGACGTCCGGGTTCGCCCGGCACCTCGGTGAACGCCGGCAGTTCGGTGAAGCACCGGTCTCCCGGAACACGGTCGGCGTAGTCGCACCGCGGGTTGAACGAGCAGCCCTTGGGCAGGTTCAACAGGCTCGGCGGGTTGCCGCGCACCGGGTTCAACGGCACGTCGAGTGCTGCCGACAGCGAGGGCACCGACGACAACAGGCCCCAGGTGTACGGGTGACGCGGATCGGCCAGCACCTCACGCGTGGTGCCGTACTCAACACCGCGGCCGGCGTACATCACCAGCACCTTGTCGGAGACCTCCGCGACGACAGCAAGGTCGTGGGTGATCATGATGATCGCCGACCCGAACTCGCGCTGCAGATCGTTGAGCAGGTCGAGAATCTGTGCCTGCACTGTCACATCGAGCGCGGTGGTCGGCTCGTCCGCGATCAGCAGACGCGGGTCGTTCACCAGACCGAGTGCGATCATCGCGCGCTGACGCATACCACCGGAGAACTCGTGCGGGTACTGCTTCGCACGACGGGCCGGGTTCGGGATACCGACACGGTCCAACATCTCGACCGCACGCTTGTGGGCGACACTCTTGGACACCTTGTGGTGCACCAGGTACGCCTCGGCGATCTGGCTTCCGATCTTCTTGAACGGGTGCAGTGAAGACTGCGGATCCTGGAAGATCATCGCCACGGTGTTGCTGCGCACCTTCTGGAAGGTCTGCGGGCTCGCGCCCACCAGTTCCTGTCCGTCGAGCAGGATCGACCCGCTCATCCGGGTGCGCTTCGGGTCGTGCAGGCCCATGACGGCCATCGACGACACGGACTTGCCCGAACCGGACTCCCCCACGATCGCCAGGGTTTCACCGAGCTTGAGCTCGTAGCTCACGCCGTTGACGGCACTGACCACACCATCGGCCGTCGGGAACTGCACCTGCAGATCCTTGACCTCCAGGATGGTCTCGGCGTTGGGGTCGAGCCGCGGACGGCGGGAGGACTGTTCGCTGATTGCTGCTGTGGACATCGCTCTTCTCTCCTCAGGACAGCTTCACGCGTGGGTCGACGACGCCGTACAGCAGGTCGACGATGAGGTTGCCGACGCTGACGACCAGGGCTCCGACCAGGACGACGCCACTGATGACCTGCAGGTCCTGCTGATCGAACGAACGAATCGCCAAGGTGCCCATGCCGGGCAGACCGAAGATGCGCTCGGTGAAGACCGCCCCGGACAGGTCCGCGGCGATGTTCAGGCCGACGAGGGTCAGGAACGGTGCCATCGCAGCGCGCAACGCGTGGCTGACGACGACCTTCCGCTCCGACAGGCCCTTCGATCGGGCGGTGCGGACGAAGTCACCGGAGAGCGTGTCGATCATCGCGGCGCGCACGTAGCGCACGTATGCCGTCGCCTGGATCAGGCCGTAGATCAGCCAGACACCGATCAGGCCGACGAACCACTTTGCAGGATCTTCGGTGAATGGCACCCACTGACTGCGCGGGAGAATGGGATGCAGCACCATCAGGTACAGGAAGAACAGCAGCGCGAGGATGTAGTAGGGCACCGACGGGACGAACTGGGTGATACCGACGATCATCCGATCGACCCAGTTACCTCTGTTGCGCGCTGCCACCACCCCGAACATCAAGCCGAAGAGCGTGTAGACCACGGTGCCGCCGACCACCACCGACAGCGTGACCGGAGCTGCTTGGAAGACCATGTCCTTGACCGGACGGTCCTGAACCCAGGACCAGCCCAGGCAGGGGGCGGCGCATTCCTTCTGGAAACCGCCGGAGGTGATCGTGCGCCCGACGGCGATCCCCTTCACGTACTCGGTGTACTGCTGAACCTTGGGCTTGTCGAGGCCCATGCTCTTTTCGATCTCCGCGATCCGCTCCTCGGTGCAGTTACGGGTGCACGAAATTCCGGCGGGATCGTTCGGGCCGAGATAGAAGATGACGAAGGTGAAGGTCACCGCGGCAAGCATGACGCTGAGCGTCATGAGCAGCCGTCGGAGGACGTAGACGAGCACGAGTACTCCTGGTCGGAATGGGGTGCGTTGGGGGCTCGCGAGAAGGGCCGCCCGGGATCACCGGGCGGCCCCGCTCGTGAACTTACTTCAAGGTGTTGCTACTGACGTAGGTCAGCCGACCCAGACCTGGGCCAGGTCCGGCATACCGCGGTTCGGGTCGTTGACCACGTTGTGGACCTGCTTGCCGAAGATGAAGTTGGCCTTACCGTAACCCAGCGGGATCGCCGGGATGTAGTCCTTGGCCAGCTTCTCGTCGAGCTTGTTCCACTCCGGTCCCTGCTTGTCGGCGTCGAGACCGATGATGCGGTTGATCTCGGCGTCGAGGGTCTTGTCAGCCAGGAAGCCCACGCTGTGGCCACCCTTCTGCACGGCGCTGGTGAACAGAGCCGGGTAGACGGAGT